>JAFYGJ010000024.1:0-3391 GCA_017543275.1 Lachnospiraceae bacterium | reverse complement strand
GGAGGGAATCATACGCTATACCAGGCTTCGACGGGAAGATACCTATGAAAGCATCCGTCAGCTGATTGATGATATTGATGAAATGCATCATATCATGTTCCTTCTGGTGTTTGACCGGGAACTGATGGAAAACGACAGCTATGGCATGAAATCATATCAGGCGCTTTGGATGCGTGTTCAGAGTGAGGTTGTCAGCACGAGGTTTAACTGCTTTGCCGATATTATTGATCTGGACCGGTACGCGGAAGAATGCTACGGGATGGATGCATTGTGCGAGATGGCAGTAAAGCTTTCTGAAACACTGCAAAAGCAGGGGATTCCTGCGAAAACCCTTGAGCGGGAAGAGGCGGATAAGCTTGCGGAAAGAGCTGCATTCGGGGGACTGGGACTGCCGTATCTTGTGAATCGTGCAATTGTGCCGGAAGGAGTGACGAATGAGTGAATATAATGCGAGACATGTGATCGAAGCACTTCGCTCGGGAATTCCTTCCCGGGCAGTCGGTGAGTATTTTTCCGAGGCGCGTCCGGCCATGCTTAAAAAGGTCTCCGACAGGATGCAGACTGTTAAGGAGACAGGAACATCCGGCGGAATGATTTTTACCGGGAGATACGGGGAAGGAAAAACGCATCTTCTGAATACCATATTCAATCGCGCATTTGCTGAAAATATGGCTGTTTCTATGGTCTCTCTCGGAAAAGAGACGCCGATTGATAAGCCCTGGGTTCTGTATCAGAAACTGATGGCGAATACCTGGCTCCCGGGTGCGTCACAGCCGGGTTTTCGTGAGAAGCTGGAGGAACTGAGCGCCGGAAGCAGCATTACAGGAGAACTTCTGGCTTATACGGCAAAAGAGCTGCAGACTGACAAACTGTATTATCTTCTGAAAGCTTTTCTGGGAACGCAGGAGGAAGAGGAACGATATGCTTTCGTGGCAGACCTGGAAGGCGATTTTGTGACTGCTCCGCTGATAAAACGAAGCTTCCGCCGTATTTACGGAACACCGGCCAAGTTTAGCCAGAATTTCAGCAAGACAAGACACATTATGGATTATTACTGCTTCATCAGTCACTTCCTGCGGGCAATCGGCTGCAGCGGATGGGTGATCCTTTTTGATGAGCTGGAACTGATCGGCAGATTCGGTAAGAAAACGCGTTTAAAAAGCTACCTGAGCATGCAGGATTTTCTGCATCCGGAAGGCGGGCTGGAAAGCACATTTTCACTCTTCGCATTGAGCTCCTCATATGCGGAAGATGTGATTGACAGGAAACATGAATTTGAAAATGTCGAAGCGGAATACGCGGATGAACCGGTGCTTTTGAAAAAAGCAAAGGCTTCGCTCGAAGCAATGATATCTGCGCCGGAACTTGCACCGCTGTCCAAAGCCGAGGTTTCGGGTGTGCTTCTCGGGATTCGTGATTTCCATGCAAAAGCGTATGACTGGAATCCCCAGGTGTCCGAAGATGCTTTGTACCGCGCGTCCGAATCCGGCGGGTACCTTCTGAGGACACGGATTCGCGCTGCAATTGAACTTCTGGATCAGTTGTATCAGTATGGAGATGCGGGAACAACTGTCCTTCGTGAACTTCAGAAGGAAAGCTTTGAAGAAGAGGAGGATGTACCGGAGCTGTAAGTGCTCACCCCTCTATAATCACCAGCACCTCTCCCTTATGCACCGTAATCTGCGCCTCATTCCCGGTGAAATGGTTGCTCACCCCTAAGGGGAAGCGGCGGGTCAGGAGGCCGTGATCCAAAGGGTAATAGAAGCCGGTAAGCGAGACCTCCGACTCCTCCGAGAGGGAGAAAACGGAGAACTGTCCGGACTGTCCGGCCGGGAAAACTGCTGTCTCCCCAGCGGCAAGAAGGAAAACCTCGGTGCTTCCCTGCACCAGCTTTTCTGTTCCGCCGAGGTCACGGATCATGGTGAGAAGCTGAAGATTTGCGACGGTATGGGAAAGGCGCGAACCGCCGAGACCGCCGTAGATCACGAAATTCCTGTAGCCGCGGCGGAAACCCTCGCGGACACAGAAAACCGTATCCGTATCGTCTTTTTCCACAGGGAGACGCAGTAGTTCGAATGGAAGGGCGGATCTGCCCGGATCATTGCCGCTGTAAGCCTCAAAAAGGGCCTTTTCGGCCATGGAATCGAAATCTCCGATAACGAG
Source organism: Lachnospiraceae bacterium (assembly GCA_017543275.1). GTDB lineage: Bacteria > Bacillota > Clostridia > Lachnospirales > Lachnospiraceae > UBA1267. Next base: position 1,228 of record JAFYGJ010000024.1, on the reverse strand, counting down.
GTCGGGCTTGAGCCCGGCCTCGTTTATGGCCAGAAATCCGGCATCTGCGGCGCAGATGAAATCCCCGGGTTTTTTCTCAAAATTCAGGTCGGAAGGCGCGACGGAGCCCGCTCCGACAATGATGAAGCGTCCGTTCATGACGGGTCCTTTTTCGATGGTTTCAGACTGTTGACTTTTTTGGAAATGAGAAGCAGCGTGGCAGCATAGATTCCCGCGACGGCGGTGATGACGCCGACGATCAGCCAGTTGACGTTTCGAAGACCTGTGATGTCAAATTCACCCGATTCGGCATTCTGCAGGTGCTGGAAGACAAGCGCGGTGATTGCGACGACCGCGCAGGCGATGATGAGTCCCGCGAACCATTTGAGGGCCGGAAGACCGGTGTTTTCCTCACGGCTCAGGCGGGTGACGGTTTCCTTTCTGAAATCGAGAACGGAGCCGATGTAGTAGCCGACGATCATGGTAACAATCGTTTCGGGGATCATATAGGTTGCGTTGTAACCGAGGGAGTAGATGAGTGCGGCGTTTGTCGGGATCGAGAGCCCGGCCCAGACCGTCGCACCGGAGATCACATGGCAGATGTAGCGCAGAATTCCGACGAGAAGCGCGCCGAACAGAAGTGCTTTCGGCTGGCTTGTGGTCTTGCGGAAGATTCCGCCGAGTCCGGCCACGGCGAAGGCGATGATATAATCCAGCAGGATGACCGCAAGGATCGACTGCCAGGTCGTGACCCAGCTCAGCGTCTTCAGTCCCAGAAGCTGCTGGATAATTCCGAATGCGAGGCCCGTGAGAAGCCCCCACTTGATATTGTGGCGGTATGAAATAATGATAACCGGAAGCATCGAAGCGACCGTGACCGATCCGCCGTAGGGCAGGTCAATCAGTTTCAGCAGGCTTAAAACGGTCGCGATGGCGAGCATGATTGCGGATTCGACGAGTTTTCTCGCGGGGGATAAGGCGTTTTTCTGCATGGTGATTCCTTTCTGTCAGTCAATTGATGAAATAATGAAAACCGCATGCGGAATCGGCATGCGGTTTTCATTTTATTGAAGACTTCCTACGCCGGCATTATCCGTATCAGGTATAAGGGTTCGGATTCAATCCGTCTCAGCACAAGGCACCCCTGTCGATTCGTTGCGGTATTCAGTTTACGGGTTCATTATAGTCCTTTTTCGCCCTTTGTCAAGGCTTGCTATTTTTCGAATATTAGTTTATACTATAAACAAGT
>JAFYGJ010000023.1:0-72756 GCA_017543275.1 Lachnospiraceae bacterium | reverse complement strand
TCTGTAGTGTGCTGAGCCTGTGAGGAAAGTATATCAAACAATTCAGAAAAGCGAAAGGGCGACGGGTTTCATAACCCCATTGGTGCCTTTCGCGGAAAGGCGAATTATATTTATGAAAAAGTACGGTGTAAACGAACTCAGATCGATGTTCCTTCAGTATTTCGAAAAGGAAAACGGGCATCTCCGGCTGCCCAGCTTCTCGCTGGTTCCGCATAACGACAACAGCCTTCTGATCATCAACTCCGGCATGGCGCCCTTAAAGCCCTATTTCACGGGACAGGAGATTCCGCCGCGCCGCCGCGTCACGACCTGCCAGAAGTGTATCCGCACAGGCGATATTGACAATGTCGGCAAGGACGGCCGCCACGGGACTTTCTTTGAAATGCTCGGAAACTTCTCATTCGGCGACTATTTCAAGAAAGAAGCCATTCACTGGACCTGGGAGTTTCTGACGAAGTACGCGGGCCTCGATCCCGACCGCCTGTATCCCTCGATTTACCAGGATGACGACGAGGCGTTTGAGATCTGGAATAAACAGGAAGGCATTCCGGCGGACCGGATTTACCGTTTCGGCAAAGAGGACAATTTCTGGGAGCACGGTTCCGGCCCCTGCGGCCCCTGCTCGGAGGTTTACTATGACCGCGGCAAGAAATACGGCTGCGGAAAGCCGACCTGCGGCGTCGGCTGCGACTGCGACCGCTATATCGAAGTCTGGAACGACGTGTTCTCACAGTTCAACAACGACGGCCACGGCAATTACACCGAACTTGCACAGAAGAATATCGACACCGGCATGGGTCTCGAGCGGCTCGCTGTCGTTGTGCAGGATGTGGACTCGATTTTTGAGATCGATACGCTTCGCGCACTGACTGAGCACGTCGGCGAAATCGCCGGGATTGCCTATAAGAGCAACGAAAAAGCGGACATTTCGATCCGCATTATCACCGACCACATCCGTTCCGTGACTTTTATGATTTCGGACGGCATCATGCCCTCGAACAACGGCCGCGGCTATGTGCTCCGGCGGCTTCTTCGGCGCGCGGCGCGCCACGGACGTCTTCTCGGAATCCGTACGACCTTCCTGTCGAGCCTCGCGGAAACCGTGATCGAAACAAGCAAAGACGGCTATCCGGAGCTTGAGGAAAAGAAGGCAATGATCCTTGCCGTCATCCGCGAAGAGGAGAACAAGTTCAACCGTACGATCGACACCGGCCTGCAGATTCTCACGGAAGAAATGGACAAACTGCAGAAATCCGGCGGAAAAGTCCTGTCCGGTGATGCGGCATTCCGCCTTTACGATACCTTCGGCTTCCCGCGCGATCTCACGGAAGAAATTCTCGAAGAGCAGGGCCTGACCCTTGATGAGCAGGGCTTTGATTCGGCGATGCAGGCGCAGAAGGAAGCGGCTCGCTCCGCCCGCGCGGTTACAAACTACATGGGTAAGGACGCGACGGCCTATGACGAACTGGATCCTTCGGTGACCAGTGAATTTGTCGGCTACGACCGCTTTGAAAATGAATCCCTTGTCAGCGCAATGGTGCTCCGGAATGAGTCGGAGCGCGACGAATCCGGGAAGATCAAAGATTTCGGCTCGATTGTCGATACGCTGGAAGAGGGCGACACCGGTGCGGTAATCGTGAAGGAAACCTGCTTCTATGCCACGATGGGCGGTCAGGAAGGCGATTTCGGTGTGATTGAAAGCCCGCACGGACGCTTTATCGTAAAAGAGACCCGGAAGCTTCAGGGCGGTAAGGTCGCGCACGTCGGTGAAGTCGAGTCCGGTTCCTTTACCCTCGGCGATACCGTTACACTCAAAGTCGATCCGGAAAACCGCCGGAACACCTGCAAAAACCACAGCGCGACGCACCTTCTGCAGCATGCGCTCCGGGAAGTTCTCGGTTCTCATGTCGAGCAGGCTGGCTCCCTGAACAATGCAGGAAGACTGCGTTTTGACTTTACGCATTTTGCCGCGATGAGTGCAGAAGAGATTAAAAAGACCGAAGAAATCGTGAACCGGAATATCCGGGCAGCGCTTCCTGTCGTTACCGAGGTGCTTCCTCTCGAAGAAGCGAGAAAACGCGGCGCGATGGCGCTCTTCGGCGAAAAATACGGCGAAACCGTCCGGGTTGTCACGATGGGCGAATCCGTGGAATTCTGCGGCGGCACGCATGTGAAAAACACGTCGGACATTATGAGCTTCAAGATCCTGTCGGAGTCCGGCATAGCGGCCGGCGTACGGAGAATTGAAGCGATTACAGGCGACAATGTAATCGCCTACTACCGCAGGACAGAAGAAGAGCTTCAGTCGGCGGCGTCACTCCTGAAAACCAACACCGCGGGCCTCCTGCACCGGATCGAGACCCTTCTTTCCGAGAACAGGGCGCTGCAGTCCGAAAATGAGAGCCTGAAAGGGCAGCTTGCGAAAAACGCTGCTTCCGATATCTTACAGAAGGTACAGGATGCGAATGGCATAAAGGTGCTCTGTGCAAAGATCGACAACGTGGACGGAAATGAACTCCGGAACCTTTCCGATGATCTTCGCGAGAAATTGGGCGACTGCCTGATCCTTTTGGCATCCGGAAAAGACGGCCGCGTCAGCCTGATTGCGGCAGCGTCGGACGGCGCTGTTTCACGCGGCGCACATGCCGGAAACCTCATCAAAGCGATTGCAGGCCTTGTCGGCGGAGGCGGCGGCGGACGTCCGAACTTCGCGCAGGCGGGCGGAAAGAATCCTGCGGGCATTGATTTAGCGGTTGAAAAGGCTGCCGAGATTGCCGCGTCCCAGATCGTATGAAGCGGGCACAAAAAGGACATTACGGGTATTTAAGGCAGCGGAAGACGAATCTCTTCGTTTTCTCGCTGGTCCTCGCCCTGATCATTGCCGGGATCGCAGTTTACGGCATCATTATGAAGGGCACCACGAAAAACTGGTACTCGATTATTGCCGCCATGCTCGTCATCCCGATGGCCATGCAGCTATCCACCCTGATCCCGATGCTGAAGCATAAGGACCGGCCGAAGGAGGAGTATGAACGAATCCGGGCGCTTGCGGGGAACGGAATCCTGGACACCGGGCTTCTGATTGCCGGAAAGGACGGGAAAGCCTTTGATCTTTCCTATGCATTCATCCATGAAAGCGGCATCTACTGCTTCATTCCGGACGAAAAGCAGAATGCACAGGAGACGGAAGAGTACCTGCGGAATTATTTACGGCTTTCAGAGGCGGACGGGGATCTGACAGTGTATAAAAACCTGAAAAGCTTTGAAAAACGCCTGCAGAACCTGCCTCCTTCCGACCGGGACGAGGCAGATGAGTATCTGCTGAAGCAGGAGGGCGTGCTTCGGGCAATCAGCATGTAAATCATATTTGAAACGGATTAACGGGGCATTTTCGTGATTGAGATAACTCTTGGACTGAATCAGTCGAATCAGCGGCTTGACAAGGTGCTGCAGCGGCATCTTCGCGAGGCGCCGGCCGGCTTTGTCTACAAAATGCTCCGGAAAAAGAATATCACCCTGAACGGGGAACGTGCGCTCGGAAACGAACAGACCGTGTTCGGCGATACGGTGCAGTTTTACCTGTCCGAGGAAACTTATCAGAAGATGCGCGGCGAACAGAAGCGCCAGAATGTCGAGGACATTTCCTTTCCGGAAATCCCGGTGCTTTATGAAGACAACGATGTCTGTATTTTTATCAAACCTGCGGGCATCCTTTCCCAGAAAGCCACGGAATTTGATGTCTCAGTCAACGAGTGGGTAATCTTCCGTGCACGCCGGAACGGTATCATTTCAGACTCCGATTTTGAATCCTTCCGGCCATCGGTCGTGAACCGCCTGGACCGGAACACTTCCGGGATCATGTGCGCAGGGCTTTCTCTTCGCGGGCTTCAGGTGCTTTCCGAACTCTTCCGGGAACATCAGGTCCGGAAATTTTACTATGCCGTTGCAGAAGGCCGGATCGAGGAACCGCAGGAATACCATTCCTGGCTTGTGAAGGACAGAAGCACCAACAAAGTCCGGATCTATGCGAAAAATGTCCACGGCGCCCAGAGTATCCGGACTGCTGTCTGGCCGGTTTCGGTGTATTCGGACCGGACGCTTCTTTTAGTGGAGATCTTCACCGGAAAGAGTCACCAGATCCGTGCACAGCTTGCCGCTTCCGGTCATCCGATTCTCGGGGATCCGAAATACGGCGACCCTGCGTTCAACCGGAAATACGGCCAGATTACGCAGTGCCTCGCGGCCTGCAGGCTTGAATTTCCCGAAGACTGCGCGCTTCCCGCGCTTTCGGGCAGAGTATTTGAAATGGAGGCGCCCAAAGAGTGGCCACTTGGAACAGCAGGGGACTGAGAGGATCTTCCTTCGAGGAGATGATCAACTATACGATCGAGGATTACCGTGTCAGGAAGCTTGCTCTGATACAGAAGGTTCCGACACCGATCACACCGGTCAATATCGAACCCGAAAGCCGGCATATTACGCTTGCGTATTTCGACAAGCAGAGTACGGTCGACTATATCGGTGCGGTGCAGGGAATTCCGGTCTGCTTTGATGCGAAGGAATGCAAAACAGACACCTTCCCGCTTGCGAACGTCCACGAACACCAGCTGAAATTCATGGAGGACATGGAGAAACAGGACGGGATCTCCTTTCTCCTGATCTACTATACCGAACGGAACGAAGTTTACTACCTGCCTTTCAGGGACCTTTATCGTTTCTGGAAGCGAATGGAAGCGGGCGGCCGGAAAAGTTTTACCTTTGATGAGATCGACCGGACCTACCGCGTCAGCCTGCGCCAGGATCTCTATGTGCATTTCCTGGATGCACTGCAGCTGGACCTTCTTTCCCGGGAGGAAAACTGAAACAGAAACTGATCCGTAAATTTCATATAGTTTTTGAGATGAAAGAGAGGTAACAATCATGATCTGCTCAAACTGCGGCAAAACCCTGAATGACGGTGCGAAGTTCTGCCCCTTCTGCGGAACGCCGACCGCGATGAAGCCGAAGGCTCCGGAACCGGGTCCTGTCTATACAGACCTGAATGTGACCGGACCGACGGTGCAGGCGGTAAATCCGGCGCCTTCGCAGCCGGTCCAGCCCGCTCCGGCACCTGTGAATCCCGCACCGGTGAATCAGGCTCCTGTCAATCCGACTCCGGTTTATACGGCTCCGGTGAATCAGGCTCCCGTGAATCCGGCGCCTGCAAATCCGCTTCCGACTCAGCCCGTGCAGCGGCCTGTAAAGCCTGCGCCGGAACCGGCACCGAAAAAGAAGAAAAAATGGCTCGTTCCGGTTATCATTATCGGCGCAGTCACCCTGCTTCTTTTAGGCGGAGCGGCAGCCCTGTTCTTCTTCCTGTTCAACAACAAGACGGAAACCGTTGATATCAACGATTACCTGAAAGTCAGCTTCTCCGGCTACAACGGCTACGGCGAAGCGGAATGGACGCTTGATCAGGATCGCTTCAAAGAAGATTTTGCGGAAAAGCTGAAATGGAAAAAGCGCGGCGACTACGGCATGACTGCGCAGGAAGCAGTGCTGAACAGCGTATATCCTTCCCTCAGCGAATACTATGACCTTACAAACGGGGATAAGGTCAAAGTGAAGTGGGATGTGAACGACACGATTTCCGAAGTAATCAACGTCGAGCTTGTTGCAGAGGACCAGACGATTACGGTCAGCGGACTGACGGAGCCGAAAGAAGTGGATCCGCTTGCGGATCTTGTCGTAGAGTTTGCCGGTTACAACGGCAAGGGACATGTCGAATCCGCCGAATACGCTTCTTCGGAAGAATGGCTGGAAAGCATTCCGCTGAATCGGGACTTCTCGACGCTTGATGAACTTTCCAACGGCGATACCGTCACCTTCTCCTTTGATCTGGAGGATTATACGCGCAGCTACCTGATCCGCGAATACGGTGTGCTTCCGACCGTTACCGAACGGACGATCACGGTTTCCGGTCTGCAGGATGTTGAAACCTTCGATCCCTTTGAGGGCATTGAGGTCATTTTCGCCGGCCGGAACGGCAGCGGCTATGTTTCCTCGATCAGCGTCATCAATGCAGACCCGGCATGCATGAACATTTACTACGATTACAGCTGGGACAGCAATTTCTCCAACGGCGATGAAATCGTGATCTCGATTGACGAAGAAGAATATACATCCGACTGGTTCCTGCAGGAATACGGCAAGATCGCGAATGTATTCGAAAAAACCTTTATCGTCTCCGGCCTGATTGAAGGGCTTCAGGATCTCTCGGATATTCCGCAGGACCAGATTGATGCATTCGATAACAGCGTCTGTACGGTCTATGCCGAAGATGTCATGCCGCAGTACGAGGAAATGGGCTTTACGATGCAGGATATCCTGCCGCTCGGCATGACCCTTCTCGTGCGGGAAGACCCGGAAAACACCGATACGGAGTATGAGAATATTCTGTACGCCTTCTATCAGGTGACAGTGAACGTCGAAGGAAGCGACAGTCCGGTCTATACCTATGTGCCGGTCTATGTGACGGATATCCCGGTAGACGACAACGGTGTGCCGCATCTGGAGTTTGACGGGGATTACACCTATATTGCGACATCGGAAGCGGTCCACATGGAGACCGAAGAATATTATCTCGACCTGACAGGCTTTGGGACCTTTGATGAGCTTCTCCAGGTGACATCTCCGGACTTCCTCGATCAGAACAAAGGCATGATCGAGGCAGGTTCCACGCTCGGAAAGGGCTGATCCCGTAAAAACGCTTGCAAAACCCGTGAAAATATGGTAGCATAAGGTTCACGGGTTTTCAGCCGGTGTGTCGGAATGGCAGACGATGCAGACTCAAAATCTGTTGTGGGCAACCACGTGCGGGTTCAAGTCCCGCCACCGGCATTGTTTCTATATAAAAAAGCAGCGAAAAGAAGAAAAATTCTGCTTGCATATCGCAGGGCTTTCTGCTATAATATCTGCCGTGCGTTGAAAAACAGAAGAATTTAGGAGAGAAATTATCATGGCTGGAACCGTAATCAGATATATTTTAATGAGCATTTTCGGACTGATCGGACTGATCCTGATCGTCATCATCATGCTTCAGGAAGGCAAGTCGGCAGGTCTTGGCACCATCGGCGGCATGGCTGATTCCTACTGGGAAAAGAACCGGTCGCGTTCCGCAGAAGGAAAGCTGGAAAAGTTCACGAAGTTCGCTGCGATCGCATTCTTTGTGCTGGCTTTCGCGCTTGCATTCAACTTCTGATGATCTGTATTTAAGAAAATGCGCTCCGGGGAAGCTTTCCCGGAGCCTTTTTGAATCATAAAGGCAAAAACCGTCAAAAAAACAGTATGAAAGAGTCCAGAAAACTGATAGCAAACAATAAAAAGGCCTATCATGACTATTTCATTGAGGATACCTACGAATGCGGCATCGTGCTTTCGGGCACGGAGGTCAAATCGCTTCGCATGGGAAAGGGCAGCATCAAGGAAAGCTACGTCCGGATCCGGAATGAAGAAGTCGTGATTTTAGGCATGCATATCAGTCCCTATGAAAAAGGAAATATCTTCAACCGGGATCCTTTGCGGGAGCGGAAGCTTCTGATGCACAAAAAGGAAATCCGGAAACTTCAGGGCAAGCTCACGGAAAAGGGCTATACCCTCGTGCCGCTGCAGGTGTATTTTTCCGGAAGTCTTGTCAAGGTGGAGATCGCGCTTGCAAAGGGCAAAAAGCTTTACGACAAACGGGAAGCAATCGCGAAAAAGGACGCTATGCGGGATCTGGAACGCAGCTTCCGTGACCGGGAAAAACACGCATTCTGACAAAGAACAGCTAAAGGAGACCACAGAAAATGCCGGAATTAACTGAAAAAGCCCTGCGCCTGCAGAAAAACATCAACCAGGTGCTGATCGGAAAGGAAGAAACCGTACGGGATGTCGTCGCCTGTTTTCTTGCGGACGGCCATATCCTTTTAGAGGATGTGCCCGGTGTCGGCAAAACGACGCTTGCTTTAGCGCTGTCCCGCTCCTTAAACTGCAGTTTCGGCCGGATTCAGTTCACGCCGGACACGCTGCCGACGGATGTGACCGGCGGATCGGTTTACCGGATGCAGACCGGGGAGTTTGTCTATCAGCCCGGTCCTGTTATGAATCATGTCATCCTTGCAGATGAAATCAACCGTACCTCGCCCAAAACCCAGGCCGGCCTTCTGGAAGCGATGGAAGAGCGGCAGGTTTCCGTAGACGGCGAAGTATATCCTCTGCCGGAGCCTTTCCTTGTCATTGCGACGCAGAACCCGATCGAATATGTCGGCACCTATCCGCTGCCGGAAGCCCAGTTAGACCGCTTCATGATGAAGCTCTCGATCGGCTATCCCGCGGAGGAAGAGGAACTCCGGATGGCAGCGCGCTTCCTTTCCGGCCAGGCCTCGAAAAAAATCGAAGCCGTGCTGGAGCCCGAGGATATCCTTTCCATGCGGAAGGAAGTGTCCCAGATAACGGTATCCGAAAAGGTGCTTTCCTATGCGGAAACCATCATCGGCGCAACGCGTGCGGAAGAGGGCCTTGCACTCGGCGCGAGCCCGCGTGCCTTCCTGCATCTTTTGGCAGCTTCCCGTGCCATTGCCTATCTCGACGGGCGTGATTACGTGCGTCCGGATGATATCAAGGAACTCTCGCTGAAGGTGCTTTCGCACAGGATGGTGCTGTCTTCGGAGGCCAGGATCCGCCGCGATACGGCGACGGATATCCTGAAGCGCCTGATTGGCCGGATCCGCGTCCCGGTATAAATCCATGAGTAAAAAAGAACGCCGGATCACGCTTGTGCACTGGCTGATCCTTCTTGCTTTATTTGCCGCATCCCTTGTCGCGATCAGCTTTTACGGCGGTACTGTCAGCTACAGCTTTTTCTTTGCTGTGCTTTTGGTCCCGCCGGTCTGTCTGATCTATCTTCTGATTGTTCTCTGGCGGTTCCGCATCTATCAGGAAATCGGCAGCCGGACCATTGTGTCCGGCGATCCGGTGTCCTATTTTTTTACCCTTCAGAATGAGGACCGGATTGCCTTTTCCTCTGTCCGTGTCCGTTTCTATTCAGACTTCTCACGGATTGAAAAACTTCCCGATAATCCCGAATACGAACTTCTCCCGAACGACAAATACACTTATGAGACCCGGCTGATCTGCAAATACCGCGGGGAATATGAGGTCGGTGTCCGGGATGTGATCCTGACGGATTTTTTGAAGCTTTTCAGGCTGCGCTACCGTTTTCCCGGTGCGATCAGCGCCTCTGTGCTCCCGAAAATCGTAGAAATTTCGGAGATCTCCGCGCTGAAAAACCTCCAGGCCCCGATTCTGATCGAACGTTACGACCAGGTGACAGAACCGGATTCCGTGCTTCGCGATTATGTGGCGGGCGATCCTGTGAAGCTGATCGGCTGGAAGAAGTCTGCCCGTGCGGGAAAGCTGAAGGTCCGGAACCTGATCCGCGAGGAACGGAACGGCGCCGCATTATTATTCAGCACCGAAAGATCGGACGGAGAAGACGCACAGGACTATATCCCGGCCGAAAACAAAGTCCTCGAGATCGTAATTGCCGTTTCTTTGTATGCGGCGGGAGAGAGCATTCCGCTGTCTTTGTGGCAGTCCGGGAAACGGGTTCCGCAAAAGATCGGCAGCATGTCTGATTTTGAGGATTACTATGCGAAAACGCCGGAAATCAGTTTCGGGCGGACAGGAGCACTTAAGACGCTGCTTTCAGATCCTGCTGTCAGCGGAGAAATTGCAGAACTTCCCGTGATTTTTATGGTGGACCGTAAGATTTCCGAGGAATTGTATTCGGCGGCGCTCCGCCTGTCCGAACAGGGGCATACGGTGATCCTCTATATCGTGACGGATGATACGCTTCCGGAGTACGCGGCCGGCGTGTCCGAGCGGCTGATGGTTGTGCCTGTCGGGACCGACCGGGACTTGAGGGAGGTGCTCTGATGGAAGACAGAAAAGCTTTCAGCCGGGGCAGCCTTACGGATCTGATCCGCTCCGAAGGCCTCTATCGTTTCCTGCTGTCTCTTCTGTACTGGGCGATTCTGTACATTTTCCTCGGACAGTACCTGAGACTGCCGGATTTCCACGGCTATCATGTGTTGACAGGCATTGCGGTGCTCCTGTCGCTGGGCCTTTTTTCCTCTGCAAAAGGACGGATCAAGATCATGGTTGCCGCCTTCATCCTGGCAGGCATCATTCTGTTCGGTTCCATTGTCGAGTGGAAAAACTGTCTCGAGGTGTTCAAAGCCTGGCCGAAGTGGGCATTTTTCGGGGAGCTGGAAGAGAAAACTCATCTTGCGGGCTGTGAATGCATCCAGGCTGCGCTGATTGCAGCCGGCGCCTTCCTGCTTTCGCAGATTGTCTACAGGCATCCGATCCCGAAGGCCGTGATTTCGGCACTCTGCCTTGTCGGCCTCTTTGTCCTGATGGCCGCAGGCGTCCGGGTGCCGCATCTCGGATCGGTTATCGTGATCACGATCCTTCTGATGTCGATTGCGGAGCTTCTGCGTTCGCGCTGGAAAAAGCAGAAAACCGGCTCTTCACCGCGCTTTCTGATGTATATCATGCCGGCCTTCCTGTTGTACGGGGCGCTGGTTTTCGCAATGCCGGCGCCGGAAAAACCCTATGACTGGGAGCTCTTCCGCAAAGCCTACAGCGCGGTGGAAGAGGGCGTGCGCAAATTCTCGCAGTCCCTGGTGCTGAATCACGGATCAGCCTACCGCTTCAGCTACAGCGGATTTTCCGAGGATTCTTCCCTGTCCGGAAATGTCCGTTCTTCCGATCAGGAAAACCTGCTCCTGAAATCCCGTACCGGGCTTCGTACGCCGCTGTATCTTTCAGGACGGGTTATGAGCCATTTCAACGGGCGTGACTGGACTGAGGATGATGAAGCTTCCGAGATGGACTATGCGGCGGATGCTTTCCAGACTTATCTTGCGGTAAGCCGCGCGGATCCCTCGTATCAGTCGGACTACCTGAACAATCTGGAGATGACTGTTTCCTACCGCTATATCCGGACGAATGCGGTCTTTGTGCCGCAGAAGACCAGTATCCTGCGATCGGAAGACGAGGAAAAGATTTTTGAAGACGAGAGCGGAAATCTGCGCTTCAACCGCAGAAAAGGCTACGGTACCGAATACACGGTCAAGTTCAGCCTGATGAATCTCGGAACCTCCTATTTCAGGGAGCTTCTTTCGACGCCGCAGGACCCCTATGATCCGGACTTTATTCACACCTTCTACAGAAGGTTCTCAGCGGCTGAGCCGGAGCTCACGGCACAGGATATCCAGGCCTACCGCGGGCACATGCACCAGCGCTTCCGCGAAACGCCCGAGATCTCGGAGGAACTCAGCGCGTATCTTTCGGAGGTGTACGAGGGTACGAAGAAAAAGTCCCTTGACCGGCTGCTCAGATTGGAACAGCTTCTGAGCTCCTATACCTATGATACCAGTCCCGGAAAGCTTCCTTCGGATGTGAAGGATGCTTCGGACTTCCTGGATTACTTCATGCTGGAAAAACGCGCCGGCTACTGTACGCATTTTGCGACGGCATTCGTGCTTTTGGCACGCGCTGAGGGCTATCCAGCGCGCTATGTCCAGGGCTTCCTGGTCCCGTCTTCAAACAGCACGGAGATTACGGTTATGTCGTCCATGTCCCACGCCTGGCCGGAAGTGTATTTTGACAACATCGGCTGGATTCCCTTTGAACCGACGCCGGGCTTCGGCTCCATGCGCTATTCCGGATGGAAGACGATCGCACGCGAGGGCGAAGAGAAGAACGGCAGCAGCGGGGACGGTGCGCCGCAGCCCGGACAGGAAGATTTCATGCCGGATCCGGAAGAATTCGATCCGGGCCTGATCACACCGCCGGAGGAAGAGGAGGAAGGATTCGATTATGAGATGCTGAGGCGGGTCCTTCGGGCGATCCTTCTTGCAGTCGGATTCCTGATTGCCTTCTTTATCCTGTTTATTGTGACGGAACGGCTGATCCGGAAGATTCGTTACCTTCGGAAAAACGATGAAGGGAAATACCTGATGCAGGCGCAGCAGCTTTTGCAGATGCTGTCGTTTCTGGGAACGAAGCGGAGAGAGGACGAAACGGTACGCGAACTTCGGGTCCGCGCGTCTTCCGAGCTTCAGATCCCCGAAGACGATATGGCTTTCCTGTCGGATTACGAAGCGCTTCTCTACGGCGGCAGTTTCCACAAGAAACGCGCGCTTTCGCTTCTTCAGACCGGAAACCGCCGGATCTCTTCTCTGATGCTGAAGAAAAAGCGGGTCAGGTATCTTTTGTTCAGGCTGATTTACGGCTGAAACCAGTTATCCCGGGCTGAAAAAGAGAGCCTCAGGATCCATTCATGATTGACACACCCATAAGGGCCGGTGCAGTGTAAGCTGTGCCGGTCCTTTTCTCTGTTCTGCAAGGTTTTTTGAACGGATACTTGCGGTTTAACCGAAGATATGCTATAATACCTCAGTTACGAACACAAGATGTAGTGGGAGGAATCTATGGCGAAGAAAAACAGCGCCGGCGAATACAATGCTTCCAGTATTACGGTACTGGAGGGCCTGGAGGCCGTCAGGCGCCGTCCGGGCATGTATATCGGTTCCACGGGGAGAACCGGCCTGAACCATCTGATTTACGAAATTGTCGACAACTCGGTCGACGAATATATGGCAGGCGCCTGCAGCAAGATCGAAGTCAGTCTTGAAGACGACGGCTCGGTCATTGTCTCAGACAACGGGCGCGGCATGCCGGTAGACCTGCATGAAAAAGGCGTCAGCGCAGAGCGCGTGATCCTGACGACGCTTCATGCGGGCGGAAAATTCGACAACAATGCCTATAAAACTTCCGGCGGCCTGCACGGCGTCGGTTCTTCCGCAGTCAATGCGCTGTCGGAGTATTTTGAGATCAAGATTCTGAGAAACGGCAAGATTTACTACGATTCCTACGAACGCGGCGTTCCGACCGTGGAACTTGAGAAAGGACTCCTGCCTGTGATCGGACGCACGAAAGAGACCGGTACGACAATCACTTTCAAGCCGGATCCGGAGATTTTTGAACATACGCGTTTCAAGGCAGACTGGGTCATGTCGCGTCTCCACGAGACTGCATACCTGAATCCGGGCCTCGTACTGGTTTTCCACAACAACCGCAAAGGCGAGGAGATGACGGAAACCTATCACGAGCCGGACGGACTTGCGGCCTACATCAGGGAACTCAACGAAGGCAAGGAGGCTGTTACCGAGATTATTCAGGTGAAAGGCCAGGCAGACGGCATCGAGATGGAGCTTGCGATGCAGTTTGTGAACACTTTTGAAGAAAGGATTCTCGGCTACTGCAACAATATTTTCAACTCCGAGGGCGGTACGCATGTGACCGGCTTCAAAACGCGTTTTACCCAGACAATCAACAATTACGCGAAGGAGCTCGGAATCCTGAAAGATCCGGCAAAGTTCACCGGTCCCGATACAAGATGCGGCATGACCTGCGTGCTCTCCCTGAAACATCCGGACCCTGTTTTTGAGGGCCAGACCAAGACGAAGCTCGGTTCTTCCGATGCGGCAAAGGCAGTCGTTACAATCACCGGAGAACAGTTTGAACTTTATTTTGACAAGCACCTGGAGACGCTGAAAAATGTCATCGCCTGCGCCGAAAAGTCTGCCAAGATCCGGAAAGCAGAGGAAAAGGCCAAATCGAACCTGCTGCCGAAGCAGAAGTTCAGTTTTGACTCCAACGGGAAACTTTCAAACTGCGAGTCCCGGGATGCTTCTAAGTGCGAGATTTTCATCGTCGAGGGCGATTCCGCAGGCGGTTCCGCGAAAAATGCCCGGAACCGGACCTATCAGGCGATCATGCCGATCCGCGGCAAGATCCTGAACGTAGAAAAAGCGACGATCGACAAGGTGCTCGGGAATGCCGAGATCAAGACCCTGGTGCTCGCTCTGGGCTGCGGCTTCTCCGAAGGTTACGGCAATGATTTCGACATCTCGAAGCTCAGATACGACAAGATCATTATCATGGCGGATGCCGATGTCGACGGCTCGCATATCAGCACGCTTCTGATGACGTTCTTCTACCGTTTCATGCCGGAGCTGATTTCGGAAGGCCACGTATACATTGCAATGCCGCCGCTTTACAAAGCGATTCCGAAGGGAAAAGGCGAGGAAGAGTACCTCTATGACGATGACGCTCTCCAGAAGTACCGCCGGACGCACAAAAACTTCACGCTGCAGCGCTACAAGGGCCTCGGCGAAATGGATGCGGAGCAGCTCTGGGAGACGACGCTCGATCCGGAGCGTCGCTTCCTGAAGCAGGTGACGATTGACGATGCGCTGATGGCCGACAAGGTGACGGAGCTTCTGATGGGCGCAGACGTCGAACCGCGCCGCGCCTATATTCAGGAGCACGCGAATGAAGCGATGCTGGACGTATAAGGAGCAGTTTTATGCCTGAAAGAATAATCTCCACCGAATATTCGGACGAGATGAGACAGTCTTTTATCAACTATTCGATGTCCGTCATCACCGACCGTGCGGTGCCGGACATCCGGGACGGCTTGAAGCCGGTTCAGCGGCGTGTCCTGTATGCCATGAACGAGCTTGGGCTGAATTCCGACAAGCCGCACCGGAAATCCGCGCGTATTGTCGGTGATACGATGGGTAAATATCATCCCCACGGCGACAGTTCAATCTACGACGCGCTCGTGGTGCTTTCGCAGGATTTCAAGAAGGGCATGGCCCTGATTGACGGCCACGGCAACTTCGGCTCGATCGAGGGCGACGGGGCTGCGGCGATGCGCTACACCGAAGCGCGGCTCAAGAAATTCACACAGGATGTATACCTCAAGGACCTCGACAAAAACACCGTTGATTTCATCCCGAATTTCGATGAAACCGAGAAAGAGCCTTCGGTCCTCCCGGTCCGGATCCCCAACTTCCTCGTGAACGGCTCGGAAGGCATCGCGGTCGGCATGACCACCTCGACGCCGCCGCACAACCTTGCCGAAGTCATCGATACAATGGAATACTTCATGGAGAAGCCGGAGGCCTCGACCGAAGAACTTCTGGAGCTTCTGCACGGCCCGGACTTCCCGACCGGCGGCATCGTGATCAACAAGTCAGACCTTTTGGAGATCTACTCGACAGGAAAAGGCCGGATCCGCTTAAGAGGAAAGGCTGAAATCGTTCCCGCGAAGCGGAAGAGCGACAAGGACCGGATCGTCATCACCGAGATTCCCTATACGATGATCGGCGCCGCGATCGGTAAATTCCTTTCAGATGTCGCGGAACTGGTTGAAAAGAAGGTCTTTCCGGACATCGCGGATATCTCGAACCAGTCCGGCAAGGAAGGCATCCGGATCATTCTTGATCTGAAAGCCGGCGCGGACGCGGAGAAGATCCTGCAGGGGCTGTACAAGAAAACAAAATTAGAGGACACCTTCGGCGTCAACATGCTTGCGATCGTCGACGGAAAGCCGGAAGTGCTTAGTCTCAGGCGGATTTTAGAGGAAAACCTGAAGTTCCAGAAGGAACTGAATACCCGCAAGTACACGACGCTTCTTGAGAGGGAGCTTGCAAGAAAGGAAATCCAGGAAGGTCTGATCCGGGCAGTCGACGTGATCGATCTGATCATCGAAATCATCCGCGGATCGAAGAAACTCCAGACTGCAAAGGACTGTCTCGTCACCGGCGCGACCGAGGGAATCACCTTTAAATCCAAGGAATCCGAGAAGGCGGCGAAGGCGCTGCATTTTACCGAAAACCAGGCACAGGCGATCCTCGACCTGCGGCTTGCACGGCTTGTCGGACTCGAGATCCTTGCGCTGCAGAACGACTACAAGGAAACGATCGACAAGATCCGCCGCTATGAAAAGATCCTGAAAAGCGAGAAGGAACTGATCCTCGTCATCCGTCAGGACTTAGAGGAAATCCGAAAAAACTACGCGCTCCCGCGCCGGACGGAGATCATCGATGCGGAGGAGGCGGTCTACGAGGAAGAGCCGGAGCAGATCCTGCCGGTCGTCTTCACGATGAACCGCTTCGGCTACGCCAAGATGTACGACCTTGGTTTCTACGAGAAGAACCGCGAGGCGATCCAGGAAGAAGCCCGGGAAATGGTCTTCTGCATGTCCAATTCGCGGATCTGCATGTTTACGGATTCCGGAAACTGCCATCAGCTTCGGATGCGCGACGTGCCGCTCTGCAGGCTCAAGGACAAGGGCGTTCCGGTTGACAATATTTCCAATTATGATTCGGCGAAAGAAGCGATTCTTAAGATCGATTCCTATGAGAATTTGAAAGATAAAATCTTGCTATTTGCGACATCTCATGCTATGATAAAGCGAGTGGAAGCATCTGAGTTCGATTCTGTCAAGAAAACGATTGCGGCGACGAAACTGCTGCCGGACGATCAGCTTCTCTATATCGGCGAAGTCCACGGCACAGATACGGTGCTTGTGACGAGCGAACGGAATGTGCTTCGTTTCAAGACAGAAGAGATCTCGCTTTACAAAAAATCATCTGTCGGCGTACGCGGCATGAAGCTTGCGGATAATGAAACCATCACAGATGTGTATGATTTTGATCCGGGAGCAAAATTCACGGTCAAAATCGGCAAAACAAGGGTGAACCTGGCGGATGTCAAGCTGAAAAAGCGAGACGGAAAGCCAGAGCACATAAAGTAACAGGAGGAAGAGGAAGAAATGGCTGACGATAACAGAAATCTCGAGGATCAGTTAAATATTCTGTTTGACGACTTCGATGATGAAGTAGAAGAGATTTCGGAAAAAGCGGCAGAAACGGTTCAGAAAGCGGCTGAGCCCATCGTAGAAGTGAAGGCGCCGGAGAAAGCACCTTCCGTGAGCATTCCGACGCTGAATCTGGAGCGCCTTCAGGAGGAAAAAGCGGAACTGCCGAAAGAAACGGTTCCGGCTTTTGAGCTGCCGAAGGCAGAAGAGATTCCTGCACCGAAGGATGTGGTTCCGGATCTTGATGATACGGTCATCGACACGAAGGAACGCCGCCTGAATTTTGAGGATTTTGACTCTCTGATTCCTGAAGATGACGATGATGAGGCACCGATTGCCTATGAAGCGCCTGCTCCTGCTCCGAAAAAAGAGCCTGAAAAGCCCGCGCCGAAGAGGGAGATTCCGAAACCGGCGCCCAAAAAAGAAGCACCGAAGTTCGATTTCGAGCCGCTTCCGGATGAGGACGAGGACCTCCCAGCGGATGATTTTTCGGATTATATCGATGAGAAGGCGGATGCGGACGATATCGATGCGGAATACATCGGTGATACACCCCAGTCCATGCGCAAAAAACGCGAGCAGGAGAAGGACCGTTCGACGCTGAAATCCGTCAATCAGACTTCCCGCCGCGACCCGAGACAGGCTTCCCGGGAAGAAATGAAGAAGGAATCCATCCGTTTCTGGATCTTCACGGCAATCGTTGCGCTGGTTGTTGCAGCGGCTGTGCTTCTGATCCTCAATAAGCGCGGCATTATCAAGCTGTTTGACCGGGAAACGACTACGGTTGCGGAATCCACGACGGAAGCTCCGACGACAACGGAAGCCCCGACCACAACCGAAGCCCCGACGACGACGGAAGAACCGACCACGGAAGAAACCACGACCGAGGAGCCGACGACAGAGGAAACCGCTCCGGCGGAAGGACCGGAGAGCGTTGCAGGCAATTACAACGATATGTTTATCGTCCGGTATTATGAAGACAATCCGGAGTTTACGCTGAAAGTCCGCGAGACGCCGGTAGACGGCCAGGTAATCGGTCTCCTGCATTCCTATGAAGGCGGCGAAATCCTCGAAAACCCCGGGGACGGCTGGTTCAAGGTTTCCACAAGCGGCATTGAAGGATATCTTGCCGGAGATTATGTCATGTACGGCGACGAAGCGAAAGCAATTGCGGCAGAGCATGCGGTGGAAGGCGTCAAGGTCACGGCGGATGACAACCTGAATATCCGGATCTCTGCGAGCGCGGACTCCGAAAGCGTTGACGCGGCACCGCACGGCGCTGTGCTGGAGCTTCTGGAAGAAGCCGGTGATTTCTACCGGATCCGTTATGCAGGCGTTGTGGACGGCTATGTCAGCAAGGAATTTGCACAGCGCGGCTGGTTCCTGAAAGAAGCAACCCGGTATTATCCGGAATAAAATAAAAAAACTCTTGACAACTACGGGCAAAACCATTATACTACTCAGGTGCGCCCAATTGTGAGGACGTACAGGGACAGGATAGATTATGCTGATTGATCTTTCGGAACTCCTGCCTTTTACGGAAGGCGAGAGAGAGTACCGGGTATCTTATGAACGGGGCAGCATTCTGGATTATGAGATTTCAGAAGCGCCGGAAACACTGCTTCGGATCGTACACCACCGCGGGAATTCTTTCGAAATCATGGGAACAGGCACTGTCAGGGTAATGATTCCCTGCGCAAGATGCCTCGAACCGGTCGAACAGACAATCCTGTTTACAGCAGACCGTGCATTTGACCTTCAGACAGGCCTGGATACAGACGGTGAAGCGTGTGAATTCCTTCTGGAGAACATGCTTGACACCGATGATATGATCGCGGATCTTGCGGTCATGAATCTGCCGATCCGGGTACTGTGCCGGGAAGACTGCAAAGGGCTCTGCGAAAAATGCGGCGCCAATCTGAATAACGGTCCCTGCGGATGCGGGGAGGAGCGTGCGCCGACCAGAATGGCCGATGCGATTGCGGCAGCCATGAATGCCGCGAAAAACAACCATCCGATCCGGCAGAAGCCGCGTAAAAAATGACAGGGTAAGGAGGTGTACGAAATGTCCATTTGTCCTAAGAATAGAACTTCCCGCGCACGGCGCGACAGCCGCAGAGCGAACTGGAAAATGAGTTCTGTTAATCTGGTGAAGTGCAGCCACTGCGGTGCTCTGATGAAGCCCCATTGCGTCTGCAAACAGTGCGGATACTACAACAAAAAGGAAATCATTAAACAGGAAGCATAAGATGCTCCCCCAAAAAGATCAGGCCCGTGACCGCAGCGTCGCGGGTCTCTTTTTTTCTTTACTTTCTGAGGAAAATGGATTATAGTATTCCTATCACGAATCAGGAAGGGTGCGCGTTCATGAACTGTGAAGAAGTCCATCAGCATTTTGACGCCTTCATAGACGACGAAATGTCGGTCAATGACACCGATGAATTTATCCGCCATATCGAACAGTGCCGGGACTGCTACGATGACCTGGAGGTTTACTACATGGTCTTAGCGGCAACAGGCGAGCTTTCCGAGTCGGATTTAGAGAGCTATGACCTGACGCATCTATTGCCGGATAAACTGAGTGCCGCGCGAAAATTCGTCCGGCGGCGCCAGCTGATTCGCTTCCTGACGGCTGCAGTCATCGTGACTCTTTTCATTGCTGCAGTCTATTTCATTTTCTATCTTACGAGGTAACGCATGGAAACCGGCAATTACCTGCTGCTGATCGACGGATCCAGCCTGCTTTCAACGCAGTTTTTCGGAAATCTTCCGAGAGAAATCCTTTTTGCAAAAACACCGGAAGAAAAAGAAAAGTACTTCCATAAAATCATGATGACTTCGGGCGGCGTCTATACGAACGCGGTCTACGGCTTTCTTCGGACGCTTTTCGCGATCTTACGAGACCAGCGTCCGCAGTATCTGGCGGTGGCCTGGGACCTGACACGCGATACCTTCCGCCGCCGGCTTTATCCGGATTATAAGGGAAACCGCACGGAAACGATGGCGCCGCTGTCGGAGCAGTTTGATCTCTGCCAGCGCGTTCTTCGGGAGATGAACATCCCTGAATTCATGTCGGAAGAATTTGAGGCAGACGATTACTGCGGAACGCTTGCAGCGAAATTCGAGGAGGAAATCCCGGTCCGGATTTTCACAAAGGACCACGACTACCTGCAGCTCGTGACGGACCGCACGCATATGTGGCTGATGCACAGCTCCCAGGAAAAGACCGATGAAATGTATAAGAAATACCGGATTGACCGGAATGCTGTCAATCTTCCTGCCCGGGCATTTGAGCTGGACCCGAAGCTCGTGCGGGAGGAATTCGGCGTGGACCCTGAAAATATCAATTCACTGAAAGGCCTGCAGGGCGATTCCTCGGACAACATCAAAGGTGTTCCGGGCGTCGGTCCCGCGACGGCTGTCAAACTGATCCGGAAATATAAAACCGTCGACGGGCTGTATCGGGAAATCAAAGGGCTCGATAAGGCGGGACAGGAGAGGATTAAAAAAGAGTGGAAGGAAGAACTCGGCATCACGAGGTCGCCTCTTTCATTTCTCCTGAAAGAGTCCGACACGGAACTTGTCGGGGAAAAGTCCGCACGGCTTTCCGAGGAGCTTGCAACAATCCGGAGGGATATCGAACTCGGGGATCTTGCGCTTTCGGATCTTTCGACAGAACTGATCAGCCGGGACGGCGTACAGAAAGCGCTGAAGGAACTGGAGTTTTCTTCGATCAAGGCGGACTTTTTCGATACGGAGAAGCCGCAGCAGGATATCACGGAAAAGTTCCGGACGGTAAGGGGGGTTTCGGAGTTTGAAGCGGTATCCGGAAGGCTTCTTACCGAGGAATGTCTCGGAATTTCACTTGATCCGGACGGAACGCTGTCAGCGGTGACAAAAGACGGGACAGGGTATACTTTTTCTGCCCTGTCATCCCGAGCGAGCGAAGCGAGTCGAGGGATCCCATCCGGCACCGCCAACCCTGATGAGATTTCTCCGCTCGCTGCGCTCGGTCGAAATGACACAGAAGCATCGCTGCAATCCCTGATCCAAAAGTTGTCTTCCGCCGGCATAACACTGTATACCCCGGACGGAAAGGCTCTGGTGAAATTCTGCGGAGAAATTCTCCGGGATGTCGTTGTCGCAGCCTATCTCCTGAATCCGCTGAAATCCGATTATGAAATCCGAAGCGTTGCCGCGGAATATCTTGAAAAAGAAACGCTTCCCGATCATCCGGCTTCCCGGGCCTGGGCGGCGGTATCTGCCGGTCTTCTGCTTGATCAGAAACTTTCGGAATCAGGCATGCTGAAACTCTATGAGGAAATCGAACTCCCGGTCATGGGTGTACTGGCCCGTATGGAACAATCCGGCGTCGCAGTAAAGCGGGAGGAACTCCTTTTTTTCAGTGAGAGCCTGAAGGAAAGAATCCGTGAACTGGAACAGGAAATCTATGATCTTTCCGGCGAAGAATTCAACATCAATTCCCCGAAGCAGCTTGGTGAGGTACTGTTTGACCATCTGCGGCTTCCGCACGGCAAGAAAACCAAGTCCGGCTATTCGACTGCGGCGGAAATCCTCGAGCGTCTTGCGCCGGGCTTCCCGCTTGTGCAGAAAATCCTCGATTACCGGACCTATTCGAAACTGAATTCCACCTATGCGGAGGGCCTGCAGCAGTTTATCCGGGAGGACGGGCGGATTCACGGGGATTTCAACCAGACCGTGACCGCGACCGGGCGCTTAAGTTCTGCCAATCCGAACCTCCAGAACATCCCCGTGCGTCTCGACCTCGGCCGGAAAATCCGGAAGGTTTTCGTCCCGAAGGAGGGCTGCATTTTTATCGACGCGGACTATTCGCAGATCGAACTTCGGGTGCTGGCGCATCTTTCAGGCGACCAGAACCTCATCGCAGCTTACCGGGAAGCGAAGGATATCCACGCGATCACGGCCTCCCAGGTCTTCCATGTGCCGCTTGAGGAGGTGACACCGCTTCTTCGGCGGAATGCAAAGGCTGTCAATTTCGGTATTGTCTACGGAATTTCCGCCTTCTCGCTTGCGGATGACCTTTCGATCACAAGAGACGAGGCGCAGCAGTATATGCGGAACTATTTCGCGACTTATCCGCGGATCAAGGCCTACCTCGATCACACGGTGCAGTCCGCGAAAGATAAGGGTTACGCCGAGACCATGTTCGGAAGGCGGCGCCCGATTCCGGAACTTCTGTCGGTGAATTTCAACCAGAGAGCTTTCGGCGAGCGCGTCGCGATGAACTCGCCGATACAGGGAACCGCTGCGGATATCATGAAAATCGCGATGATCAGGGTGGACCGGAAACTGCGGGAAGAAGGGCTCCGGTCGCGGATCGTTCTGCAGATCCACGACGAACTGCTTCTCGAGGTCCCGGAGGAAGAAGCAGACCGCGCGGAAGAGATCCTCGTTTCGGAAATGGAACATGCAGCGGATCTCGCGGTGAAACTCGAAGTCGAAGCGAAGCGGGGCAGGAGCTGGTATGAGACGAAATAATTCCGCGGAGGAGAAGAAAAAAGCGGGACTTTCTGGGAGCGCGTACCTCATCGGAATCACTGGAGGCGTCGGAGCCGGAAAGAGTGCAGTTTTAAGCGAAATAAAGGCCTGTTTCCCGGTGTTTCTTATCGAAGCCGATGAAACAGGCCGGGAACTGATGGAACCCGGAAAACCGGTGTTTTCGGCGCTTTTGGCGCATTATGGGCCGGAGATCCTTCAGCCGGACGGTTCAATTGACCGAAAGAAACTTGCGGAAATCGGCCTTCGGGATGAAGAGAGCCAGAAGACACTGAATGCGCTCGAGCATCCGACTATCCGGGAGGAAATCCTGAGAAGGATCCGGGAGATCGAGGACGGGGGCAAAGATGCTCTGGGAAAGAAAACGGACAGGCCGGTCATTCTTTTGGAGGCGGCGCTTCTTGTAGAGGGTAATCTCTCGGAGCTCTGCGACGAGGTCTGGTATATCTTTGCACCGAAAGCGGTCCGGCTGAAACGACTTCGGGAAAGCCGCGGCTACAGCAGGGAAAAAGCACTTTCCATCATGGCGAGGCAGCTCTCGTACCGGGAATTCCGGGCACATTCCGACTACGTGATTCACAACGGCTCGGACTTTACGATTACACAGGCGGATATTCACCGCCGGATGAAGGAGATATTCACATCCTTATGCGATTCAGAAGTATAGCCTCCGGAAGCAACGGAAACTGTATTTATACCGGCACCGATCGGACGCATATCCTGATCGATGCTGGCATTTCCTGCAAACGGATTGAACAGGGACTGCAGGAACTGGGGATCAGCGGCAAGGAACTTTCCGGCATTCTGATCACCCATGAACACAGCGACCACATTGCCGGCCTCAAGGTCCTTGTAAAGCATACCGGCGTACCGGTTTACGGAACAGCGGGAACAATCGGAGCGCTGAAGGCACAGGACCGGGAAGGCGTGATCGATCCTGCGCTTTATCATGTGATCGGGAAGGATTCGGATTTCATGATCGGAGATTACCTGGTACACGTGATTTCGACGAGCCACGATGCAAACGATCCCTGCGCCTACCGCTTGGAAGCTGACGGCAGATCTGTCGCAGTCATGACGGACCTCGGCACCTGGACAGAAGAGCAGGCTGCGGCGCTTCAGGGGCTTTCCGGGCTGCTTCTTGAAGCCAATCATGACATCCGCATGCTGGAAACCGGAAGCTATCCCTATGTGCTGAAACGGCGTATCCTGAGCAATTTCGGACATCTTTCGAATGAAATGTCCGGAAAGCTTTTGGACCATGTTTTGTGCCCGGATCTTCGTTTTGCACTCCTCGGACACCAGTCGGAGGAGAACAACTATCCCGATCTCGCGCTGCTGTCCGTACAGTCCGAAATTGATTATTCGGATTCGCCCTGGAAGTCTTCGGACTTCCGGATCGAAGTCGCAAGCCGTTACCAGCCATCGGAAGTTTATGAACTATAAAGAAAGACTCTTATATAATTCCTCAAAAAACTGAAACCTCAAAGCCCTTTCCTGCGACTTATCTCACAGAAGGGCTTTTGAAATATGCGGGGAGGAGGAAAACAATCGTGGAAGACCGCGAAATCATCGAACAATTCAACAAACGGGATGATCAGGCGATCCAAAGCTGTGAAAGGAAGTACGGCGCCTATCTTCGGAAGATTGCGATGAATATCCTGTCGGACCGGGAGGATGCGGAGGAAGTCTTAAATGACAGCTTTTATCAGGCGTGGAATTCGATCCCGCCCCTTGATCCGCAGAATCTTCCCGCCTATCTGACGTCGGTGACGCGGGCGAATGCGATTGACCTGTTCCGCCGGAATCACGCGGAAAAACGGCGCTCTCTTTATGAAGCACAGCCGATTTCGGAGCTTTCGGAGATCGTTTCGGGAAGCTTACCGGAAGAAATCGTGGACGGAAAACTGCTTTCGGAACGGATCAGCCGTTTCCTCCGGCAGGAGAGCCGGGATGTGCGAACGGTGTTTGTGCTTCGCTATTACTACATGGATTCGATTGCGGACATCCGGGATGCGACCGGCTTCTCTGCTGCGAAGATCAAGACCCTTCTTCATCGTACCAGAAACAAACTGAAAGATGTGCTTTTGAAGGAGGGATATGATATATGAAACGCGATGACCTTCTGGATGCTGTGGGCGGCATTGACCGTGAGATTATTGAGGAAAGCCAGAAGCTTCGGATGAACAGAAGGCCCCGGAAGAACCGGCTTGCCGTGATCCTTCCGATCGCAGCTGCGGCGGTCCTTGTGGCGGGCTTCGTGTCGGCGGTCCTGTGGAATTCCTGGAGAACAAATACCGGAGCAGAAGCTACGGAAACCGGGGAACCTGTTGAAACGGTTACGCTGTATGAGAAAACGCAGGATCCGGACGAGCTGGAAAGGGCAGCCGCGGAAGCGGCAGAGGAAGCCCGGAAACAGGCGGAGGAAGCAGCGAGTGCTGATTATTCAGAGGCAGAACGTCAGGCCGAAGAGGAAGCCGAAAGACAGTTGGAAGAAGCACGAAAGGCCGTAGACGAAGCGCGCAGGGCCGCAGAAGAAGCTAAAAAACAGGCGGAACAAGCTGAAAACGCTGAACCTGCGGCGGACGATCAGGGCAGGCTGCTTCTCGGACTGGAACTTGAGATGAATGTTCCGGAAGAAATCCTCCAGTATATCGCGCATCATGAGGCTTCGATCCGCGCGGAAATCATGTACTCGCAGTTCGCCGAAGAGATGGGAATTGAAAAAGATCTCGGGAATATATACCTGCTGTACCCTTATACCGTATATCAGAGCGACGGTTCACTGCCTGACGAATTCAGGACCTGGTCCTTCCCGGTCCTGATGAATAACCGGATCACCTGCTCCATCAGCCTGACACAGATTAACGGTGAAATTCTGCTGGGAAAGGATATCGTCTTTGCAGATACGCTGAATGCTCTTTTAGGAGACCGGAAAGAACACCGGATCGTGATGAAAGACCGGGCTTCCGCCGAATACAACGGTAACCCGGCAGAGCGTCCGACCGGCGAGCCGATGCCGGAATATGAATATCCGGAGACCGGCCGTACAATCTCCTCTGACAGCCAGGTGATCTGGGATCTGTCAATTAAAAACACGACGGACGAAGGAACACTTGATCTGCTTGCGGCATATGATCCGGAGTACGGTTTCTTCGACCGTTTCAACACGCATGTATTCTACTGTGACAGCTCTTTCGCAGTGTACCGTGTACATCGGGACGAGGAGCAGCGGCTTGTCATGCTGAGAAGCGACGCAGATGCCTGGTATATTTACTGCGATATCCGTTCACAGAAGCCCAGGATGGATGATAAGGCTTCGGAAATCATCGCAGCCTGTGAGGAGTTTTACCGGTATTATCTTGGTACTTTCGAAGCGACTTTGTCTCAGGAAACAGACAGGATGATCGCATTCCTGTATAAGGCAGGCATTCCCAATTATCATTCGGAAAACGAAGACGGCGATGGCCCGCGATATACAAAGGAAGAGATCGGGACACTGAGAGACTGGGTCAGCTATTCCTATGACCGGGAAATGTCTGAAGAAATGGTTCCTGATTATCTGGCTTTTTTTATTGCCGCGGATTCAGGATGGCTGACGCTGACAAAACCTGTTGTGTGTATCCGGATGGACATTTCTGACAACGAAGACCCGGATCTTCATGAACTGCTACTGCAGTACTTCGGAGAAGCAGCCGTTTCCTCCGGATCGCAGCACTTCATCCTTTCTGCTGATCCGGGCAGAGAAAAGTCAGAACTGTATTATTGTATCCGGTTTGCGTATCCCGAATGGCCTGAAGTGATTTTTACGAGCGGATCAACGGGGAGATGAAAGGCTGACAGGATAAGATCTTTTGATTCTGTATGCGTTCGGATCACGTGAAAAATCATAATGACGAATTTTCATATTTCTGCTATACTTGCCCTGTGCCAAGCACAGGGCTATTTTGCAAAAAAGTTTCTGTTTTCTGAAACCTTCTCCGCTCCTTTGTCGGTAATCTGTTTGTAACATGCAACAGCATGCTGTTTACAAAGGCAGCAGTCCGCACGGAAGGAGGGCACAAAATAGCATGAAACGACTGGCAGGAATGGTATTGTCTCTGATATTCTGCTTTGGCCTCATCCTGACATCCTGCAAAGAAACGAAGGAACCGCTTCTGATCACGGATGCGGGAGAGATGCCGACAGAGGATGAGCGGGAGGATGAATCTGCTGCGCCGGAATCCGAAGGGATCATTCCGGCGGACAACTATATTTCCACAGATTATGATCCCCGCTGCCGGAATTTCGTCTGCGAGTCCGAGAAAAGGATTTATTATGTCAGCGGCGCGGGATACCTGGATCATTTTGACGGAAACTCCCGGAAATATATTTTTTTCATAGACAAGGAAAGCGGGGCACAAGGTGTCCTTTGCGGCCGGGAAGGATGTCAGCATAACAGTACAGACTGTCTGGCCTGTATCGGAAATGACAGCGTGCTGCGGCTCGCGCTTCATGACGGGAAGCTCCTTCTGGCAGCGGCGCGCGGTTCCGAACACCCGGAAATCCACATATACAAGGGCGGGACAGACGGGTCCGGATTCCGGGAGATCGGTGCGATCCCGGCGGTATCCTATGAAGCGGACACGGAAGGAACCTGGATCTCGGAAGCATTTTTCCACAGGGGTTACTTCTATATCCTAAGTGAAAAATCCGTCGCGGAAGAGCAGGAGAATCCCTATTCTGCGGAACTTCCGGATTATACCGGGCTGATCATCCGGGCTATCCGTTTTCCGTTGGACAACCTGAATATTTCAGAGGAACTGTACTGTGAGACGATGAAAGACGAATGGATTTCAAGCTTCCCCTGGCTGATCCCGGACCGGGACGATCTGTATCTTGGCATACGGCTCGCAAGGGAAGACCCGGAAAACTGGCGGAATACCCTGTCAGGCGCACTCCGTATGTACCGGTTGACGGACGTTGAAGCGCCGGAACTTCTGTATGAGGGCGAAATTCCGGTCATGGGCGGCGTTACCGTGCGGGACGGAGCCTTCCGCCTCACGGGAAGGACCTACGACAATAAGAAAATGCTGGTATACCGCTTCGATCCGGAAACAAAAAGGTTCATCGAAGAAATGAAAGTCGGAACGCTTACGGAGGATGCGGACGAACTCTTCAGCAGCTTCGGCTATAACGGTGAATATTTTCTGGCGATTCAGGACGGTGTGAATCTGGCCGGTCTGGATGAAACACAGCTGGATGCGGACTGGAGCATCACATTTTACGGCGAAAACGGAAAGATGCTTTCGGAGCATGTGCTGAATGTCGGAAAAACCATGGAAAAACTGCAGCTTTCGCCTTCGGAATTCGGTGAGGCGTGGATGTTTTACGTCAATTTTTTTGCGGCAGACCGGGATGCGTATTATGCGATTCTGAACATCTCCTCCTGGGGCGGCGCACAGAAACAATACCAGGCTTTAGTCCGGATTCCGGTGGAGGAAGGCGAAGACTGGAGCCTGTTCCTTGAAGGAGGAGACGGAATGTCATGAATGCGCAATCAAAGAAACGCGGAATAAAACGCGTGCACGGCCTGCTCCTGACCCTGCTGCTTCTTCCGGGGCTGATACTTTCGTCCTGCAAAAAAGAGGAAGAGCCGCTTCTCATCGCAGATGTCGAAGAAACAGGAATAACAGAGGCCTGGGAGGACGAATCGGACTCCGGGAGTCCGGATCATCTGTCCCCAGACTCCTCTGATCAGTATTTTTCCTCGGATTTTGACCGACGCTGTGATATCAATGTCTGTGAATCCGAGACGCGGATTTACTATGTCTGCAGCGGCGGGGTTCTGGACAACTTCAGAGAACACGGACAGAAATCTATTTACTATGCGGATAAACAGAGCGGAGTACATGGAGTTCTTTGCAGCCGGGAAGGCTGTGATCACAGGGAAACAGACTGCCCGGGAGTTTTGGGAAACGACAGCCTGATTTCACTTGCACTTTATGAAGGAAAACTTTTGGCGGCTTTTTCTGCCGGATCGAATGGAGAAAAGATCCGGATCCTTTCCGGTAATACGGACGGATCGGGCTTCTCGGAACTTGGAACGATTGTGAAATCGTCATTTGAAGCAGCAGAGGAAAATTCCCAAATCGCTTCGGTTTGTTTTCACCGTGGGTACTGCTATGTTCTGAGTACTTTTTTTACGGAGAATACGCCGGAGGAATCCGCTTTTCCGGTCTTTACTGAATTGAGTTCCCGGCTGACGCGTTTTTCGCTGGATAACCTGAATCTATCGGAGGAACTCTGCCTGGACACACTGCATGAGGCGTGGAATTACATCTCTGCGGGAATAGAGTTTGACAGGGACGATGTATACCTGATAACGCATTGTGATGAAAGCGATCCGGAAAGTTACCGGAGAATCGTCCGGGCGGGGGAACGGATTCTGAAGATTCAGGCAGGAAAAGACCCGGAAGTCCTGTATTCCGGCGAGGTTCCGGTCTTCGGTGCTGTGATGGTACGGGACGGCGAAGTACAGCTTTATGGCCGGAGTATAGAGAAAAGTGAGGGGCTTCTTCTGGTACTGGATCCGGAGAAGAGGCAGTTCCATCGGGAACAGTCGCTCGGAATCTTCCCGGATGACGGAGATTTTTTCTCAAGCTTCATGATCCCGGGCGACGGCTACTATATTCAGAGCATAGTTGAAGGCTTTGCGTCTGAAAAAGATCCGGAAACAGAAACTTGTCAGATGCTGCGCTTTTACGGTGAAAACGGGCAGCTTTTCTCGGAGAAAACCCTGAAGTTTTCGGAAATTCTGCAAAAACTCAATCTAAACGCGGCAGAATTCGAGGATGATTTCAGGTTTACTGCCAAATGTTTTGCGATGGATCAGGATGTCCTGTTCGAGTCACTGAATATAATCGGAATGCAGAAAAGTACCCAGATCCTGATCCGGATTCCGGTGGAGGAAGGGGAGGACTGGAGCCTGCTGTTTTCAGACAGCTCAGCGGAATAGATAAGGCTGTTCAACAGGAATACCTGGGAAAGGAGAAAAAGCCGGTATGGAAGACAGTGAAATCCTGGAACTGTATTTCGCGCGCGACGAGCGGGCGATCCAGGAGACTTCGGACAAATATTCGGCTTACCTCCGGAAAATCGCCTGGAACATCCTGCAGAATTATGAGGACAGCCGCGAGTGTGAAAACGACACGTACCTTCGGGCCTGGAATACGATCCCGCCTGCAAATCCGCCGGTTTTCTCTGCTTATCTCGGGAAAATCGTCCGCGAATCGGCGATCGACCGCTGGCGGCTCCTGCATAGGAAGAAGCGCGGCGGGACAGAACTCATACAGTCTTTAGAGGAAATGAGGGAGGCAGTTCCGTCAGGTAATCCAACAGAGGATATGATCGAATCAAAGGTACTGGCCCAGACGATTTCCGCCTGGCTTCGGACACAGAGCAAAGACATTCGGACCGTTTTCCTGATGCGGTATTTTTACATGGATCCGCTGACGGACATCGCGAAATCCACCGGTTTTTCACAGCCGAAAATCAAAAGCATTTTGCACAGGGCCAGAATCGCCCTGAAAGAATATCTGGAAAAGGAGGGATATACGGTATGAAAAGTGAAGATCTGCTGCGTGCATTATCCGACGTTGATCCGAAGCTTCTCCTGGAATGCGACCGCGTAAGATCCCGTGGGCACCGTTCCCGCGGAAGATCCGCGGTGCTGATTCTTGTGGCCGCGTCCATCCTCCTTGCCGGTGTATCTGCTGTCTATTTCTCCGTAAAAGTGCGGCAGAGCGATGTCGGCGCATCCGTAGCATCCGATGAGGTAGAGACCAGGATTCTGGAGACGGAAGAAACGGCTGAAAACGATGAAACAGAAGAACTGCTTCAGGACACTGAGGAGTCCAAAAGCTCCGCCGAACTGATCGCCTACGAAGGAATATCGGAGATCGATATCCATATCCTGAAAAACTTTGAAAATGAAGCATACTGCAGCTGCAGCATTTCCTGCAAACCGGGGTATTCGGGTTCTGCAGTCCTTCTGATGACGCATTCCGCAGCTGGAGAGAAAAAAAGTGTAATCGGGCAGAAAAAAACCGATCTTTCCGGTACCTGGCAGATTACACATGCCGGTACTTATCAGGCCTGCGTACTTGTAACGGTCTATGATTCAGAAGGCTGGATTGTAAATAAATTTGCCAGGTTTTCCGAATCGGTTATGTTCCAAGGATTGGAATCATACTAATCGGGAAACTGTGTGAACTTTGGGGAGGGGTCAGGTACCGTCGGGTATCAAACTCCTCCTTCATTTTTGTAACCTTTTCCATTTTTTGTCGGCATTATAGTTGAAGGGAGGTGAGACGGATGGATGACGGGAAGATCATGGAACTGTTTTTCGCGCGTGACGAGCAGGCTTTATCTGCGGCGGCGGAAAAGTATGAACATTACCTATTTACGATTGCGATGAACGTGCTTTCCGACCGGCAGGACAGCGAAGAATGCGTCAATGACACCTGGCTTCGCGCCTGGGAATCCATTCCGCCCAATCACCCGAAGAGCCTGCAGGCTTTCCTGTCAACACTCGTACGGGACCGGGCGATCGATGTCTGGCGCAGGAAACACCGTGACAAACGCATCGGAAGCGAATACGAGCTCTCACTTTCGGAGCTTTCGGAAGCGATCCCGGGGCATTCCGATGTAGAAAAAGCAGTCGAATCCGCGGAACTTTCGGAACTGATCAGCAGTTTCCTGAGAAAGGCCGGCCGGGATGCACGAAATGTTTTCCTGCTTCGATATTACTATCACGACTCGGTCCGCGATATCGCGGCAGCAACCGGCTTTTCGACGGCGAAGGTTAAGGTGCTGCTGCATCGGACGCGCCTGAAGCTCCGAAAAGAACTGGAAAAGGAGGGATACACATATGAATGAGACAGAACTCCTGGAAGGAATTTACCGCGTGGACGAATCGCTCCTTCGGGAGCCCGGCGTGCTTCGGCTTTCGCACCGGAAACGCAGAATCCTGCCGCAGGCGGCGATTTTCGCGGCAGCCGCGGTTTTACTGGGGCTGGTTGTCTTTCTGCTGATCCGAAATGTGAACGGTTTTTCCACTGCCGCGCAGCAAAGAAAGCCGGTGTGGAAAAAGACCATTCACCGGGAGGCAGATGTGAAGTATCCGGTCTACAGCAGAAGCTTTACGGCCACGGAAGACGAGGCCGGCAATTACTGGCTTTTTGAGCGTGTTGTTTTCCCGGAGCAGGTTCAGAATTTCCTTGACGGGCGGGTTTCGGAACTGGAATTCAGTTTCCCGGAAGATGAATTTGTCTATACGGCGGAGGAGGAACAGCTGATTTCGGAAACCCGGCGCAGGTTCAGGCTCACGGGTTTCAATCCGGGCGAACTTTGCATCGAATTCAACAGCGATTCGGTTGCGCTTTCCGGGGACCTTGCGCCGCTTCTTGAGGACCGTTCTGAGATCAGCGTGCTGGTTTCCCACAACGGCGAAGTCCTGGTGCAGCTGGACCTTGAGATTACGTATATCCATATCCGGGACGAATTCAGCGAGGCGGAACTCAGCACGGATGGAGAACCGTATATTCGGCAGGCGATGGCATACTATCCGTCAACCGACAGTAAGAACGGAGGCGGAAGCTTCAGCCATCCGGGCAGCTATATGAAAGAACTTGAAGAGTCGAATGATCCGGAACGGCAGGCTTTATTTGAGAGCGACAATCTGCTCTTTTACGCCGTCGCACCGGAGGGCTGTGTCCTCTTGTATGACCGCTGTGAAGAAGGCGTCCAGTCGGACGGTTCGAAGGAGCAGGTCATCGTATTTACGGAAGCGGATCAGCCGGACACTG
Source organism: Lachnospiraceae bacterium (assembly GCA_017543275.1). Classification (GTDB taxonomy): domain Bacteria; phylum Bacillota; class Clostridia; order Lachnospirales; family Lachnospiraceae; genus UBA1267. Next base: position 40,608 of record JAFYGJ010000023.1, on the reverse strand, counting down.
TATTTACGATTCGGATGAGTTCTGAGAGGCTGTTGTTCGACGCCGACCTGACCGAAAACAGCCGGATCTGGGACACTGACGGCTGGGGCAAATATACTTTCAGCATCTTTGTCAAGGACAACAGTGATGAGGTGAGAAGGATTGATATTGACTATTATGTGACAGACGAGCCGGAGCATTTTGAGGAGCTTCCGTGGGAACAGTAAAGGAGAGAGAAACGGAGTTCGGCTGACTCGCAAACAGATTCGAATAACTCTCCTGCGAGATGATGGCCCCTCTTCGGTGACGGTTCCAAGTCACCGAAGAGGGGCCACCATTACCCTCGGCTCGGGATAACGGAATTTGGCTGAAGGGTCAGCCGAACTCAGTTCCCTGCCTGACCAAGAATATTCCTCAAAACTTTATAATTCCCGCAGTATAGTCATCCTTCAGCAGTGTGCCGAACTTATTGTACACAACCGATCGGAACAGGTTGGAGGCGTTGACATCCAGAAGCAGCAGTCGGAGCGCTTTCGGCGTCAGGATGTTTTTCGCGTCCGCCATCTTGCTGATGATCGGAAGGTTGGTGTTGCGGCGGATCTCCGAAAGAAGCGGCGCGGACTGCGCGCGGAAGCCGAGAATCCGGGCGTACATGCAGAAGTCCTCGTCGATGTACTCCTCAAAGTCAGCAGTTTTAATGCCGAGAATCAGGTGCAGGAGCGCACGGTTAATTCTTGTATGCGTGAAGTTTCGGGTGTTCAGCGCATTGGCCCACTCCTTGAAGGTGTAGCAGTCCGGAAGCAGGTTCTCGGCGCGGTCCCGAAGCTCCGGCGCGAAATCGAGGTAATCCGTCAGGTGATCGATTTCCGTCATCAGCTTGTACTGCAGGATCAGCGAGAAATCATCCGCGCGGACCGGTGTGCAGACGCCGTATTTCAGGGCAAATTCACGGGCGGTATAAGCTGTGACATAGGGCACGATTTTCTGTACGCCGCCGTCCTCATTATAGAGCATTTCACGGAGCGCGGTCGCAGAAGCAACGTCCGGGTATTCCGCATCCGGATCATTGTGGCGTGTTTTCCAGCGGTGAATCGTCATCGGCTGGATCGTGGAGCCGAGCTTATGCAGCGCCCTCAGATATTCAATTCCGAGGATGTTGTTGGGGCTTTCTAAAATTTCCTCTAAGTTCTCGATGTCGCCGTCTAAATAGAAGTCCAGTGCCTGAGCACGCGCCGCGGGGAAACTCATGCCCTGACGGAGCGCGTCGCGCATGTATTCGCGGAAAGAGCGCGGTTCGTCATTCAGGACTTCCGCGATTTCCTGCAGAATCGGAAGCTTCCCGATCTCTGTTCCGAAGAGAATCGTATCGATGCAGCCAAGCTGGTTGAAGAGGCTGACTGCCGCAGTCGCGAAAGTTTCGGCGCTTGCGGTGGAGAAGAGAACAGGAATTTCCAGTACAAGATCCGCACCGCCGTCGAGCGCCATCCGCGCACGCTCATATTTGTCGATGATGGCAGGCGTTCCGCGCTGCACATAGTTGCCGCTCATCGCGACCACAAGGTAGTCGCAGCCAGTCAGCCTGCGTGCTTCCTGCATATGATGGATGTGACCGTTGTGAAAGGGGTTGTATTCCGTGACCAGTCCGCAGATTTTCATCTCCAAAACACCTCCTGTCTTTCTTTTCGGTATCCTTACTCTAACACAGTTTCGCCCTTTTGACAAGGGAAAAAGTACATCCGTCCTCCGTGGATTTCTCTCTTGAAAATCGGCAAAAATCAGTATATAATAAATTCAGTTCAAAACAAACGCTGATGCGTCAGAATCAGGCGAAAGGAGCATTTTCATATGGCATTTATCGATGTAATCAAGGAAAAAGCGAAAAATGACGTCAAGACCATCGTTCTTCCCGAGGGCATGGACAGAAGGACCTGGGAAGGCGCTGTCAAGGCGAAGGCAGAAGGCCTTGCAAATCTGATCATTTTGGCAACACCCGAAATGGTAAAGGAGAACGCGGAAGGCCTGGATATCACGGGCATCACCGTAATCGATCCGACCGATTCGGACAAGACGGATGAATATATTGACCTTCTGGTGGAACTCCGGAAGAAAAAAGGCCTCGTGCGGGAAGACGCGGAGAAGATGGTCAAGGGTGATTTCACTTATTACGGAACCCTGATGATCAAGTCCGGCGATGCGGACGGCCTTGTATCCGGCGCCTGCCATTCGACTGCAAACACTCTGCGTCCGGCGCTGCAGATTATCAAGACCAAACCCGGCGTGAAGCTCGTCAGCTCTTTCTTCCTGATGGAAGTTCCGGACTGCGTATTCGGCAACAAGGGAACATTTGTATTCGCAGACTGCGGCCTCGAGCCGAATCCGGATCCCGAAAAGCTTGCGGCCATTGCGGCTTCCTCTGCGGAATCCTATGAAAAGATGACCGGCGACAAGCCAATCGTTGCGATGCTGTCGCATTCCTCCTATGGTTCTGCGAAAAACGATGACGTTGCCAAGGTCCAGGCAGCTGTCCAGATCGCAAAAGAGCAGTATCCCGAATACCTGATCGACGGCGAACTGCAGCTGGATGCTGCGATCGTACCCTCCGTCGGCGCCAGTAAAGCACCCGCAAGCCCGGTTGCCGGAAAGGCCAATGTCCTGATCTTCCCGGATCTTGACGCAGGAAACATCGGCTACAAGCTTGTGCAGCGCCTTGCGAAGGCGGAAGCTTACGGCCCCGTCTGCCAGGGTATTGCAGCACCCGTGAACGATCTTTCCCGTGGATGCTCCGCGGACGATATCGTCGGCGTCATTGCGATTACGGCTGTTCAGGCCCAAGGATAAGCGGCCGAAATTTTTCACAAAGTCTATTGAAAAAACAGTCGGAATGTTGTATAGTATGATCAGTAAATGATAAGGAGGCGCCCGTATGGATGCAAAAATTGACGGAAGGATTATCGTGACGATCGGTCGGGAATCCGGCTCAGGCGGCAGAAAAATCGGACTCGCCCTTGCAGAAGCGCTGGGCGTCGAATGCTATGACAAAGAGCTGATTAAGGTTGCTGCGAGGGAAAGCGGACTCTGTGAGGATATTCTGGAGACCCATGACGAGGTTCCGACGAGAAGTTTTCTGTATTCTCTCGTAATGGACACCTATTCGATGAGCTATCATGCCGGACAGGTTGATATGCCGATGGAGCAGAAGGTATTCCTCGCACAGTATAATACCATTAAGGCGATTGCGGAAAGGGAAAGCTGTGTCTTTGTCGGACGCTGCGCCGATTATGCGCTGGAAGGCGATCCGGACGTTGTATCGGTATTTATCACCGGTGAGACCGAGGAGAAGATCCAGCACATCTCGGAAACCTATGAGTTAAGTTATGATAAGGCAAAGGATTATATGATCAAGGCTGATAAGCGCCGCTCGAACTATTACAACTACTACAGCAACAAGCGCTGGGGCGAGGCACAGTCCTATGACCTATGCCTGAACCGCAGCAAGTTAGGCTTCAAGGGAACCGTTCAGGCGATTATCGAATTCGCCCGGATCCGGAAACAGCACCAGCAGGAGCTGGAAAAGAAATAAATCAGCTGCTGGAATAAGAAAACACCTTCTGCCGGGGAGACCTGTCTCCGAAGCGGAAGGTGTTTTTTCTGTGCTGCAGCTGCTGTCTTGTGTTGATCAAAGCGTCCGGGCAGCTGTAATGAACGATCAGTTCCCTTTTTCTTTCTGCTGGCGGACCATCTCCGCAATCGCGGGGCGCTGTTCCTCCATCAGCTCATCCCAGTCACCGTCATAGTCAAAAGTCTGGTCATCGCCGCTTCGGATCCGCTGAATATAGCCGGCCAGTAGGTCAAAATCGCGGGCGTAGCAGTGGAAACTGTTGGCGCGGTGGGTGTAGGTGCCCACAGGGAGAACCAGTGCGTCTGCAATCTTTTTCTGTAAGAGGATCAGGGCAAAAGCGTTCATGAAAGAAGCCTTGCAGGCATCGTTGGAGCGGAAGAGAATCTTGCAGTGAAGAGCGCCATCCCGAATAAAGTACTGCGCATGCTGCCAGCAGGCAGGATCATCGGAACCGATATCCTCAGGAGAGCGGATGTCCATCACAGCGCGCCGCGACCAGGGATCCTTTTTCAGCTCCTCGATCACAAAGGGAAGCTGGGAGGCATAGCGCTGGTGGTAGGTGTAGACCCAGTTTCCACGCTCAATTTCAAAATCCATGATGCCGTCCAGCATTTCCTGCCGATACTGTTCGAGACTTCTGGGATCACCGAAGAATAGCCGCGAGATCATAGGCTCGGACATCGGCTCCGAGACCACATAGGTCATGCTGACTTCCTTCTGCTCTGTATTCCAGAAGGGGCAGGGGATAACCGGTGCGTCCTCGAGCGCAAGGAGCGCTTTGTGATAAGCCTCCGGCAGGGTTTTTCCTTCAACAAACACTTCTTTCATTCTTTAATGTAAATCCTTTCTGTGTCTTCAGTTCAGATTGATTTTTCTTTACCATCAGAACATGATCATAACCGGAAGCCGGCTCAATTCGAGTTCTTCCTTTGTTCCGCCGAAATGCGTGAGGTTGTATTGATCGATCGCATCTGTCAGCGCCTGATAGGTACCCTTGTAGACAGAGCCCGGTCCGCCCTGGGTGATGCAGGGGATGAAGCCCTTCATGGTGCCGACGCGCTCAATCGCGCCGACAGCGGCCTTCTCGCAGTCCTCGACCGTCCAGCCGTCGAAATCCACGAACTTGTTGTCAATCTCGCCCATGAAAGTGATTTTGTCGCCGTATTTTTTGACAAGCGCCGGCACGTCATTACTGTGCATGCAGCCCTGCCAGACATCAATGCCCATTTCGATCATATCCGGAACAAGATTCGCGCAGTAGGAATCGGAGTGGTGGATAATGAATTCCACGCCGTGATCGTGATAGTAGCCGTAGACTTCCTTATACGCGTCGACGAAAAACTCTTCGAACATAGAAGGTCGGAAGAAGGAATTGGTCTCGGAGCCCCAGTCGTCGTGATGCAGGATCGCTTCCGGATGGAGATGAGAGCAGAGTGATTCAGCAAGCTGAAGTTCATATTCCGTCAGGTATTTCACGAGATCGTGCATCTCATCCTCATATTCCATATAGTAGATGAGCGCATTCTGCATCTCGCAGAGATGGTGCGACTGTTCGAAAATGCCGGGCGCGATCATGGCAGTCTTGAAGGCTTTGGCGCCGTCTGCCGCATCCCAGATCGCCTTGCACTGATCCCATTCTTCCTGGGAAGCGCTGATATCCGGCGCATGCACGTAATCCTGCCAGTGTTCAATGTCCTGGACGACGATTTTGTCGGGCGTATGTACCGGGAAGGGACCGGGGGTTCCCTCAGGCCAGACATTGGTGACGCCCCAGCCGTTTACAACAGGCGGGCCTCCGGGAGCCGGCATTCCGCCGCGGAATGTAATGGGGTTCGGAAGAAATGTCAGGGCTTCATACTGGTTGACATAGCGCTCCGGATTCCGGCAGAGAATCGTTTCGCGCATGTTTTCTTTTGCGGTCAGCATGGATCATACCTCCTGTAATGCTGTTTATTCCTCCGGTTCCGCGCACTCGATTTCCCGATCCTGCAGGAACTTCAGCACCGATTCATCCCAGTACTTTTCGAGACTGCGATCCATCGAAAAGCCGCTGTAGGAGACACCGGTCCGAAGAAGAAGCTTCTGTTCGCGGTAGACTGCGCTTACGGAGAGTGAAGAGACGGGGCAACCCGAAAAACCAGACTTTTCCACCATGTTTTTTGTAACCGCGGGTGCGGTCAGGAGAATGACTTTAAAGGATACCGGCAGTTTTTTGCCCTGCAGGAGTTTGTAGGCTGAAGGCCGGATCTGGGACCACCGGATGAAGCTTTCTGCGAGCTCTTTTTCCTTTTCTTCTTCCGTAAAAAAGTCTTCGTTCTTCCGGCCTTCGACGATTGTGGTGAAACTCGTTTCAAAGGAAGCATCGTGCAGAAGAAACCGGTCGAACGAATCGTCCGAAAAAAGAAGAGAAGTGAATTTTCCGATGTTCCGAATCTGCAGGTAGAGCATATGCGTCTCCTTTTTTCTCAGTCTGTCCTCTGGTGTTATTGTATCATTGCTTTTTCCTTTTTGCAATGAACATTTCTTTTTTTTGATTGACGAAAGAAAGGGTTTAAGGTATGATTAGAACAAAGAAAACCCGCGGAGGTGTTTCATGAAAAAGACGAACGTGTTATTTGCCGCATCGGAGTGCGTTCCCTTCATCAAGACCGGCGGTCTTGCAGACGTGGCGGGCTCGCTTCCGAAATACTTCGATACCGAAAAATACGATGTCCGTGTTATTATGCCGAAATACACCTGCATTAAGGACAGCTTCCGGGAGAAAATGGAGTATGTCACCCATTTTTATACCGGTTTCTGCTGGCGGGATCAGTATGTCGGACTTTACAGACTGACGCTTGACGGTGTCATTTTCTATTTCATTGACAGCGAATTCTACTTCAGCGGCTCCTGGCCCTACAGCAATGTCTATGATGACATTGAGAAATTCGCCTTCTTCTCACGGATGGTGCTTTCGGTGCTTCCGCTTTTAGACTGGAAGCCGGACATCATCCACTGTCACGACTGGCAGACCGGCCTGGTTCCCGTCTATCTCAACGACTCGTTCCAGGGTGATCTCTATTACCACCACATGAAGACGATCTTTACGATCCACAACCTCAAGTTCCAGGGCACCTGGGATGTCCGGACGATGATGGAAAAGACCGGTCTTTCGGCTTACTACTTCACACCGGATAAGCTGGAAGCCTATGGAAACGGCAACATGCTGAAGGGCGGCCTGGTTTATTCCGACCGCATCACGACAGTTTCCGACACCTATGCCGAAGAGATCAAGACACCTTTCTACGGAGAAGGCATGGATGGTCTTTTACAGGCAAGATCCGAGAACCTTCGGGGCATTGTCAACGGTATTGATACGGACTTCTACAATCCGTCCGCCGATCCGGATATCGCAAAGGAATACGGGATTGAGGACGCGCTGAAGGGCAAAGCCGCAAATAAGGCTGCGCTTCAGGAAGAACTCGGACTCGAGAAGAAACCCGATGCTTTCATGGTCGGTATTGTATCGCGTCTCACGGACCAGAAGGGCTTCGACCTCATCGACTGCGTCATGCATGAAATGTGCGAACAGCCGAATATCCAGATCGTCATCCTCGGAACCGGCGAGAAACGCTATGAGGATATGTTCCGCTATTATGCATCCCTGTATCCCGGAAAGGTCAGCGCAAGCATTTTCTACTCGGAAGCGCTTTCCCACAGGATTTACGCCGGCTGCGACGCCTTCCTGATGCCTTCCCTGTTCGAGCCCTGCGGCCTGTCGCAGCTGATGTCTCTTCGCTACGGAACCCTTCCGATCGTCCGCGAAACCGGCGGCCTGAAGGATACGGTCCAGGCATACAACGAGATTACGAACGAAGGCACCGGCTTCTCCTTCCGGAACTACAATGCACATGAGATGCTCGGCATTATCCGCTATGCAAAACATGTCTACGAGAACCAGCGCGAGCGCTGGGACGAGATGCTGATCCGCGCGATGAAGCAGGACTTCTCCTGGGCGGCTTCTGCGAAGAAATACCAGGCGCTTTATGATGAGCTGATGGCGGAGAAGATCGTCGAAGAAACGCCGGCGGACCTGTAAAAAATGAAAGGATCCGCCGTGTCCAGAAAACGTATTGCCGCAATCATCCTGATTATCCTGCTGCTTGGATGCTTTTCAGGTATGATTGTTGCGCTTATTCGAGGAAATTACAGTCTGTTTTTCACTCTCGGAGGCGTAATCGTTCTCCTTGTGATCACAGGGCTTGTTCTTGTGAAGCTCGTACGGAAGAATGTGATGCCGGAAGAAGAAAAAGAGGGAAAAGAGGACTGAAACTAAGGAATTATGTCTTATATCATTACAACTTCAGATCTTACGAAACAATATAAGAATGTCACAGCCGTAGACAGCGTCGACCTCCATGTGGAGGAAGGCGCTGTCTACGGACTGATCGGCAGAAACGGCGCCGGAAAGACGACGATACTGAAGATGCTTTCAGGCCTTGCCTATCCAAGCTTTGGGAGCATCCGGATCGGAAACAGCCATCTTCCGAAGCCGAAGATCGGTGTCCTGATCGAGGAACCAGGTCTCTATACGAGTCTTTCTGCGCTTCAGAACATGGAAATCAAGCGGATTGCGCTCGGCCTGAAGTCTGATGAGAAAGCCTCGCGCGACCTGCTGTCCTTTGTCGGGCTTGCGAACTGGGCGGACGTCCGCTGCGGAAGCTTTTCTCTCGGTATGCGCCAGCGCCTTTCGATCGCGCTTGCACTGTCCGGCGACCCGGATATCCTGATCCTGGATGAGCCGATCAATGGCCTCGACCCGCAGGGCATCCATGATGTTCGGGTGGTGCTGCAGCGGCTCAACCAGGAAGCGGGGAAGACGATCCTGATTTCAAGCCATCTGCTGGATGAACTCTCAAAGGTTGCAACTACCTATGGGATACTGGAGCGCGGACACCTTATGAAGGAGGCGACGGAAGAGGAAATCCTTAATTCCATGCCCGCCTATGTTCGCTTCATTGTCGACCAGATCGATCAGGCCAAAACGGTCCTTGAAAGCATGGGAATCTTCAGCTATCAGACAAAATCCGATCATATGCTGCATGTACTGGAGCAGTTCGAACGCCGCGATGAGATGCTGGAGCGCATGATCATGGCCGGTATCCATGTTCATGAATGCCAGCTGATCCGCGAATCTCTGGAACAGTACTTCATGGGTGTTACAAGGGAGGTCCGCTGATATGAAAAATCTGTTTTTTGCGGAACTCTACCGCGCTAAAAAGTCCAAAAGCCCGCTGATCCTGCTGCTTGTATGTTTTGGCCTTTCCCTTATGACCGGAGCCGTCTACGGCCTGATGTTTGGAAACGTGCCGTGGCTGCAGACGATGTATGATGAATATTTCGGATTCAATCCTTTCTCAATTCCGGGCGATCTGGAGCTTGATCCGGATCTGGGCGGACTGGTGGGGTTTTTTACCGTCCATAACTACGGGGATTTTATCTCATTTGCAATTAAGGGGAACCTCAGGATTTTCATCGTATTTTTCGTCGCCGTCTTTCTGACGCCCTTAAGAAGATCCGGATTCATAAAGAACATTGCTTCGCATCATTCACGTACACAGGTGTTCCTGGTACACGCTATCCTGGTCGTGATTTATTCGTTCCTTCTTACAGACGTCAGCGTCATCGCAATGATCCTGATGATTCTTGTTTTTTTCAGAGGGCTTCCGACCGGCGGGATCCTGAATCTTCTGGTATATACTGTGACGGCAGGGCTCCTGCTGTCGGCGATCGGCATCTTCGTGCTCATGCTGACTGACCTGATGAAACGTCAGATGCCCGCTATTGTCCTGAGCATGATCTATCTGTGGTTCGGCGCGCCGCTCCTGTTTTCCGCTTCGGAAGTCGCGCGCTTACTGAGACCGGAGCAGAATTTCCGCATCGAGTATATCTCGCTGGTGGGAAATCTGCAGCTTCTTTCCGTCGGTAAGTGGGACACCGTATGGTCTTCGCTGCTGGTTATTGTTGCCTATGTGGGGATTGCGTTTCTCCTTGAATTGACCCTGATTAAGCGGAGAGATCTGATCTGAAAATCTTCAGGGAATTTTGTCATTTTGCTTGTCATCAGGGACAAATCGTGATACAATGATGAGAAGTAATTTATCGGAGCAAAAGACAGCGTGAGAGTCATTGCGGGATCGGCGCGAAGCCTCCCTCTGAAAACGGTACCGGGTCTTTCTACACGCCCGACGACGGACCGGATTAAGGAAACCCTCTTCAATATTCTGCATCCCGGGATTCCGGGCTGCCGTTTCCTGGACCTGTATGCAGGCTCCGGTGCGATCGGGATCGAGGCACTGTCAAGAGGTGCGGCCTGTGCGGTTTTTGTCGAAAAGAATCCCGCCGCTGTCCGATGCATCGAAGAAAACCTTGTGTTTACGAAGCTTCGGGACCGGGCGGAAGTGATCCGGACAGATACGGTTCTTGCGTTGGCGAACCTGGAAAGCCGGAATACGGAGCCTTTTGACATCGTTTTCCTGGATCCTCCGTATGGGACAGGAGAGGTGGAGCGGATTCTTCTGAGGCTCTCCGAATCCCGGCTCATTACGGAGCGCAGCCTGATTGTCGCGGAAGAATCAATCCATTTTGATCCGGAAACCCTGTCGGCGTTTCCGTTTGAAATAACGCGCGACAAGCGCTATAAAACAAACCGGCATCTGTTTCTGCAGAGGAAAAAGAATTTATGAGCATCGCAGTTTACCCCGGATCCTTTGATCCGGTCACCTTCGGACATCTGGATATCATCGCCCGGGCGGCGCTGTTTACGGACAGGCTGATTGTAGGCGTCCTCAATAATTCCGCCAAGATCCCGTTGTTTACAGTGGAAGAGCGGATTGAGATGATCCGGGAAGCCGTACAGGATCTGCCGAATGTCGAAGTGAAATCCTTTTCCGGCCTGACCGTGAATTTTGCCCGGTCTGAAAAAGCGGATTTCATGATCCGCGGACTCCGGGCGGTAACGGATTTCGAGTACGAACTGCAGCTTTCCCAGATCAACCGGAAACTTGCGGAAGATGTGGATACTGTGTTTCTTACGACAAATCTGAAATATGCTTACCTTTCATCGAGCATCGTGAAGGAGGTTGCCTCCTATAACGGAGATATTTCGGAATTTGTGCCGGAACATGTGGCAAAAAAAGTCATGGAAAAGTATGCCGGAAAGTTCCGGAATTAATCAGCAAATAATCCCTAATAAATATATAAAAGCGAGGAGAATACAATGAGCAACAGAATTGAACAGGTTATCGGCGATATCGAGGAGTACATTGACGGATGTAAAATGCAGGCGTTTTCGAACACCAAGATCATTGTAGACCGGCCTCAGCTTGAAGAATTCCTGGATGAGCTCCGCCAGTATACGCCTGAGGAAGTCAAGAAGTATCAGCGTATGCTGAACAACCGTGACAAGATCCTGTCCGATGCCAAGAAGAAGGCATCGGAGATTGAGGACAAGGCGCAGGCTTATGCGGAGCATATGGTCAATGAGAACCAGATCACCCGCATGGCTTATGAAAAGGCCAACGAAATCCTCAAGGATGCACAGGACCAGGCACGTGAGATTCTGGATAATGCGACAGACGAAGCCGGTGCGATCCGCCAGGGCGCGCTGGATTATACGAATGCGATGCTCGACAACCTGCATACGATCATCTCGGGTACGGTTGAAGACAGCCAGAACCGCTACACGGCGCTTCTTTCCTCGCTTTCCGAGCACCTGAACATCATCGAGCAGAACCAGCGGGAGCTGAATCAGAAAGAGCCCGAAGAGAAGATTCCGGCGAATTCCCAGCCCTTCTTTGAGACGGACGCCGATGAGGAAGATGAGGAAGATTTATAATTTCCTGACTTTTACTGACCGCGCAGGCATGCTGTTTACGGCGTGCCTGCTTTTCTTTTTCTTAGGGTAGTATATGAATAAAATACCTGCGCTCCCGGAACCGTATCTTTCGATGATGAAGAAGCTTCTCGGGGCGGAATATGAGGATTATCTGAACAGCTTCCGTGCAGAAAAGACGGCCGGGCTTCGCGTTAATACGCTGAAGATCAGCCCTTCCAAGTTCGAACAGATCAGCCCTTTCCCATTAAGACGGGTCCCGTGGACGGAAAACGGCTATTATATCGGCGCCTCGGAGCGGGCCGGCAAACATCCGTATTATTATGCCGGCCTGTATTACCTGCAGGAGCCGTCGGCGATGGCGCCTGCGCAGATCCTGCCGGTGAAGCCGGGAGAACGGGTGCTGGATCTTTGTGCCGCGCCGGGCGGAAAGTCGACGGAGCTTGCGGCAAAACTTCAGGGGGAAGGCCTTCTTGTTTCCAACGATATCAGCAATTCCCGCGCACAGGCACTTCTGAAAAACTTAGAGCTGTTCGGTGTGAAAAACGCCCTGATCCTGTCCGAGGATCCGAGAAACCTTGCAGACCGTTTCCCGGAATATTTCGATAAAATCCTGATTGATGCCCCTTGTTCGGGACAGGGCATGTTCCGGAAAGATCCGGCAGTTATCCGAAGCTATGTGGAACACGGCATCGGATTTTATACGGCGCTTCAGAAAAGTATTACGGAAAATGCGCTCCGGATGCTTCGCCCCGGCGGAATGCTGCTGTATTCGACCTGTACCTTTTCCGTGGAAGAGGACGAGGAGATTGTGCTCTATATGAAGAAGTGCTGTCCCGGTCTGCATGTCGCAGACTTCTCCGGGCGGTATGAAGGCTTCTCTCCGGGAAGGCCGGATCTCGCATCGGAAGATGATCCGGAGCTTCTTTTCTGTGCGCGGCTGTATCCGCATAAGCTCCGGGGGGAGGGACATTTCATTGCACTTCTTCAGAAGGAGGGATATCCGGAAGAGGATGCGGTTCAGACGCGGAAAGATCCCGTACGATCCCGCACCTCTCCGAAACTTTCGGCCGAAACGGAAGCATTTCTTTCGGCGCTCGGGATGCCGCCTGACCGGGACCGTCTGGAACTTCGCGGCGAGCGCCTGTATCTGGCCCCCAAAGGCGCAGATCTGCCCCTTACAGGCCTTCGGATCCTGCGGTCGGGTTTACTCCTGGGTGAACAGAAAAAGGGCCGTTTTGAGCCTTCTCAGGCACTTGCGATGGCGCTTCGGAAAGAGGAGTATCCCTGCTGCCTCGACCTTCCGGTGCAGGATGAGCGTGTGATCCGGTATCTGAAGGGCGAGACACTGGACATTACGGATCTTTCTCCGGAAGAAAACGGACGGGCGCTTCTCTGTACGGACGGATATCCGCTCGGCTTCGGGAAAATCACCGGGAATATGTTGAAAAACGGCTACCTTCCCGGCTGGCGCTATCAATAAACGGCGGTTGATTGACAGAATGAAAGTCTTAGGATATAATGTAATGTTGTTAAGATCTGATTTGAGGTGAACTATGCAGAAAAAAGGTCTTCTGATCGTGATTTCCGGCTTTTCCGGCGTTGGTAAGGGGACGATTGTCAAAGAACTCCTCCGGCGCTGGCCGGATGACTTTGCACTCAGTATTTCCGCAACCTCGAGATCCATGCGCGAAGGCGAGGAAGAAGGCAGAGAGTACTTCTTCGTCAGCCGCGAGGCATTTGAAGAGATGATCGCGGAAGACAGGCTTTTGGAGCATGCGGTCTACAACGGCAATTACTACGGAACGCCGAAGGATTACGTCTTGAAGAACGTAAATGAAGGCAGGAATGTCATCCTCGAGATCGAGGTCCAGGGCGGCCTGCAGATCCGTGACAAGTTCCCGGATTCCCTGCTTCTCTACGTGGTTCCGCCGAGTGCGAAGGAACTCTACGACCGGCTTGTCGGCCGCGGAACGGAGAGCCTTTCCGAGATCCTCAGGCGCATGCGCCGGGCGGTTGACGAAGCGGATTATGTACCGCGCTATGATGCGATGACCGTAAACGACGACCTGGAAACCTGCGTTCTGGAAGTCCGTGACCTGATCCGGAAAAAACAGGAAGAAGCCGCCGCACGCGATGAACTTCTTCTGCGCCTCAAAGAAGAACTTCTGATGATAACAAAGGAGGACGATGAACCATGATCCATCCGTCTTATAAGGAAATGATTGAGAAAATCAACGATACCGCCGTGGCCGGCGACATGACGATCACAAACCGCTATTCGCTGGTTCTGGCGACCGCAAAGCGTGCACGTCAGATCAACGCCGGTTCCGAGCCGCTTGTCGACGCGCAGGCCAAGGAAAAGAATCTTTCGGTTGCAGTCGAAGAATTCTATGCCGGCCGCATCCATGTGCTGGATGACGAATATCCCGAGGAATACGAAGAATATTACGACGAGGATGAGTATCCGGAAGAGTACGAAAGCGAATATTACGATGATTCGGAATATGCGGAAGAAGAAGCCGGCGATCAGGCGGAGGAAGTTCCGGCCGAAGAAGAATGAACGAAAAGATCTTCTTCCTTTCTCTCGGCTGTGACAAGAATCTGTCCGATTCGGAGCACATGCTGGGAATTCTTCGTGATGGGGGCTATATCTTTACAGATGACGAGTCTGAAGCGGATGTGATCATCATCAACACCTGCTGCTTTATCGGCGACGCCAAAGAGGAGAGCATTTCGGAAATCCTGCGCTGTGCTTCGTATAAGGAAAACGGAAAACTCCAGGCGCTTGTCGTGACGGGATGCCTTTCGGAACGCTATGCTTCAGAACTTTTTACGGAACTTCCGGAGATTGACGGGGCACTTGGGATTTCCTCATGGGACCGGATCGCGGATGTTGTGCGGGAGGCGCTCAGGCATGAGAAGCCGCGGCTTTATTCTGAGAAAGAAAGACTCCCGAAGAGCGGACATCGGATCCTGACAACGGGCGGACATTTTGCTTATCTTAAGATAGCGGAAGGCTGCAGCAAATTCTGCAGTTACTGTGTGATTCCTTCCGTGCGCGGGCCTTACCGCTCGGTTCCGATGGAGGAACTTCTTTCAGAAGCGGAAACGCTCGCGGAATCCGGCGTGAAGGAACTGATCCTGGTCGCGCAGGAAACCACGCTGTACGGAACGGACCTCTATGGCAGGAAAAACCTTCCGGACCTTTTGCGGAAGCTTTCTGCGATTGAAGGAATCGAATGGATCCGGCTTCTGTACTGTTATCCCGAGGAAGTGGACGAAGAACTTTTATATGCGATGAAGGAACTTCCGAAGGTGCTGCATTACCTGGATATTCCGGTCCAGCACTGTTCAGATCAGATTCTGAAACGCATGAACCGGAAGACGACGAAGGCCGAATTTCTTGAGAAAATCCGGATGATGCGGGAGATCCTGCCGGATATCACACTTCGGACGACGCTGATCACAGGCTTCCCCGGCGAAACGGCAGAAGATTTTAAAGAGTGCTGTGATTTTGTCAGAGAAGTGCGTTTTAACCGGCTCGGTGTTTTCTGCTATTCGAAAGAAGAAAATACGCCTGCCGCAAAATTGCCGGACCAGATCCGGAAATCCGTGAAGGAAAGCCGGCGCAACCGGCTGATGAAAATTCAGCAGGAGATAGCCTTCGAAGAGGCGGAAAAGATGGTCGGAAAGACCATTCCGGTGATGGTGGAAGGGCGGCTTACGGACGAGGAACAGGTCTTCGCCGGCCGAAGCAAAATGGATGCGCCGGATGTGGACGGACTGGTCTTTTTCAACTCCGGATATGACCTTCTTACGGGAACCATTTTACCAGTAACAATCACCGCATCAAGCGGTTATGATCTGATAGGAGAACTTGCCGAATGAACCTGCCTAACAGGCTGACGATTCTGCGTGTCTGCCTGATTCCGGTCTTTATTGTATTTCTGATGCTGGACGAGATGCTGCCCTGGGCGCGGTATGCTGCGGTCGGCGTCTTTATTGCGGCCTGCATCACGGATTTCTTTGACGGACGGATTGCCCGGAAGTACAATATGGTCACAAACTTCGGCAAGTTTATGGACCCTCTCGCGGACAAGCTCCTGGTCTGTTCAGCCCTGATCTGTCTCGTGTATTTCCACCGGATTTCGCTCTGGGTTGTCATCGTGATTGTCGCGCGCGAATTCATCATCAGCGGTTTCCGGCTTGTTGCCGCGCAGCAGGGCCTGGTTCTCGCCGCAAGCAAGATGGCCAAGGTCAAGACCGCCGTACAGATGATCATGATCATTGTGCTGACTTTGGAAATCGACCTGCCTTTTATGCGGGTTGTTGAGTATGTTTTGATTTTTGCTTCCCTGATTCTGACCATTATTTCACTTTTGGAATACCTGATTAAAAACAGGTCGGTAATGAAGGGGGAGATGTGAGTACGGCGGGAGTGCGGAGCACGGAGCCGGATGGGGCATCAATGTTTGTTTTCTTTTCATATCGGAGGCTTTTTTCATGGCGGATATCCATGAGATCATTCGGAAAATCAGAAGCAGAACTGCGCTTCGGGAGAATCTTTCGGCTTATCTTTTCACGGCAAAACGGGATGCGGCACGCCTTTCCTATACGGATCTTTCACTGCATGCAGTGTCTCTTTACGAGGATTATCTGAAGGATGAAGCGGATCTTTATGGAAAATCGGAAGTTTTTGAGGCACTTTCGGATTATCGGAAAGGTCAGCTGAGTCTTTTCCGCTGTATCGAAATCCGGAAAATGAACGCCGAAAGGATGCAGACCGTATCCTGTGCAATCGACCGCTATACGCTTTCGGAGTATCTTCTGAACCGGATCGAGCACCGCTTTACGGGCGAGCGCGAGCTTCCGGAAGACTACGCAGATCTTGCTTTTTCCGAGGAAATCATGGGCTTTTTCTCGCAGAAAAAGGATGAGGCGCGCGGACTTGCAGCCGCGGAAATTTTGGCGGAGCTTCCGGTCCGGATGACGAAGGAACGCTTCCTGGAAATCATAATCAACCGGCTTGGCATCTACCGTTCCTCCGATACGCTGGCTTTTGACAATATCCTGTCGCAGCTGCAGTCCGCAGCCGGAATCGGCGCGGATGCTTCGGACTATGATCCGATGCGGGAACTCACGGAGATCCTCGGGCTGTTCCGGTCGAAGAACGCCGGCGACTTTACGGAAGAGGAATATTTCGATCTCCAGAAACGCCTCCTTCATATCAGCGTGCAGCTGAATCAGGATTCCGAGCGCGCGGCGCTTATCGCCGCTGTCCTGAATAACCTCGAAGCGCTGCTCCTTTCCGGGGCAGTTCCGCAGGATACACCGGAATACGAAAGCGCCGGACTGATTTTGGAGAAAACCGTTCTGATGGCGGAGAAGCTTCCGGAAAACGACCCGGAAATGCACGGGGCAGCACTGGATCTCTGCCGGGACTTGGAGGGACATCTGGAGGATGCACTCGAAACCTATTTAGAGAGCATTTCTTTCGCGGAGGACCTCTCGAACCGCTTTTCTTCGGAGATTGCAGAATACGGACTTCAGCAGGACTTCGAGGACCTTCTGATGATCCGGGATCTTCGTTCGGAAAGCACCTATCCCGAGGAAAGATCGGAGCGGGAAGAGCCGGCACCTCTTGATACGGAGACCTTCGACCGGAAGGTCAGAAGCATGCTTTCGGAGCTTTCCGATGTGTTTTCACAGAGCAAAAGAACCTATATCCGCGCCGTGATGGGCCGGATGCTTTCGGTTCTGCCGCCGGTCTTTACGAGTGCGGAAGAACTGGAAAACTATATTTACGCCGCGCTTTCCGGCTGCCGCGATACCGCAGAAAAGCTCGGCTGCATCGAACTGATCAGAAAACTCATGGAGCAGTAAATGAAGTACTGGCGCAGCATGTGGCTTACGCCTTCTCTTGAAAGCGGGAAGACGAAGCTGTTTCGGGAGCTTAAGGCAGGCAGGCCGGACAGGTCTGTCTGGCTCATTGCACTCTCGGAAAGTCCGGGGCATCTTCTTGATATCTATCCCGGGAAGACCCTGCGCCAGAAACACTACAAGAAATCGGAACAGATCGTTATCGCCGCAGCCGGAACGAAAGAAGAAGCAGAGGAACTCTCCTGCAGCATTCTTTACAGCTGCTATATGCAGTCCGGCGATTTCAGCGCAGACAGCATTTTTGCGCTTGTCAATCCGGGATAAGGGGCTTTCTATGGCGGTTTTTCTGACTGTTCTGAAAATCATCGGCCTTGTGGTTCTCGGGATCATTGCGCTGGTTCTTGCGATCGTCCTGCTGATCCTGACGCTTGTTTTCACCGTACCGGTCAAATACGACGGACATCTTGCGATCGGCGGGGAAGAGGATACGGAGACGGATTTCCACCTGCTGGTGCACTGGCTTCTCAAGGCTGTCAAGGCACAGCTTGCGACAACGGATCAGGGCCTTTCCACACGGATCTGGCTGTTCGGAAAAGAGATCATCCTCGGCGGCGGCATGACGATCGATGACGTCCTGGATTTCCTGTTCCCGCCGGTTGACGATGAAACCATTGCTAAAGAAAACAGCGAGGATCTGCAGCGCACAAAGGAATTCCGGGCGGATTTCGAGCGTGCGGTTGCGGAAGAGGAAGATTTTATCGAGGAAGAACAGCATCCGACCGATTTTGTCAGCCGGGTTGTCGATTTCTTCATCGAAAAGACTGCCGAACTCCGCGAGAAGTACCGGAAGCTGAAGCGGCAGAAGCGCTTCCTCTCGAGGGAACGCGTGAAAAACGCCCTGAAACTGATCCTGAATTTCGTCGTGGAAGTTATCAGGATTGTCTTCCCGAAGAATATTCAGGGCAGGCTGCATATCGGCATGGAAAGTCCGGCAGATACCGGCAGCTTCCTTGCGGCTGCGTCCGTCATGATCCCGGTTACGAAGGATCATCTGGAAATTGAGCCGGATTTTATGAATGAAGCGCTGGACGGGACGCTTGATTTCTCAACCAGTGTCCGGATCGGCGGCCTTGTGATCAAAGTGGTGAAATTCATTTTCAATAAAGATGTGCGCTACTTCATGCGCAGATTCAGAAAGTACCTGTAAATTCACTCTGGGAGGTTTATTATGGCAGAAAATCAGTTTTCCGATTCGGTTCAGGCTCTCCTGAAAGGCCTTGACGGTTTTATTTCGGAACGCACGGTCGTCGGCAATCCGATCACGGTCAACAATACGGTGATCCTGCCTTTGATGGATGTGCAGATCGGCGTCGGCGCGGGCGCATATGCGGCGAAATCCAATGGGACCGCTGGCGGCATGGGCGCGAAGATGACCCCGACTGCGCTTCTTCTCCTGCAGGACGGTGCGGCGCGGATTATCCGGATCACCAACCAGGATACGGTCGGAAAGGTGATCGATATGGTGCCTGAAGTGATCGACCGCATTAAAGCAGGAAAGGTTAAGGCCGATCCGGAAGTCGACAAAAAGGTCGAGGAAATCAAAAAGGAAGCCGCAGAAGGCGAAAATCAGTAAGAATTCTTTTTCGGATTCCGTACACAGACCGGGCAGTTTTCGGGATAAAACTGCTCCGTTTGTGTGCGGAATTTCCATGAGCACAGGATTCTGTGCTTTTTTTGAGCTGAAAAGACTTCCGGAATCACGTATTTGCTGGTATAATTTTCTTCAGATTTTCGGAAATAGTGCTTGCATTTTCCGGAAAGCTGTAGTATGATAGGGATACGAACAAATGTTCTATCGGAGGTTCAAATGGATAAGACAGAGAAACTGAAAGCACTGGAGTCCGCGATCGGACAGATTGAAAAAGCATACGGCAAAGGCGCGATTATGAAACTCGGATCCGGATCCAATATGCAGGTGGAGACCGTTCCGACCGGATGCCTGAGTCTGGATGTCGCTCTCGGCGTGGGCGGTGTTCCGAAAGGACGTATCGTAGAGATTTACGGCCCGGAGTCCTCCGGCAAGACGACCGTGGCCCTTCATATGGTTGCAGAGGTGCAGAAGCGCGGCGGCATTGCGGGCTTTATTGATGCGGAGCACGCGCTGGATCCGGTTTATGCACATAATATCGGCGTGGATATTGACAATCTGTATATTTCCCAGCCTGACTCCGGCGAGCAGGCGCTGGAAATCTGCGAGACCATGGTGCGTTCAGGCGCTGTGGATATTATCATTGTGGACTCTGTAGCGGCGCTGGTTCCGCGGCAGGAGATTGACGGCGAGATGGGCGATTCCCACGTCGGCCTGCAGGCACGTCTGATGTCCCAGGCGCTCCGGAAGCTGACCAGTGTGATCGGCAAGTCCAATGCCATCGTGATCTTCATTAACCAGCTGCGTGAAAAGGTCGGCGTGATGTACGGCAATCCCGAGACGACGACCGGCGGACGTGCACTGAAGTTCTATTCCTCGGTCCGGCTGGACATCCGCAGGACCGAGTCCATCAAGCAGGGCGGCGAAGTGATCGGCAACCATACACGGATCAAGGTCGTCAAGAATAAAGTCGCACCGCCTTTCAAGGAAGCGGAATTCGACATCGTTTTCGGAAAAGGCATCAGCCGCACCGCGGACATCCTGGAACTGGCTTCCAATGCCGGGATCATTATGAAGAGCGGCGCCTGGTTCTCCTATCAGGACGAGAAGATCGGCCAGGGCCGTGAGAATACCAAGATCTGGCTCGAAGAACATCCGGATATCCTTGCAGAGATCGAGATGAAGACGCGGGAGCACTTCGGGCTTCCTGCGGGAGATGCAGCGCCTGCGGCGCCCGCACCCGCAGCAGAGGAGAAGCCGAAGAAGCGCAGCGCGAAGAAAGCGGATGCCGACAGCGATGTGGAAATTATCGACGATGCGGATCTGTAATGCTGCTCTGAACTTTCGAAAGGACTTTCCATGAGCGAAGAATATGATGAGATTTCCCTGGAACTGATCAGAAAAGCCAAAGCCCGTGCGCTGAAGATTCTGGAATATGCGGACCGGACGGAGAGGCAGCTTCGCGACAAGCTGAAGGAGGGAGATTTCCCTCCTTTTGCCGTTGATGAGGCTGTTGCGTATGTGCAGGGCCTGCATTACCAGGATGACCGCCGTTTTGCCGAAAGCTATATCCGAAGCCGTCGGGACCAGAAAAGCCGCTACGAAATCTCCAATGAGCTGCGCCTTAAGGGCATTGACAGTGCGCTTGCAGACGAAGTTCTGGATGAGGCGGAACTAATGGGAGAGGATACAGTCTGCCGGCTGTTTCTCAAGAAATACGGCACGAAGGACCTCACGGATCCTTCCATCTACCAGAAGGCTTTCCGGTATTTTGCCGGGAAGGGTTTTTCCTATGAGGAGATCAAAGAAGGCATCACGAACGGGATCGAAAAATCCCAGGATGAAGAGACAGACACTTGAAATGCCTCAGAAGATGTGTTATACTGTATTCTGTATATCTGTCGGACAGATGATACGGAGGAGTAAAGATGCGGAAGGGAAAACTTTTAGGGATAATACTTGCGGCGCTTCTGGGGGCCGGCTGTATTTTTGCGGCTGTTTCTCCGGTCGTTTTTGCCGAGGGCAGTGAGCAGGAACCGGAATACCGGATTGTCATACCGGAAGAATTCCCTCTCTGTACGGAACTGGTTTTCGACGGTGCACTTGTCCGGATTGAGGTATCGGATTTGGAAGGGGAAATCCTGAAGGATTATCTGGCGGACCATCTGCTGATCACATCGGAGGACGGAACTGAAGTCCTGCAGGAGTATTATCATATTTACGACCGCAGGGAAGATGCCGTTCCGGTCGTTTCCCTCTTTGAAGAGGACGGTGTACTGACTGCCTGCGTTGAAGACTGCGCTTCCGGTCTGATTACATTGTACAAGATCGGCGGTTTCGCGGATGATTACTGTATCCTGGAAACGGAGTCCGTTTCCCTTTCGGACCCGGTCCGGGTTCAGGAAATCCGGGTGCTTCAGTACCTTGTCGACGGCGTTCCTGATGAAGAGCCTGAAGAGACCGGATCCGAAGAAGAAACTGATTCGGAAGAAGATCCCGGTGATGAAGATCTTGCTGAAGAAGAAATCAGCACGGACGGGGAAGATCCGGAATCCGAAGGCGAAGAGACCTCCGAATTTACAGACGATGAAATTCCGGAATCCGTTGATGAAGTGACATCCGCAGATGATGAATCCGAAATCGTAGCTGATCCTGCGGACGGTTCAGACACCGAAGAAGATGAAGACAGCGAAGAGGACGCTTCACTTTCGGATGCTGAATCGGAAGATGGCGAAAGCGATGAAGCTGATTCGGAAGAAACCGTTTCGGATGACGATTCCGGCGCATCTGATGATAACGCAGAAGAAGACGCCGAGGTTACCTCTTCTGACGATGCTTCGTCGGTGACGGAAGGCCCCGCGGAATCCGATTCGGCGGAAACCTCTGAAGACGATATTCCTGACAGCGTCGAATAAAGTTCCGCCCGGAATTTTGCAGGTGTGGCGGAATTGGCAGACGCGCTGGATTTAGGTTCCAGTGGGAGACCGTGCAGGTTCGAGTCCTGTCACCTGCAGAAACTTTTAATTAATCATTGACAAATGATTTCCTTTGTGGTAGAATGCCCTTCGTTGGCAAAAAAATATGCGGAAGTGTCGGAATTGGCAGACGAGCAAGACTAAGGATCTTGTGGCTGTAAGGTCGTGTGGGTTCAAGTCCCATCTTCCGCATTTTACCTGCCAATGAAAAAGGATGCAGATATGGCGGAATTGGCATACGCGCATGATTCAGGTTCATGTCCATGTACTTGGGTGTGGGTTCAAGTCCCACTATCTGCAGAATGACAGCCGAAGGAATCCGTTCCTTCGGCTCTTTTAATGCAGGAAAGGGTAAAGCTTTAATGCCGAAAAACAAAGAAAAAAAAGCATATAAAGACCGTTTTCTGCTGCACATGCCTTTCAACCTGAACCTGATTCTGTGTACGGTCTTTCTCAACATTTTCGGAATCATCATGATCTACAGCGCGAGCTATTACTATGCAGTGAGCGCCTATCATTATTCACCGACACACTTTTTCAAGAATCAGCTGATCTGGGTGCTGGCCGGTATCGTTGTCATGCTGCTTGTTTCCTACCTGCGGCCGCGGCTGTACAGCTATTTCTTTGTTTTATCCCTTCTGGGAGCGGCTTTCTTCCTGGTGGCAGTTCGGATTCCTGGCCTCGGACACAGTTCGCACGGCGCGTACCGCTGGATCAAGATCGGCGGCATGACGCTCCAGGTCGCAGAACCGATCAAGATTCTGATGATCATTTTCCTCGCCTGTGCACTGACGAGACTGGATATCACAAAAAGACGGTCCAGGGTGTTTATCTACGGAATGACCGGCCTGATTTCGGTCGGGCTCGTGATTCTCAGCAATAACGCCAGTACCGGCATCATCGTTTTAGCGATTATGTACTTCATGGTGATGCTGAATTATCCGCGCCAGAAATGGTTTCTTCTTACGATTCTTCTGGGCTTTGTCCTCCTGATTGCCGGACTGATTCTGATTGACCGTATTCCTTACGCGGAAACCGAGAATTTCCGTATCACACGTATCCGTGCCTGGCTGCACCCAACTGACCCGGAATTCTCCGACGAGCAGGCCTATCAGGCAACGCAGGCGCTGTATGCAATCGCTTCCGGCGGATTTTTCGGGAAAGGCATCGGGAAGAGCATTCTGAAATACACGCTTCCCGAGCCGCATAATGATTATATTCTGGCAATTGTTTTTGAAGAACTGGGTGTCTTCGGCGCTGCGATCCTGACCTATCTTTTTGTTTATCTTCTGTACCGGATCCTTCTCGTGTACCGTGACTGCAGGAACCGCTTCAACCGCCAGCTTGTGCTCGGGATATTCCTGCATATCGCCGTTCAGGTGCTTCTGAATTACGCGGTAACGCTCGGCATTTTCCCGACAATGGGCGTGACACTTCCCTTTATCAGTGCCGGCGGTTCTGCCGCCTTCCTGACACTGGTTGAAATCGGAATTGTACTTGCCGTCCACCGGCAGAATGAGGAAGAACGGCTGTACCGGGAGGCACAGGCCGACCAGGAGGAGGAACATCCGGAACTGAAACTTCTGAAGAGGGATCCGGCTCAGAGGAGACGTGTAAGAAGACAGCGCGCAGGCAGCGCGTAAAGGAGATTTCTGATGGCTGATAAAAGCAAAGAACTGTATCTTTTGGAATATGCGCGGATCAGTCCCTGCACCGCGGAAGAAAACCGGGAACTGATGAAAAAGAAGCTTTCCGACAGTCAGGCGATGAACCGGCTTGTCGAAGGCAATATGTTCCGGGTCAATGAAGCCGCGTCAGTCCTTGCAAAATCCGGATCGCTTTTTATGGACCTCGTACAGGAAGGGAGCCTCGCGCTGTTCCTGATGCTGAGTGAGGCGGAAGAATATACGGAAGAATTTGAACAGCAGCTGGATCAGGGAATTCTGGATGCGATGAAGGAATTCTTAGATGCGGAAGAAGAAAGCAGGAAAGCCGGCCAGGAGCTTTCGGACAAGCTGAACCTGATGGATAAGGCATGTGTACTCCTTGCGGAAAAGCACGGGCGGGAAGCGACGGCAGAGGAAGTTGCGGAAGCCTTGGAAATGGAAGTCGACGAAGTGCGCTATCTGATGCGGATTGCGCTGAATGCGATTAAGAAAGAATAACAGGGAAGTGGAAGAATGATCAGAATTGCTGTTGATGCGATGGGCGGTGATTTTGCGCCGGAATCCAATGTGCTCGGCGCCGCCTCGGCGCTTCGGGAAAAGAAGGATATCGAACTGATTCTCGTTGGCCGGGAAGAACAGGTAAAAGCCATTCTTTCCGGTCAGGATTATGATGAGAGCCGGCTTCGGATTGTTCATACGGAAGAAGTAATCGGAACCGATGAGGAACCGGCGGTCGCAATCAAGCGGAAGAAGGATTCCTCGCTGGTCGTCGGGATGAAAATGCTCCGGGCAGGTGAGGCGGATGCCTTTGTATCCGCAGGTTCTACCGGCGCGATCCTGATCAGCGGACAGGTTGTCGCAGGGCGGATCAAAGGCGTGAAGCGCGCCCCGCTGGCCGTTATCATTCCGACGATCGCCGGAAAAGCGCTTCTGATTGACGGCGGCGCCAATGTGGACTGCCGGCCCGAAAGCCTGCTGCAGTTTGCAATCATGGGTTCTCTGTATGCGGAGCATGCGATGAAGATCGAGAATCCGCGCGTCGGCCTCATAAACATCGGCACAGAGGAAGATAAGGGCAATATCCTGGTTCGGGAGGCTTTCCCGCTGCTTCGGGATTGTCAGGAGATCAACTTTATCGGAAACGTCGAGGCACGGGACGTCGCAAGCCGCGGCGCGGATGTTTTTGTCTGCGAAGCCTTTGCCGGAAACATCGTGCTCAAGATGATGGAGGGTGTTTCCCTGTCGCTTTTCAAAAAGATTAAGGAAGTCGCGATGACCGATCTTCGGTCCAAAGCCGGCGCGGCGCTTCTGAAGCCGTATTTAAAGTCGATGAAGGCGGAATTTGACGCTTCCGAATACGGCGGCGCACCGATGCTCGGCCTGAACGGGCTGGTTGTCAAAGCGCACGGAAACTCCAAAGAACGGCAGATCAAAACGGCTATCCTGCAGTGTGTCGGATTCTATGAAAACGACCTGAAGGATAAAATCACGGCAGCAATCCGTGCACAGAAAGAGAGCAGCAAAGACAACGGGACGGACAGCAAAGGAGTCGATTCATGACGGACTCTCTGAAATTAGAAGAACAGATCGGTTATCATTTTCGGAACCGGGAGCTTCTTCTGCGCGCCCTGACTCACAGCTCCTTTATCAACGAACATCCGGAGCTTCGGAAAGAAGACTGCAACGAGCGGCTGGAATTTCTGGGCGATGCGATCCTTGAGATGTTCTGTTCGGACTTTCTGTACCGCGAATATCCGGACCGTATGGAGGGAGATCTCTCCAGAATGCGCGTGACGCTGGTCTGTGAAATGGCACTTGCGGATGTTGCCCGAACGATCGATCTCGGCAGCTTTATTCGTATGGGCCGCGGAATGGAGAGAGGCGGCGGAAGAAATTCGGATGCTGTGATTTCGGACGCGCTGGAAGCGCTGATTGCCGCGCTGTATCTGGACGGCGGACTTCAGGAAGCGCAGAAGTTCATCCTGGAACGGGTCCTGTCGGACAATGAAAACCGCCGGCTTTTCTACGATGCGAAGACAGTCCTGCAGGAGATGGCGCAGGAACGGGGCAGGGCGGTGCACTACCGGGATCTTCCGTATGAGGGCCCGGAGCATGACCGGATTTTCCGTTCGGAGGTCCTTCTTGGGGAAGAGGTTTTTGCCGAAGGATCGGGTCATTCCAAAAAGAAAGCAGAGCAGAATGCGGCCTATGCCGCGATTTCAGCCATAAGGGAACAGAAAAAATGTATCCGAAAAGCATTGAAGTCCAGGGCTTCAAATCTTTTGCAAATAAAATACGGCTGGATTTCCACGACGGAATTACGGGCATTGTCGGACCGAACGGTTCCGGCAAGAGCAATATTTCCGATGCGGTCCGCTGGGTATTCGGCGAACAGAGCGCAAAGCAGCTCCGCGGATCATCCATGCAGGACGTCATTTTCGCCGGAACCCAGCTCAGAAAGCCGCAGAGCTACGCCTCGGTATCGATTACGCTCGACAACAAAGATCGCGCACTGAATGTGGACTACGACGATGTAACGGTTACGCGCCGCGTCTACCGTTCCGGAGAGAGCGAATACATCCTGAACGGCAGCCAGTGCCGGCTCCGGGATATCCAGGAGCTTTTCTACGATACCGGTATCGGGAAGGACGGCTATTCGATTATCGGCCAGGGCCAGATCGACAAGATCCTGTCCGGAAAAGCCGAAGACCGCCGGGAGCTTTTTGATGAAGCGGCCGGGATTGTCAAGTTCAAGAAACGGAAAGCAGTAGCACAGAAAAAGCTGGAATCCGAACGCGCCAGCATGCTGCGGCTGACGGATATCATGAGCGAACTCGAGCGCCAGGTCGGACCGCTCGCGCGTCAGAGCGAAACCGCTCAGCAATACCTGAAACTGCGGGATGAGCTCCGGAAATACGAATTGAACGCCTTCATTCTTGACAGTGCGCTCTATACGGCGGAACTTGCGAAGATCTCCGAAAACCTGCAGAATATTTCGGCTGAACTGCAGGAAAAGAGTGAAAAGGAAGCTGAACTTCGGGAACAGTATACGGCGCTTTCGGAGGAGCTTCGGACGCTTTCGGAAAAAGCCGAAAAGCTTCACGCCGAAATGCTTGAGTCCGGATCCGCAAAGTCGGATCTGGAGGGGCAGATCACGAGGCTTCAGGCGGCGATTGAAACCGAGAAAAACAATCAGGAACATTCGACGAGAAGGACGCAGGAAATTGCGGAAGAGATTGAACAGCGCAGGAACCAGATTGAGAATTCTGCAGGGGAAAAGAACCGCCTTTCGTCTTCCCTTTATGATCTTGAGAACAGCCTCGCAGTAAAACGGCTGGAGATTACGGAAGCTGAGACCAAGGCCGCTGCCTACCGGGATCTCATGGAAGACGAGCAGGGCAAATTTATCGGCCTTCTGAATGAAAAAACCGAGATCTTGGCTAAAATCGAAGGCCTCAGTACCCTGATTACCGAAAATGAACGCCGCATGCAGGAACTCTCGGAAGAACTCGAATCGGTATCGGAACGGGCTGCCGAAGTCATCAAAGAGACCGATGAGAAGGAAAAAGAACTTCAGGCTTTAGATCAGGAAAGCGCCGATAAGAAGAATGAACTTCTGGATGTGCAGAGCCGTGTCTCCGATGCAGAGGATGACTATCGGAAAGCCCAGCGGGACCAGAACCTTGTACAGGAGAAGTTGCAGCTTCAGCGGAGCCGCCATGAGGCGCTCCAGAACCTTGCCGAACGCTACGAGGGCTACAATAATGCGGTCCGGCGGCTGATGGACCAGAAAAAATCCGTACCGGGCATGATCGGCGTCGTTGCGGACCTGTTCCGCGTAGAGCCGAAATACGAAACAGCGATTGAAACTGCGCTCGGCGGCGCTGTTCAGAACATTGTCATGACGACCGAGGAAGAGGCGAAGAAGGCTGTCAGCTGGCTTCGGGAAAACAAAGCCGGCCGTGCAACCTTCCTGCCGCTGAATGCGATTACGCCCCGCGGAAACGAGCAGGAGCGGAAAGTTGTCGGCGAGAAGGGCGTCGTTGATACGGCGGACCGGCTTGTCAGCTGCGACCCGAAATACCAGAAGGTTGTGAACTTCCTTCTGGGACGCTATGTCGTCGCGGAAAACATTGACGATGCTCTGAAACTGGCGAAGAAATACCGCTACAGCCTGCGGATTGTAACGCTGCAGGGCGATCTTCTGTCGGTCGGCGGTGCGATCACGGGCGGCGCCTTTAAGAATTCTTCCAACCTCCTTGGACGGAACCAGGAACTGGAAACGCTCGAAAAGCAGCTTTCGGAAAGCCGGAAAGCGGTGGATGAAGCCGCAAGGGATGTGCTCCGGAAACGCCAGGTACTCCAAAGTGAGGAGCTGGAATTGGAGGACATCCAGAATGAGCTGCATGAGCTGGAGGTTTCGTCCGCATCCCTTCACGCAGGCCTGGACAGCCGCCGGAGGGAACTCTCGATGCTGGCTCTTGAAAAGAAGGAGCTGCAGACCAAAATAAAGGAAACGGAAGATACGCTGAAAAAGGCTTCAGTCGAGAAAACGGCGATCGAAGAAGCCGCGAAAAAGATCGAAGACCTCGGATCGGCGAGCACGGACAGTACATCCGAAACCCGGGAGCTTTTGGCGGAAGTTACGGAAGCCCTTGAGAAATCCAGAACCGCAGCCGAGGAACTGAATCTCAAGATCTCTGAAATCAATCAGCGGGAAATGTTCCTTGATGAAACGGTTCAGCGCCTGGATACAGAGATCAAAAAACTTCGCGAGGACCAGACAAGACTCCGTGAAGAGGAATCCGAATCAGATGAGCGGATTGCAGAATACGATGCGGAGATTCAGAAGATCCGAAGCGAGATGGAATCAGCTGCTTCCGGTATCACGGAGCTGGAGGAAAACTACCGGAAACTTTCCGGAGAGCGTGATGAGCGCCAGAAACAGCAGCAGGAATACTTTGACAGGCGCGATGCCCTGTCGGATGAAATCACGGTTCTCACGAAGGAACAGCTTCGTCTGGAATCCTCTCAGGAGAAAATCGAAGAAAAATTAGACGCCGAGACGGAGCATCTGTGGACTGAATACGAAATCAGCCCTTCGGAAGCCCAGGCCTACCGCGACGATACCCTGACAAGTGTCAGCTCCGTAAGGCGGAGAGCCGGCGAACTTCGTTCCACGATCCGAGGACTCGGAAATATCAACGTCAACGCAATTGAGCAGTATAAGGAGGTTTCGGGCCGCTACGAATTCATGAAGACACAGTACGAGGACCTGAAAAAAGCCGAAGCAGACCTGCTGTCGATTGTGGAAGAACTCGATACCGGCATGCGGAAGCAGTTCACAGAGAAATTTTCGGAGATTGCACAGGCATTTGACCGTGTCTTCCGGGAGCTTTTCGGCGGCGGACAGGGAACGATCCGTCTGCAGCCGGATGTGGATGTGATTGACGCGGATATTTCAATCATTTCGCAGCCGCCCGGCAAGAAGCTGCAGAACATGATGCAGCTTTCCGGCGGAGAAAAGGCGCTGACTGCAATCGCGCTGATCTTTGCGATTCAGGACCTCAAGCCCTCGCCGTTCTGCCTGCTGGATGAGATTGAGGCAGCGCTCGACGAGCCGAATGTCGGCCGTTTCGCTTCGTACCTGAAGAAACTGACCAAAAACACGCAGTTCATCGTGATTACACACCGGCGCGGCACGATGGTAGCCGCCGACCGGCTCTACGGCATCACGATGCAGGAAAAAGGTGTTTCAGCGCTTGTGAGCGTGAATCTTGTAGATAAAGACCTGGAAAACTGATTGGGGAGAGATCATATGGCAGAGGAGAGAAGAGGCTTTTTCAAAAAGCTTTTAAGCGGGCTCAGCAAGACCCGCGACAACATTGTTTCCGGCATCGAAAGCGTCTTCATGGGCGTTACGACGATCGACGACGATTTCTATGACGAGCTGGAAGAGGCGCTGATCCTCGGGGATCTCGGCGCCGGAACCGCAGAGGAAGTCATTGAACGCCTCCGGGAAGAAGTGGAAAAACAGCACCTGATGCATCCGCGGGACTGCAAGGACACGCTGATCGAGATTCTCCGGGAGATGGTGGACGTCCCGGAAGACGCCTATGATTTTGAAAACCAGAAATCCGCTGTGCTCGTCGTCGGCGTAAACGGCGTCGGTAAGACGACGACAATCGGAAAGCTTGCCGCGAAGTACAGAAGAGACGGAAAGCGCGTCATCATGGCCGCTGCCGATACCTTCCGTGCGGCTGCGATTGAGCAGCTGACGGAATGGGCAAACCGCTCCGGCGTCTATATTATCGCGCAGAATGAAGGCTCGGATCCTTCCGCCGTCATTTACGATGCGGTTTCCGCAGCAAAATCACGCGGAACCGATATTCTGATCTGCGATACCGCAGGGCGGCTCCACAACAAGAAAAATCTGATGGAAGAGCTGAAAAAGATGAACCGCATCATCGACCGGGAATGGCCGGAAGCATGCCGTGAAACGCTCCTCGTGCTGGATGCGACGACCGGGCAGAATGCGATCAATCAGGCGCGGGAATTCATGAGTGCAGCAGACGTGACCGGGATTGTCCTGACGAAGATGGACGGGACGGCAAAGGGCGGCATGGCAATTTCCGTGCGCCGCGAGCTTGGAATTCCGGTGAAATATATCGGCGTCGGTGAGAAGATCGACGATCTGGAGCGCTTTGACAGCGAGGAATTCATCAGTGCTCTTTTCGACGGCATGGAGGTCTGACAACCGGAAATGACAGGCATGGACAGAAGCTTTCAGGAAGTATTCCCGGGCCTTAAGGGTGACCGGGAGGTGCAGGGACTTTTACCGCTGATGGATGTCAGATCCATCCGATACAGCAGGGATAAAAAGTCTCTGCTTATTTTCACGCGCGTGAAACGCCTGGTTCCCCGGACGCTTCTTGCGCGGATCGAAACGCTTCTTGACGAGCAGTTCCTCTCGGATTATCAGGGCTCGCTTCGGGCAAAGATCTGCGAAGAATACCAGCTTCCGGATACCTACCGGCTTCCGGATGTCATGCAGGAGTACCGGGAAAGTCTGATCGCGGAGTGCGTCAGTGAGTCCCCGGTCGCGACGCGCCTCCTGAAGAAGGCGGACTGGCAGGTGACGGATGACGGTATTCGGATCCGGGTGGATGAAGTGCCGACTTCCCGAAGCGAGTCTTTGCACTGGGCGGAGAATATTCACCGGATTCTTGCTGCCCGTTTCGGCTTTGATGCGGAAGTTCTGATCAGCCTCAGGAAGCCGGAGGAACGGATTATTTCCACAGAGAGTGTAATCCCAATCAAAGCACCGGAAATTTCCGAAGAGCCTCAGGAGGAAACCGAAAGCCCTGCTGCCCTGGAAATCAATGAATCGGCAGAAATCAGCGAACAGCAGAATCCGCCCGCAGAGCAGCCGGAGACCGCTTCGAAAAAGCCCGCCGGAAAAGCATCTGCCGGCAGCCTGAACCGCGGGAAGAAGGGGAACAAGACGGGTTCGGTCCGCACGGCGAAACCCTATCAGCAGGATGATCCGAACCTGATCTACGGCCGGAAATTCATGGACGAGGTCCGGAAAATCGCTTCCTATGACGAGAACGAAGAAGGCACGATGGTTGTCCAGGGCGAGATCATGGAGTCCGAACTTCGTGAACTCCGGAACAAAACCCGCTGCCTGATTGCCTTTTCCATTACAGACTATACCGACTCGATCAGCGTCAAGATTTTTGTCGCGGCGGAGCAGGCCGAAGAAGTCTATGAAAAGCTGAAAAAGGGCACGGTTAAGATCAAGGGCAATGCCGAATACGATTCCTATGATCACGAGATCGGCATTCTCCATGTGTCGGGCATCATGAAGTCCGATGCGGTTTTCGGCGAGAAGCGGGAAGACCTGGCACCGGTAAAGCGCGTTGAGCTGCATCTTCATACCAAGGCTTCCGAAAACGACGCCGTAACGGATGTTGCGGACATGATTGCCGCTGCAAAGCGTTTCGGGCACAAGGCCATGGCAGTGACGGACCACGGCTGTGTCTATGCGTTCCCGGACGCCCTCCACGCGGTCGGAAAAGACGGTTTTAAGGTCATTTACGGCATGGAGGGATATCTTGTCGATGATACCGCCGGAAGCGTCGTAAACCCCAAAATTCTGCCTCTTACGGCACCCTGTGTGGTCTTTGACCTGGAAACGACCGGCCTTTCGCCGGTCCGGAACCGCATCATCGAAATCGGCGCGGTGAAAGTCGAGAACGGACAGGTGAAAGACCGTTTTTCCACCTTTGTCAATCCGAAGGTGCCGATTCCGTTCCGGATCGAAAACCTGACCCATATCAGTGATGAAATGGTCAAGGACGCGCCGGAAGAGGAGGAAGCCCTGAAGCGTTTTATGGAGTTTTCAGAGGGCTGTTATCTGGTCGGACACAACGCGGGATTCGATATCAGTTTTGTCAATGAAGGCCTGAAGCGGATTGGTTATGGACATGAACCTTTCACCTATGCAGATACACTTCAGTTAAGCCGTGTTCTTCTGCCGCAGCTTACGCGCTACGGCCTCGACTTTGTCGCCAGGGAGCTGGACGTCGTGCTCGACAATCACCACAGGGCTGTGGACGATGCGGAATGCACGGCCATGATCTTTCTGAAGCTTCAGGACCGTCTGCGCGCCCGCGGTCTTATGACGCTTCAGGAAGTACATGACGCCGTGAAACCGGATGATCTGACCATCAAAAAGATGCGGACCTCCCATGTGATCATTCTGGCGGCCAATGAAACCGGCCGGATTAATCTCTATCATCTGGTGTCCGAATCCTCCCTCCGGTACTTCCGCAGGCGTCCGCGCATCCCGAAATCCCTGCTTCAGGAGTACCGGGAAGGTCTGATCATCGGCTCAGCCTGTTCGGCAGGCGAGCTGTATGACGCGGTTTTAGAGGGCAGGCAGGACGAGGAAATCGCCCGGATTGTGGATTTCTATGATTACCTGGAGATCCAGCCGATCGGAAACAACCTCTATCTCATAGACGAAGAGGACAATGATATCAGAAGTGAGGAAGACCTGCGGAACATCAACAGGCGGATCGTACAGCTCGGCGAGCAGTACAAAAAACCGGTCTGCGCCACCTGCGACGCGCATTTCCTGGACCCTGAAGACGCGGTTTACCGGCAGATTCTGCAGGCGGGCTGCGGTTATAAAGAAACGGAAGGCCAGCCGCCGCTGTATTTCCGGACGACAGAGGAAATGCTCCGGGAGTTTTCATATCTCGGCGCGGACAAGGCCTATGAAGTCGTCGTTACCAATACAAACCTGATTGCGGACCGGATAGAGCAGATTTCGCCGGTACGTTCCGGAAAATTCCCGCCGGTCATCGAAAACTCCGATTCGGACCTTCGTGCGGCCTGCTACAAAAAGGCAAAAGAACTGTACGGCGATCCGCTGCCCGAAATCGTAAGGGCAAGGCTGGAACGGGAGCTTCAGGCAATTATCTCAAACGGCTATGCGGTCATGTACATGATCGCACAGAAGCTGGTGCAGAAGTCTGTGAATGACGGTTATCTTGTCGGTTCCCGGGGCTCCGTCGGCTCGTCGCTTGCGGCAACGATGTCCGGCATTACCGAAGTAAACCCGCTGCCGCCGCATTACCGCTGTCCTTCCTGCAAATACAGCGACTTCGAGTCGGAAACCGTGAAGCAGTATGCGGACAACACCGGCGCCGATATGCCGGACATGGTCTGTCCGGTCTGCGGTGCGAAGCTTTTGAAGGACGGCTTCAATATTCCCTTTGAGACTTTCATGGGTTTTGAAGGAGACAAGGAACCGGATATCGACCTGAATTTTTCGGGGGAATACCAGGCAAAAGCCCATGCCTATACGGAAGTCATTTTCGGAAAAGGCCAGACCTTTAAGGCCGGGACAATCGGTACGGTCGCGGAGAAGACCGCGATCGGCTATGTGCTTCATTACTGCGAGGAAAACGGCCTGAAGAAGCGGAAGTGCGAAGTGAAGCGGATTGCGCACCACCTTGAAGGCGTCCGCCGGACTTCCGGCCAGCATCCGGGCGGCATTATCGTGCTGCCGTTCGGCGAAGATATCAACAGTTTTACACCGGTCCAGCACCCCGCGAATGACGAGAACAGCAATATTATTACGACGCATTTTGACTATCATTCGATCGATTCCAACCTGCTGAAGCTGGACATTCTGGGACACGACGATCCGACGATGATCCGGATGCTGCAGGATCTGACCGGGAAGGATCCGCGGGAGTTTCCGCTTTCGACGCCCGAGGTCATGAGCCTGTTCAAGGATACCTCCGCACTCGGCGTTACGCCGGCGGAGATCCGCGGCTGTCCTCTTGGTGCTCTCGGGCTTCCGGAATTCGGCACTGACAACGCGATCAGCATGCTTTTAGACACAAAGCCTCAGTATGTTTCGGACCTGATCCGGATTTCCGGCCTTGCGCACGGCACGAATGTCTGGCACGGCAACGCGCAGACCCTGATTGAGGAAGGCAAATGCACGATTGCGACAGCGGTCTGTACGCGTGATGATATCATGGTTTACCTGATCGACCGCGGCATTGAAAACGGCAAGGCTTTCAAGATTATGGAAGATGTCCGCAAAGGCCGTGTCGCGAAAAAGGGAAGCAAAAACTGGGAAGAGTGGAAGCAGGATATGATTGCGCACGGCGTTCCGGACTGGTATATCTGGTCCTGCGAGCGGATTGAATACATGTTTCCGAAAGCCCACGCCGCAGCCTATGTCATGATGGCGCTTCGGATCGCCTACTGCAAGGTTTTTTATCCGCTGGCCTATTACTGTGCGTATTTCTCGATCCGCGCCTCGGGCTTCAACTACGAGCTCATGTGTCTCGGAAAGGAAGCGCTGGAGCGCAATATGGACGAGTATGAGCGGAAGGACCAGCTGAGCGCGAAGGAAGAGGACGTCTACCGCGACATGCGGATCGTTCAGGAAATGTATGCGCGCGGCTTCTCCTTCGTACCGATCGATATCTATAAAGTACAGTCGACGCGCTTCACCATCGTGGACGAAACACACCTGATGCCGTCCCTGATTTCGATCGACGGCATGGGGACTGTTGCGGCGGATACGGTTGTCGAAGCCGCTTCGTCCGGAAAGCCTTTCACCTCGATCGGAAATTTCCGCTCCCGCACCAAAGTCAGCCAGACCCTGATCGAAAAGATGCAGAAACTCCGGATCCTCTCGGGACTCCCGCAGGATGACCAGTTCAGCCTTTTTGATCTGTAATGCGAAAACTTGATATTTCGGGCATTTTGTTGTATAATATACTGTCAGGGTTTCAGCCCTGCCCCTGCAGAATCCGATCTGCAGGAAGAGTTCAGAACATGGAGCAGCAGCCTTTTATGGGATCAGGCAAGAAAGAATTATCCTTTGTTATTCCCTGCTATAACGAGGCAGGCAATGTGGAGGCGATTTACGAGGCCATCCACAGCGTTTTCGACCCGGAAGGGATCTGTTATGAAATCGTCATGGTGAATGACGGTTCCAAAGACGGTACCCGCGAAAAACTGCGCGCGCTGTTTTCGGCGCATCCGGACGGAGGCCTCAGAATTGTGGATTTCTCGCGGAATTTCGGCAAGGAAGCCGCTATTTTCGCCGGGCTTTCGCATGCGTACGGGGAGCGCGTCTGTGTCATTGACGCGGACCTGCAGCAGCGTCCGGAGGTTGCGCTTTCGATGTACCGGCTGCTGGATGAAAAGCCTGAAATCGACTGCGTTGCGGCCTACCAGGATCAGCGGAAGGAAGGAAAAGTCCTGAGCTTTTTCAAAAACTGTTTTTACCGGCTGATCAACCGGATGTGCGATATCGATTTCACGCAGGGCGCTTCGGATTTCAGGATGTTCCGCCGGAACATGGCGGATGCGATCCTTTCTGTCCGGGAATACCACCGCTTCTCGAAAGGCATTTTCTCCTGGGTCGGCTTCGAAACGGAATTCATGCCTTATGAAGTACAGGAGCGGAATTCCGGGCAGAGCAAATGGAACTTTTTCCGGCTCTTTGCCTATGCGGTGGACGGCATCGTCGGCTATTCGACGGTTCCCCTTCGGATTTCGACGGTACTCGGAATCTTTCTTTCGATCTTCGCTGTCGTCTACATGATTGTACTCGTAATCAAGACGCTGATCCTCGGCATTGACGTGCCGGGATACGTGACGACGCTTGGTTTTGTGCTGCTTTTAGGGGGCATACAGCTTCTGATTCTCGGCATTCTGGGAGAATATATGGCAAGGGTTTATATTCAGGGAAAGGACCGGCCGATTTACATTGTGAAGGACATTCTGGAGCGTTCTCCGGATGAGGAATCTTTGGAAGGAAAGGAAAATGGCGCAGAGTTCGACATCCAAAAATAAAAAGACAACCGCGAAAACCACGCCGAAGCGCACGAATACGGGCACCGGAACTTCTTCGCGCTCTGCTTCCGGGGTCAGGAGAAAAACAAAGGAAGAGAAGATGAGAGAGAAGCGCGGACTTTTAGCCCGCGAAATCATCTTTGTCCTGATTCTGGGTCTCTGCGTGCTTCTTTTCGTGAGCAATTTCGCGGAATCCCTGTCTTTCATCCGGAATATCGGCTACAAGGCCTTCGGGATGCTTTCCTATGTCTGGCCCTTTGCAATTCTGGTGTTTGCCTGGCTCTTCCTGTTCACGGAGATCAACGGAACCCTGTTTACGCGCTTTTTCTCGGTGCTGCTGTTCCTGTTTGCGCTTTCCGGAATCTTCTCGCTTGCGATGACGCTTCCGGACGGCGGACTTCTGGGCCGGCTGAATATCCTGGTATTCTACAGCTGGCTGAACCGTGCCGGGACTTACATTGTGGATGTGGTGATTCTGCTCATCGCGGTCATTCTGTTTACCGGTTTCTCGATTTCCCAGTCCGTAAAACGGATCAGCGGAAGAACAGAAGAGGAAAAGCTCCTGAAAAACAAACAGACGGAGCTGGAGCGTGAAAAACGCGAGCTTCTTCGTCAGGAGGCACAGAAGCGCCGGGAGGCGAAGGAACTCGCCAAAATCGAACGCCTGGAGCATGAAAACGACGCGATCCGGGACCGTGCAAACCGCCGGATCGAGCAGGACGAAAAGATTCGCGACCGTTTCCAGCCCAGATACGGCATCGGCGATACCACGATTGTGGATACCGAAACACCGGTCAATGCTTTTTTTGGGAACGGCGGGGACGCGCTTGTGAAAAACCGGGAGCTCTTCACGAGCTATTCCAACAGCGGAAAAGTACCGCCGCAGAAAAAGGATCCGGAGCCGGAGTTTGTGATTCCGGATATCAAGATTCCGTCCGAGTATTTCAATACCAAGGATGATCCGAAAGCGATCGAACCCGCGGCAAAAACGCCCATACAGACGGAGCCGGATATTCCCTATAAGCTTGACAAGGACGACGAGTACGTTAAGACAGTTATCACCTCAACCGGGAAGATCATCTCGAAGGAAACCGACGGCAATCATCTCACGAATAAGGAAATTATTCACGGAACGCCGAAAAAACCGGCGGAAATCCGTTATGAAGAGCCGGACGAAGGCAATGATTCTGAGGAAAATCCGTCTGCCTGGCCGGAAAAAACGGCAGGAAAATCTGCACATTCAGCTGAAAAAGCAGCCAATACGCCGACTGCAAAGGACCAGGAGGAAATCGTAAAGGAGATCCGGAAGGAGCCGACGAAAGAGTACAAATTCCCGCCGATGCGCCTTCTGAAAAAGGGCAGCGGCGCAGGGCTTTCGAAGGCTGAACTGGAGAAGGAACTGAAGGATACCGCCGCAAAACTGCAGGAAACGCTGCGGATTTTCGGCGTCGGCTGTACGATTACGAACATCACCTGCGGGCCTTCTGTAACCCGTTATGAACTGCAGCCGGACGTCGGCGTGAAGGTTTCCCGGATC
The DNA here is from genome assembly GCA_017543275.1 of Lachnospiraceae bacterium. Lineage (GTDB taxonomy): Bacteria > Bacillota > Clostridia > Lachnospirales > Lachnospiraceae > UBA1267. The sequence continues at coordinate 3,031 of JAFYGJ010000023.1, read as the reverse complement.
GTTTCCCTGACGGACGATATCAAGCTGAACCTTGCCGCATCCGACATTCGTATGGAGGCGCCGATTCCCGGGAAGTCCGCAATCGGCATCGAGATTCCGAACAAGGTCAAGAAGAGCGTGATTCTCCGGGATATCCTCGAGTCGGAAGAGTTTGAAAATGCAAAATCAGACCTGAGCTTTGCCGCAGGCCGCGACATCGAAGGCAATTCCATTATTGCAAACATCGAAAAGATGCCGCATGTGCTTGTCGCAGGCGCAACCGGTTCCGGCAAATCCGTCTGTATCAATACGATCATCATGAGCATTCTGTATCACGCGAAACCGACGGATGTCAAGATGATTCTCGTGGACCCGAAAGTTGTGGAACTCTCGGTTTATAACGGGATTCCGCACCTCCTGCTGCCGGTTGTGACGGATCCCAAGAAAGCCGCCGCGGCCCTGAACTGGGCGGTTGCGGAGATGGACCAGCGCTACAACCAGTTCGCGGAATTCGGCGTCCGCGGCATTGAAGGCTTCAACCAGATGATTGAACGCGACGCACCGACAGGCGCCGACGGCTATCCCGTGAAGCGGATGCCCAAGATCCTGATTATTATCGATGAGTTAGCGGACCTTATGATGGTTGCTTCGAACGATGTGGAAACTGCGATCTGCCGCCTTGCGCAGAAAGCGCGTGCGGCCGGAATCCATCTCGTGATTGCGACTCAGCGGCCCTCAGTTGATGTTATTACAGGCCTCATTAAAGCAAATATTCCGTCGAGAATCGCATTTGCAGTTTCTTCGGGAACCGATTCCCGGACGATCCTTGACATGGTCGGCGCCGAGAAACTCCTCGGAATGGGCGACATGCTCTATGCGCCGGCGGGTTCCAGCAAGCCGATCCGCGTCCAGGGCGCCTATGTCTCGGACGATGAAATCCACGATGTTGTGGAATTCCTGGTAAAAGAAGGCGAAGTCAAGGGTTCCGGCACGGCGGAAAACGTCGATCTTTCGATGCCCTCCGGCATGTCAGGCGGCGCAGTCGGCGGCGGCGACGACCGCGATGAGTATTTTGCCGCGGCGGGACGGCTGATTGTCGAGAAGGAAAAATGCTCGATCGGCATGCTGCAGCGCCAGTTCAAGATCGGATTCAACCGGGCGGCCCGGATTGTCGACCAGCTCTGTGAAGCCGGTGTTGTCGGCGAGGAAGAGGGCACGAAGCCGAGGAAAGTCCTGATGAGCATGGCTGAATTTGAAAACTATCTGAGGGGATAACAGAAGACATGAAAATCCAATGGTATCCCGGACATATGACGAAAGCCCGGCGGGCGATGCAGGAAGACATGAAGCTTGTCGATCTGGTGATCGAGCTCCTGGACGCCCGTGCGCCGGGTTCCTCCCGGAATCCTGACATCGATACGCTTGCGAAAGGGAAATTCCGGCTGGTGCTCCTGAACAAGGCGGATCTTGCGGACGAACAGGTGACCGATGCCTGGAAGGAATACTTCAAAAGCGCCGGAATCCGCGCGGTTCCGCTGGATTCAAGAACGACCGGAGCAGTACGGGAAATCCGGAAAATCATTCCGGAGATCTGCCGGGAGAAAATCGAGCGCGACAGAAAGCGCGGTATTCTGAACCGGCCGATCCGGGCGATGGTCTGCGGAATCCCGAATGTCGGCAAGTCCACTTTCATCAATTCTTTTGCGGGCCGGGCTGCGGCAAAGACCGGCAACAAGCCCGGCGTAACGCGCGGCAACCAGTGGATCCGGCTCGATAAAAATGTCGAGCTTCTGGATACGCCCGGCATTCTCTGGCCGAAATTCGACGATGATCTTGTCGGAACCAATCTGGCATTCCTCGGTTCTGTGAGCGACGATATCGTGGATAAAACAGGGCTCGCATACGAGCTTCTGATGTTCCTGTCGGATCATTACCCGGATATGCTTGAGAAGCGGTATGATCTTTCTGTGGATAACCGGAATACGGAAGCGGAGGAAGGACCGGAGAGCGGCTCTGAGACGGATGATCCGAACAGAGCAAGAACGCGTACGCTTCAGCTGATGGAGGAGATCGCGCTTCACCGGAACTGCCTGAAAAAAGGCGGGGAACCGGACCTTGACCGTGCGGCGCTTCTGATCCTTGACGATTTCAGGAGCGGGCGTCTCGGCCGTATCACCCTGGAAAAACCCTGAGAACCATTTCGGGATCATCATAAAGGAATTTGCGGATAAACTCATGAGTTTCGGAAAAAAAGCTGATAATGATAATAAGAATCAGGAAACGGCAGAAGAGAGAAAACTGACGCCGGAAGAGAAGGCGCAGAAACGGCTCCGGGAGTTTCTGGAAACCGTTCTGGAGCTTGTCATTGTCGCGGCGCTGGTTTTCCTGTTTCTGCGCTTTGTGGCTTTCCGCTCGGTCGTGTACGGCGATTCCATGAATGCCACGCTGAAGGATCATGACAATCTCGTTGTGGAGCGCGTTTCCTATTATTTCCATGAGCCGGAACGCTTTGATATTGTGGTTTTTGTCCCGCCGAATATCGTGGACGGCAAGGATCACTATATCAAGCGTGTCATCGGTCTTCCGGGGGAAACGGTGGAGATCATCGAGGGCAGGGTTCATATCAACGGCGAACTGCTGACGGATGATACCTACGGGCTGGATATTATGTACAAAAACCGCAATAAAGAATACGGAACGCTTCACTACGGTCCCGTGACAGTGCCCGAAGGGGAAATCTTCGTGCTCGGTGACAACCGCAATAATTCCCATGATTCAAGGGCTTCGGATGTCGGAACCATCTCCATCAAAACGCTGAGCGGGCGGGTGCTGTTCCGGTTCTGGCCCCTGAATGCGATGAAAAAGTTCTGATTGAAAGTGTGATTTCGGAGTTTACCTTGTCAATCACCCTCGACTAAAGTCGCGGGCTTGTGAGAAGATTCATCTTCGAACAAAGCCCTGATTGACTACCCTAAGTCTTGAAACAGAGACTACGTTACTTTGGTCATCACACCGGCAGACGTGCGTCCTAATCGGCCGCTCTGTGGTGTGT
>JAFYGJ010000022.1:0-30710 GCA_017543275.1 Lachnospiraceae bacterium | reverse complement strand
ATGCGGTCCTTCGATATCCCGTGCCGGCTGACCGATATTGATCTGCGGCCGGTTCGGCTGACGGTTCTGCTGCTGATTCTGCTGACGCTGACGTTCCACTTCATCAAAGTTTTCAACAAAGTGGAAGGGTTCGTCATCATCATCCAGTTCCTCATTCTGGTTCTGGTTCAGAATGTTTTCCTGATTCGCCTGAACGTTCTGCTGATTATTCGGATTGACCTCGATATTCGCATTCTGCGGCTGGTTGTTCTCCTGCGCAGCCTGCGGATCATCAAAAGTCCGGTAACCCGTCACAAGGCTCTGCAGGAAATGATCCCGGGAAAATACGCCATTCTGATTCAGCATATTCTCCCGATACTCGCGGTTCGTCGCAAAATCATGCGCGATAACCTGGACCGCAGGATCTTCCAAAAGCTGATTAAACAGGTTGTTGAAATCCTGATTCAGGACGATCCGTCTTGTCTGGTTGTTGACTGTAACCTTATAGACCGGCATCTGCGTCGATGCCAGGATCATCGCAATATAACGGGTGGCCTCCGCCTCATTCGTCTGAAGCTGCGGCGAAGAAGAAAACCGCAGCACCGCATCTCTCATCTGCGATGCCCGGGTATAGGTGCCCATCCCCACGTTATATTCCGGTACATTTCGAATCGGGACAGCATTATCAAACAGCAGCGGATGCTGATGCTGTTCATTCGGATTATATGGCTGAATTAGTCTCGGCATAGCTTACTGCTCCTGTTATGATAATCCTGCTGCGGCCGGTTCTGCCGGTTTATTTGCTTCAGTCTGTCCCCGGTCTTCTGCATTCAGTTCTTCGGTCTTTCCGAATCCGGGACTGCGGCGTTCCATAACTCCGGTTTCCTCCAGGAACTTCTCACCCTTGTCGAATTCGAGTCCCCGCCATTTCGAAATGAAACCTTTGCAGCTCTTCTCATACTCTTCCGGATAATTGTGATGGATCTCTGTAAGAAGCTGGCCGATTTCCTGCAGGCGGTTTGCTGCCCGGCTGATATTGCGGCTGCAGTCCTTCCTGGCACCGTTCTGCGCGCAGTTGCCGGCATCCCGGCAGGCGCCCTTCAGGTCCTTCATGCAGTACAGAAGACTCGAAACGTCCTGGTACTGCTGCCGGTTTTCCTGGCGTCTCAGCTTCGGGACGCGTCCTTCCAGCGTTTTGATAAAGTCCGACAGAATCTGATCATCGCCGTTCTGGTCGATATAGGATTGTGAAAAATGTGCGGCAATCTGCCGCGAAGTATACTGTTTTGGCATATTTGGCTCTTTCCTGAATTTCTTTCTACGCCATCATAACAGAGTCTGTCCAACAAATGTCCAACGAAAAAAATAAAAAGTGAAAAATAAATTGTCAGATGGGAAAATTACAGCCTCTTTACAAGCGTCAGTACATTTCTGCCGCCCTCATAGGTATAGGTGACCTGATCCATGTTTTTCTTCACGAGGAAAATCCCGAGACCGCCGACGCGCTCCATGATCGCTTCTTCCGACAGATCTGCATCCGCAAGCTTTGTCGGATCGAAAGGAATTCCGCTGTCCGAAAAGCGGATCAGAAACCGTTTCGGATCCGAAAGAAGCGCGCACGAAATCTCCGCGTCCCCTGTTCCGGGCGCGTAGGCATAGCTCGCGATATTGACAAAGACCTCTTCCACCGCAAGGCGGATCTGAAATTCGGTCTTCATGTCCACGTCCCCTAAAAGTTCATTGACAAATCCGGTCACTTCCTCCAGACGGTCAATGTTTGCGGGGACAAGAAGGCTCTTCATTCCGCATCCTCCTCAGATAAACTTGAACAGCCGGGTAAAGCCCGTAACCTCCAGGACCTCCATGACCATCTTGCCGACGTTCTTCGCCATCAGTGTTCCGTGCTTCTGACGCATTTCCATATAGAGACGCTTGAAGGCTCGAAGGCCCGCGCTTGAAACATACTCCAGCTTCTCCATATCCAGAATCAGCGTATCGAATTTTCCGGCGACATCCACAAAAATCTTTTCTACTTCCGCCGCATTTGAAGCGTCGATATAGCCCTGCAGCTGCAGGATTCCTTCCGTTCCGTGCTTGATCAGATTCATATTCATGCTCATACTGTTGATCCTCCTTTATTTGCCGGATTCATCCGTGGGTCCCGTCTTCTCCGCGCTGAAAAACCGCGCGGCTCTTCTTTCTTCCCGAAGCGCTTCCCGATAGTCCTTCTTCGCTTCCCGGATTTCTTTCCGTTCTTCCCGCTCACGGGCTCTCCGCTCACGGCGGCTTTCCTTCGGCGCTTTCTGCCCGGAAATTGTAATCTCCTCCGGCAGCTGCCGCTCAAAGGAAGCAAGCGCCCGTAGGATCGAAATCCATCCGGTCAAGCTGCGGCCGGCATAGGCGGTGACGACCGGCAGCTCATCCATATAATGTACCAGAACAATTGCAGGGCTCGTCGTCACATATCGGATCAGGCAGGCCGGGTTGTCCGGCTGCTGCAGGAGAAGCAGGCTCCTTCCGACTTTGTGCATCGACTTTTTGCACGTCCGAAGAAGCTCCGTCTCCGACAGTTCGGAACTGAGCACCCGGGACTGGAAGCCCACGCCGAAAAAGCGTACCGCCCAGGCGCCGTCGCCGACGCCGATCGGGAGCCGGTAATCATCCGGTCCCATCGCCCGGAGGCGTCCTTTTTCCAGCGGAATCGTCCGTCCCAGAAGGCAATCGCGGATCTCTCTGTCAGTAAATGTCATGTGTACTCCTTAGGCGCTCTGTGTGCCGAGCACTTTATCATTCCGCTCGCGAAGATCATAGTAGACTTCGTCCGCACGGAACATATTGCTGCGGATTTCCGTCAGATCCATCGGTCCGAACTTGTAGTACGGGCACTTGTAGGAAGGCGTGTACTTGGTCTTTAAGGGGAAGGAGTTGAAGGAAACGATAATGCTGTTTCCGGTCGACTCCTGGTTGTTTAAGCGCTGAAGCTCCGAAGGATAGATCAGCGGGCGGACCTGCGTGTTCGAAGACACGTTGATGTCGCCCATCTTGGATCCGATGGAACTTGAGGTACTTGTCGTTCGAACGGTCATATTGCCGCACATTTCGGAGAACATCTTACAGGTCTCGGTATCGTTTGAACCGATGAACATCTTGACGCCGCAGTTGCCGATCACAATGTCCGCAACTTCCTTGCCGTAGACATTTTGCAGCTGAATAAAGCTTTGTACGACCATAGCGAACCAGATCTTACGGGAACGTCCGACTGTGATCATCTGGCCGAACTTGTCGATCTTGGGCATGTTGCCGAACTCATCCATGATGAAGTAAACATTGTGCGGAAGCGTCTGTCCCGGGAGGTCCGTCGCGATCTTGATGAGTCCCTTGTAGGTGCTGAGGATGAACAGGGATGCGAGCGCGTGGCGGGTGTCCTTTTCATCCGGGATCTTCAGGAAGAGCGCCGTCGGCTCCTCAACAAACTTGCTGACCTTGATGTCGGTCGCGCTTGTGAGTCCACAGAGGCCCCGGTCGTTGAAGAGATTCATTTTGTCGAAGGTGATCGACATGTAGGAGCCGAGCGTCGTATCCGGTGCGGTCATGACCTGCCGCGAGAGCTGGTAGGCCTGCGAAAGCTTCGAGCGGCCTTCGAAATAATCCTTCAGGATCTGGTAATTGTTCTCCGAGTTGCCAAGCGCTTTATTGACGTTGAAGAGGTTGAATTTTTCCTTCGTCATCCCGAGCTCCGGATCGGCGGAGTCTTCGAGCATTGCCAAACAAACCGCCATGACAATCGAGCGCGCGCCCTTTTCCCAGAGCGGATCCTTCTCGTTCTGCACCGGGATCAGACCGCCGATCAAGTCCGAAAGATCCTCATACATTTCATCGTAAATCTTCTGCTGTGTAACCTGGATATCGTCGCGGACATGAGAGACATCCGTATAGGCCTTGCCGTCCCATTCCACCCAAGTCTGGCCGTCTTCGGCCTCCCCGTTCATCCGGCGGAGGTCCGGGTAATTGTCCATCGAATCGATATGAGCGAGAATGCCTCTCCCCGCGCTCAGATAAGCCTGATACGCATCCCAGATCGGCTCCAGCGGATTCCAGCGGCTCGACGAGTATGTATCACGAAGATCCAGCACCATGACATTGTAGCCGCGGCTCTTCAGGAAGTTTGAATGCAGGTCAAAAAGTTCGCCCTTCGGGTCGGTCATAATCATCGAGGATCCGCAGTTGGTCGCCCCAAGAAGCTGGATCATCGGATTGATGAAAGTCGTTGTTTTACCGGAGCCGGTTGCGCCGATGACAAGCGCATGCACGCCCGGCTTGAAATTTCCGACGAGTTTCCCGTTTTTGTCGAGAACCGCCCGCGCCGGGACACCGTCATTTTTCATGGTCGGAAGGCTTTCATAGGTAAAGGGCGGGAAATATTTGTCGCGCTCCTTATCCGTCAGGAAACGGCTGTTTTCGAGAGACCCCTGAACAACATTGTCGTCCGCATCGCCCTTCAGGATACCGCGTCCGACCTTACCGGAAGAACGGAAACCGCCGAGAAAGGCAAAGGTTCCCAAAATAGCAGTCATGCCCATTGCGCCGCCGATCCAGGTCCAGCCTTCGATCAGCATATGCGGCCGGAATACCCATTTCTGCCCGAGAATCGAATTGCCGATGTTCTCAACAATAAAACGCACGATAAAGCCGAGCATCAGCGTTGCGAATATCAGAAAAATAATGTTCAGTAAAATAAACTTCGGACTGGCTTCTTTAATCCTGTTTTTCAGGTTTTCAAAAATCCTGCGCAGCATTTTCTCCCTCCGTCTTACTCCTCTGTGACGTTTTACTCCGTAAGCTCCGGATTGTCCTCCTGCTCGATCGGTTCAAAAGTTTCAAGCCTGTGGCCTTCAATCAGCAGACTGCCGTCTGCCGCAGCACTTAAAGAAAGAACAAGCTGTACACCGGCGCTGACTGATCGAATCGTCACCTCACAGGTTCCGGCGGTTCCACCTGCACTGAGATAACAGATGATTATATTGCCGCCTTCGCCTTCGTCTTCTTCGTCTGTTTCTTCAGCGGCTTCTTCTGTCTGTTCCACCGAAAAGACCGGTTCGCTGAAGCTAACAACCGCTTCATTTGACGATTTAACCTGCCAGTCCTCATGTCTTGAAATATAGGTTTCCGGCTCTGAATCGTCTGCAATCAGCGAGTCCAGCTCATCCATATGTTCCTTCAGAAGTTTCCGAAGCTCTTCCCCGGAGATTTCTTCTCCTGTGAAAGGATTCCGATAGCTTTCCTCATTATCTTCCTTACCGCCGCCCTGTTCGATCCAGACAATCAGCTCCGCAAGCTCTTCCTGCGGGTCCCGTGTCTCATTCGGCAGCACTCTCGTCCTGAGCCAGTCATCCGAAATGGTCACAGTCAGGCCGCGGGTCTCTTCGTTGTATTCGATCCGGTAAGGATGTTCCGTGCCTTCACCGCCCTGGAACATCGGCTGAAGAACTGCATCGCGGCGAAGCTCCAGTTCTCTGTGAAGCTTTTCCTCGTCATCCACATAAGTCTCCAGTTCGAATTCCATCTCGTGGATCACTTCCTTCGTTGCATCATTCTGCAGCCTGAAAGCCACAAACACGACATCCGGTTCCTCCATCATAAGAGAGAAATTCGAACTTTTTGCAGGCTGTGATGCCGGTGCCGAAACCTTCAGCATATCTGTTGAGACCCGCTGCAGAATCCAGCTGTAACCCGGAACCGTGCTCCTGTCTATGGAAAGTTCAACCGCGCCTTCCGCATTTTCCTTCCAGGAATACGCGTAGCTGACTCCCTCTTCGCTCTTGTGTGCTTTATTCTGCGAACGCACAATGAGTACAACGCCGAGCGCGATCAGCGCGGCTGCCGCCGCGATGATCGCCCCGATTAAAATATGCTTCTTTTTCTTCTGGGATTCCAGAATCTGCTCACTCTCAAAAGTGAACTCTGTGTCTGCCATAGAGAGATTCTCCTTGGTTCGTGCAATGATTAGTTACCTGCGTTTTCTCCGCCTTCACCTTCTCCAGTATTACCACCCTCAACATTACCTGTATCTCCGGTGTTAGCATCGCCGCCGGTAGTATCACCGCTGTTGTTATTGGTATTGCTATCGGTATTTGTGTTATCGGCATTGTTCTGCTGCTGACCGGCTGCCTTAGCATCTACTCTTTCCTGATCTCCGGACGCCTTTGCTGTCTGCATCTGGCTGTATGCCGTCTGCAGTGTATCCGTCTCCGAATTCACAGTCACAATCAGGCTGAAGAGTTCTGCATTGGTGCTGCTGTTCGTAACGGTAACGATGTAGCTGACCGTCGAACCGGTATAGTTCTTCGGTGCATTCAGCAGGATTTCCGAAGTGCCGGATGTAAAGCTGCCTGCTCCGGCCCGCATTGCACTGATAATATTCAGCACATTCTGCGCTTCCGTCCGCTCATCATCCGTGGATTCAGCCGCACTGAGAATCGTGTTCGCCTCAGATTCATACCGCAGCAGCGTATCCTCAGAATAGCTGTGCCGCACTAAAAGGTCCGCACGTCCCTTCGCCTGCGTAGCAGGATCATAGCTGTTCACAACTGCCGTAAATCCTTCGGATTCAGCAACTCTGGGAACAACCTTCACACCTTCACCGGAATCTATCAGCAGACTCTTCTGATCGCTCTGCTTCAGGTCGGAGGTTTCTTCAACGCCGCCCGATGTATTCAGTACGCTGACCGATCCTACGCTCCGGACCTTCTCCCAGGCTTCAATCGCCTTTCCGAGCTGATCTTCTTCCTTTCCGACAATGATGTCAAGCGTATAGGATGCGGTTGTGTTTTCCTTCGCCGTGACAATGATCCGGTACTGAAGCTTCTGATCACTGTAGTTTCTGGGCGTCTGGAAGATAATGCTCTTGCTGCCGCCGGTATCCGAATCGTCAGGTGCCGTGAAGCTGCCCTTACCGGAACGCATCGTGTTGATCAGTTCGATCACGGTCTTCGCTGCTTCGATTTCCTGTTCATTGGTTACTTCCGGTCCGATCGACTGGATTGCAAGCTGATAGATCTCATCCAGTTCTTCGTCTTTATAACTGTATGTTTCCTCCGAAAGATCTGCGGCTTCCTCCAGTCCGGATACCGGATCAATCTGCATGAATTTGACACTGAATCCCTTGGAAGATCCGGACACACGCGTAGACAGTCCCAGGAGTGCTCCGGAGTCCACTGTCAGGGTTCCGATTTCAGGACTCTTGATGGAAGCCTCTGTTCTTCTCTCGGCAGTACTGTCAGGCGTCGCCTTTACATAGAATTCAGGCTCGTTCGCGGTCGGTTCTCCGCTCGAAGTGGAAACACGAATCGTTGACAGCACGATCATATCCGTAAGGAATATCGTTTCCGGAGTTTCTTCGACTATGGTCTTGTTGACCTGCCTTGAGACCGGAGCGCCATCCAGCCCGACTGTCGCGCTGACAGATGCCAGCGTCCAGGATGCAATAGTTGCGCTGTCCGAATCATACGGTTCGAAGGTGATATAGCGTACCGATGCAAGGCGCGAAATCAGGATCTTCAGGATATCTGTCTGTCCGGATACAAGTGCCTTGTCCGCCTCGATGTAAGGCCGAATATTACCGATCGTTTCCGTCTGCTCAGCGCCGTTGACATCGTAATAACCGATTGTCATCCGCACCGGATCCTTCGTGCCGCTGCTGGTATTTTCAGTATCCAACGCGGTCCTGATATCGAGTTTCAAGAGTTCAACTTCACCCGTCACATTCACCCTCGAGGGTGTCGACGAAGGCATGAAGCCCTTCTCAATACTGTACTGATCGACAATCTCACCAGAAGTTTTCTGAGTTACAATCAGCGCATTCTCAAATGTAATATCCAGACTTCCGGTCTTGACAACATTGATACCCCTGATTTCGCCGACGTCTCCCAGATCGAAGTCAAGCTCCAGAAGCTGCCCGGGTTTGATGTTTGTATATCCGGCATCTGTCAGGTAGATATATTTGCTTCTGAGTTCCTGGTTCGGTGCACCGGACGGCGTGAAATAAACCGCCAGTGCCACATCACGGTCGAGTGCGATCAGGTCCTGCGGCGGATTGTAGGAAAGCACCTGCAGAAGCACCCGCTGGACACCCGGATCCACTTTGCGCTTTTGTGTAATTGTCATGGAACTCTTCTTGTCCGCGTTCTGGACGCCGGACAGATAATAGGTTTCAATCAGGACGCCAGAGCGGACACGCTGCAGCACACCATAGCTCATCGGCGCTTTCAGCGTACCGGAAGTATTGGTCTTCACGCTGACGGAAGTGATTGATTCCAGATTGGCTGCACTGATTCCATACTTGGAGAAGACTGCACGGTTCGAACGGTCATAGGAGAAATCCATCGTTCCGACACCTGCTGACATCGGCTCCATTGTTACAGCATCCGTATAAATGATGCTCGCATTCAGACCGTAGGAAGCCGGATCGGAATCCTTATCCCCGGTAGAAGGATAAATAAACAGGTTCAGGGTATCGTTCTTGGACTTCGGCTCGCGGTTGATAACCGGCGTCCAGGTATTAGTCGCCTTATCTGTCCGGATCGGTGCATCATGGAAGGAAATGTCAACCTGCTGCATACCGTTGCTTCCGCCGGCATAAACCGGTACCATGATTTCTCTTGTATCTTCGTCCGTCCAGTCAGTAATGAACGACAGCTTCTCTCCTTCATTATAGCGGTATGCGATTTCACCGGATTTGTTGATGTAACGTCTGCCGGTTCCGTTCACAAGATGAACGCTGACATAATCAATGTTCCAGTATGTAGAACGGTCCGACTTCACATAGAACGACATATCAATCAGCTTGGTGATGTCGCTGACCACAAGGAAGAAGCGGTCGACTTTTCCTCCGCGGAAGGTGTACTCCGGATTACTGACGGCGTAACTCACAGAGCCAGTCTGAATATCCGTATAGGCACGCTGGTAGGAAGAGGTTCGTCCGGAATACTGATCCATCATAAAGACAACGTCTCCGGCATCAACGCCTGTATGAACCTGTCCCTCGGAGTCTTCATAGGAATACGAAAGACTCATTCCACCGATCATCTGGTCACAGTCCGTATACTTTGGATTGCCGTCCAGATCAATTCCGGTTGTACGCTGGTAAGCACCGGTTGTAATACTCACCAGAAGTTTCGCGCTGTATGTTGTAGAGGTCACTTCATAGGTCGTCGCGATCTCACCGATCGTATGACCTTCTCCGCCCTTGATCGTGGCGGATTCACCCGGATCACGGTATTCAATTCCAACCCAGCCGAGTCCTTCATCCTCAGGCCCTTCAAACTTCCAGGTCGGAGTGATCGCAGCGTTGGTATCCTTCATGACTTCGATGTATTTGATCTTCATCTTGTCATAGATATTACTGTTCGAGTCCTGGTCATCCGGAATTACGACAATTGCGGTGATTTCACCATAGTCCATGACCGTCGGTATTTTGAAATACACATCTGCGCCGGTGCGGAAGGCGTCGCCCTCAATCTGCTGGTTCGCAAGAACCACGCCGGAACTGCCGTTTTCAAATATCAGCTGGAAATAGAACAGGTTCGCCGAACCGCAGTCGTCATCGTTGCTGGTAACCTTGTCACCGGCCACTTTCAGATGGACTGTATAGAGGAAGCGCTCTTTCGTAAAGCCAAGGTCTCTCTGCGCATCCTCAAAAGTCATATTGTTGAAGAGTTCCGTCCAGTCCACATCGTCCCTGATGATGACTTCTTTCCCTTCGCTGTCAATGGTTTTCCAGCCATCCTCCTCCTGGACAAGATCACCCGGAACCCAGTCTTCGCTGTTCGGATCGGCCTCCGGGTCCTCCGAAGGATCATAGTCCGGATTGATTGCCATGTCTCCGGTCACAGCGCCTGCCGAGAAGGAAATCGGCTCTGCATTGACTTTTCTCGTGTATTCCAAATGGGAAAGGTAACGTGGATTTTTGGGCTGATCCGGATCCATTTCCTTACTCTTAATCTCCGTAAACCTCGCAACACGGGACTCATAGGAGTTCACATACTGCACCTGGCATCCCTTGACCTGCCACTCGTCGTCTCCTTCAACGCGGTAGGAAACCGATTTGAAGATACTGACATCATTGATCGGCAGCATGAACCGGACGATTCCGCCCTGGCTAAAGCCATAATTATAGCCGAATTCACTGATGTTTCCGGGCCATTCGCCATAGAACTGGTTGACATACTGACGCACTGAGAATTCCGGACTGGTTTCCTCTTTGCCCTTCAGTGTTGTATAGGTAAACTGGATCAACACGTCATCCTTCGTGCCGGCATTGATAACATTGTCGGTATAAAGGGTAACAAGATAACGTTCCTTCGTATCCACCGGTTTCAGGACGATCTTATCTGAATAGTCTCCCATATAGAAATAGGTTTCTGTTCCGACCGGGATCCGGAAGCCATCGATGGATGAACCCGTTGTCGCCTTCACGGGGTTCTCATTAAAGCGGTATTTGAGTGTAGCACCGTCCAGCGCCACTTCGACCTTGGAGGCATCCTCATAAACTGCAAAGCAGGTATAGCGGATCTCGTCCCCTGCCGCTGTCATAATACGGGAATCCTGGATCGCGTGAGCCGCATCACCCACTGCGGCGACACTGACGCCGCACTGTGCATTGACAGCGCCTGTCCCGATGGTCAGGGATGCGTTGACAATGGATCTGTAATCGGGCAGCATCAGCGGGATCGCAATAGAATCACCCTGCTGGGCATAACCTGCGATACTGACACCCGGAAGCAATTCCGTCACCGGTCCGACTGCACAGGTGACAAAGGGAAGCGCCACCTCCCGTACATCACCCCAGCTATCCATGTACCGGACAGTTACCACCGCGTTTTCCACTAATTCCAGCTCTTCGACGGTCGGTTTGCTGCCGCTCTCATAAAGACAGGCAAGGGATTCAAAGCCGGCAAAACCCTGATCTGCAAAATCCATTCGAAGAACAACGAGACTGCTTCCCTGGGACGAATGCTTCGTCCCGACCGTGGTTTTCCCGTTGAAGGAACTTTTCTGGGAGAGATTGACGAGCTTGCAGTCAGCAAGTCCGCCGGACTCACCGTATTTCAGGATATTGAAGGTGCCTCCGGTTGTTTTCCACTTGAAATTTCCGCCGGTATCCGACATCGGCATATCACAGATGACTTCGCCATCAAAGTCGATATATTCCTCCCTGGAAAACCAGCCGTAGGTATCCAGGCCGTAGAGCTTGTCTACCCGGTAAATCCGAAGACTCTGACAGGACCAGGTAACCTCAGATCCGGAATGCTTGCCGAAAATCTGGAGCTCATCAATACTGGTGATCGCACTACTTGTTGAGAACAGAATCTGATCTGTTGTCACGGACCGCAGCGCGGGATGGATTTGGTCCGGAATTGTATACCCGCCGATCGCTACAGCAGTATCGATCTGGGAACCGTCAATACCAGCCGTCCGGGCTTCTTTGTTTCCCTCGGAAACTGCGTCGAGATTCGGCATCAGAATTACATTCTGCTTTCCCTGTGCACTCGTATAGTAAAGATTGAAATACAGAATATTGTCAGCATAACCGTCGTTCCGGATGGTGCCTGTGCTGACTTCTAGGATATACCAGTTTTTGTTGGAGGAACTGCTGACACCGGAAGTGATATTTTTCAATGATCTGAGGCTGCTGAGCTTTTTCCAGCTGAGATTCGTTCCGCTGCTGTCGTCTGTTGCCGCAAAAGCTTCTTTCGGAAGCACCGAGAAAAGCAGCACGAAGAGAAGCACGCCCGCAAGGATCCTGCGGATCAGCGCTTTTCGCCCGGTATTCTTCATTCCTGTATCTTGTCTGTACATCTATCTATGCTCCTGTGTTAGGATTTCAGTGTTCAGCCTGCTTTCCTTCTCCGCTCACGCTGGGCTTCGACTTCGGCGATCAGATCGTCAAGCGTCATTTCCTCAACCAGGCGGCCGTTTGCACGCATCTTTTCAAAGGGAGACATGTTCATCAGGGAGGCTGCGAAGTTGCAGAAGCTGGACATAAAGTCGTCGTCATCATCGTCATTGTCCGAATCTTCGCCGTCGTCAAAGTCTTCCTCGCCGTCGAACTCGTCCTCATCCTCGTCGTATTCATCCTCGTCCTCATAGTCCGAGAAATTGTCTTCGTTGTCGAGATCCTCGTCGTAATCATCCGGCGCGCCGAACAGCATTGCGATCTCGCCTTCCTCCTCTTCTGGGTAGGCATCGTCGTCGGCATCTCCGAAAGGATTCAGCACTTCGGTTTCGTACTCGTCGTAATCTTCGTCATCCTCGTCGTCCTCAAGATCGTCGCCGAATAGATCTGCCGCGAAATCATTGTCTTCTTCGTACAGTTCCAGATCCTCTTCCTCAGGCTCTTCTCCTGCTCTCAGCCGCTCGTTCTCCTCCCGGAGAGCCCGAAGCCGCTCGTTCATTTCTTCGCGCATCCGCTGGATTTCCTCATCCTTTTCGCGAAGTTCGCGATTCTCCTCCGACTCTGCAGATCCGGCTGATCCAGCCGGTACAGTACCGGTATTCCGCGCTTTCCCCATCAGCGGATTCTCACCAGAACGCTCTGCAGCAGTTGCCATACGGTCGAGGGCGTTTGCAATCATGCTGAAGACAGTCATGGCAGCAGGATCTCCTGCAACACTGGCCGACTGCGGCGTATCATTTCGGATTGGCTGAAGCGGTACCGGTTCTTCTTTCACCGGCTCCGGTTCTTCCTCTATAAAGGACAGGCTGACTTCCGGTTCCTCGCTGTAGCTCAGCGAAACCGCAGTTCCGGCATTCTGTGCGAGATAATCCTCGTACTCATCCTCATCGAAAATATTCAGTGTAACACCGGAACTGTGCTGGACACGCTCCCGGGTTTCAATCTCTTCTCTTCTGCGCTTCTGCGCGACGGCCTCTTCATGCTGTGCGCGACTTACGCCAACGAAATCTTCCCAGTTGTCCGCGCCTTCCGGTCCGGAGAAATAGCGGCTCTCGTAATTCTGAGCCTCAAACATTTCGACGATACCGGGGGAGGTATTGATCTGGAAGCTGGAGCGGCTGGTCGGGCTCAGAATGGTGAACGCCTGGCCGCGGGGTGCCTGCACGATCTCCTCCTGCTCGGATTCATTGATACCGCCGGCGTTCGCATACAGGTTCACGAGATCCTGCATGTCGTTCGGCGCCAGTGCAAAGATAAAGCTGTACTGGCAGGCATTGATGATCGCGGCGGACTTCCGCATCAGGTCATCCGATCCGACAAAGTCTTTGATGTTCTGCGTGATGACGATCTGCATACCGTTGTACTTCCGGATCCGCTTTGCGAGCTGGAACATGAAGTCCAATGCGATCGGGAACTTCGCGTCGATAAAGACGTGCGCCTCGTCAATGACGACCACGATTTTGCGGTTTGCATGGAAACGCAGGTTGTAATCACGGTTTTTGATGATTTCATTGTCAATGTATTTCAGTACCAGCAGCATCTGTGCATTCGCAATGGTCTGGTTGCGGTTCGCAAGCATCGACTGGAAGTTGAAGACCGTGATATTTTCATCCGTTGTAACAGTTGAAGGACCGTTCCAGATGTTCGCATTCCGACCGCCGGTCGAAAATTTCGCGATGTAGTTCATCAATGTTCCGAGCATATCCCTCGTGAAGGGGTTATCGCTCTTCTGGAACTCCTCGAGAACTTCGTCATACAGATCGTCGAAGACCGGATAGTCCTCCGGACGCAGCGCCGAAAGATCCGTTTCGGGCGTAATATTGTGCATCAGGTACATATGGTCGACGAGAGTATTCAGATACTCCATCGCGTCCTTTTCACAGTCCGGAATGATCTGGCGGAAAAACTCCTCCAAAAACTGCAGGTGCGTCGCATAGCTTCCGGATGCAGCACTGCCCTCTCCGGTTTCATCATCATCCAGAGAGGTAATGATGTGGAAGGGGTTCAGCCGGCCGTACTGCGCGTTTCCGACGTTGATCATCTGGCCGTGCAGATTCCGGGCGAGATCCGTATATTCATTCTCTGGATCGAGGATGAAGATCTTGGCATCCTCCGCCGCAAGGTTTGCAAGAAGCGATTTCGTTGCATAGGATTTACCAGAACCGGATTTGCCGACGATCACCATGTTGCTGTTGACACGCTCCGAATCCCGGCGGAAGAAATCCACAAAGACCGGAACGCCTTCGGATTCACCGAGCTTCACGCCGCCCTCATCCGATACATGCGCAAAAATCCAGGGGTAGGAAGCGGCAATCGTGTTGGAGGGAATGCCCCTTCCTTCCTTTGCCATGGGGTCAAGGCCGGAAACCTGTGAACCGATGAAGGCCTGTACCTGGTCGAATTCCATGTTGTTCAGGCGGAAGGAAGCCTCCTGCCAGATCCGGCGGATGTTCTTCTTCATATCCGTCATGACCGGCAGATCGCTTTTCCGGTCGCGCTGCGACTGCGACAGATTCCGGGTCGCATTGATATCATAGGCACTGATGTAAATATTCGTCTCCATCAGCGCTTCGTTGTCATTCTGCAGCGTAAAAAGAAGGTTCTGGAGGGTTTCTATATGGGACTCGATCTCCATTCTCCTGGAGTCGATGCCCGTATCAGACCACTGGCCCCGAAGTTCCTGTAGTGAACGGTCAATATTCCGGATGGACTTTGTGCGATCCATCGGTTTAAACTTTACAACAACCTTGGTCGCTGGAACGCTCAGGACTCCTGCGAGCCAGGCATCATCCACCATGGTCGGGAAGTTGACAACCCGCATGTTGTGAGTAACGATCCGGTTCACTTCGACCTTGCGGACACGGATGTCCACCGAATCCGGCTGTGCCCATCGAATGAGGTCCTCATCCCGGATCTTCTCGACATCGTGTTCGTCAAAGTCGATCTGGTTCGTATATTTCAGGAAAACCGCAAGTTCCCGATCCATGAGCCGACGGACCTTCAGTTCTCCTGTCGTAAGCTGCTGTACGGCATCCCGGATCTGAAGCTCCAGCCGCCGCCGGTCAGATTCAAACAGCACCAGGTAGTAGAAAGGCGTGATAATGTGATTGTTTTCGCTGTAATCCTGAAGTTCGTTGATGCGGTCGTACTTGATCTCGACACGCGCCTTCAGTTCCTCTTCCGAGAGCATCCCGTTCTCATAGGAATCGCTCAGTGCTTCGAGACCGGCGTATTCCCGCTCGAGATAACGGTCGTAGATGATCGGCTGCTCAAGCTTGACAATGTTGCAGCAGTAATCCGGTGAGATCGAACGCAGAATCCGTCCGAAGCAGTTCTCGATCGAAACGTTGCGGCGGTGTTCGCTGAAGAAGCGGAATTCCACCGGATCAATCTGTATGACGGCACCGTAATACTGACCGTGCAGATACTCAATCTGGTCGTCGCTGATCCCCGTAAAGGGAATGATCTCATCCATATTGGCGCCGGAGAGTGTTTTGCCGGAGCCCTTGAGGTTTCTGCCGCTCTTTCTCAGGGAAGCTTCATCCATATCTTCCTCAGAGAAGGCAATCAGTTCTTCATCCGTACAGGCTCGGACAAACTTCCGTTTGTATCCGTAATAACTCAGGATATGTCCGATATACTGGTAGTTCGGCACCGAATCCATCCGGACAAGAAGCAGTGCTGCGATTGCGATAATTGCGATGCAGAATGCCACTTTGTAAGGCAGGTTTGAGATCAGCACCAAAATCAGAAGACCGATGCCGATGGCACCCACAATCAGATCACCGATCGTGACGCCGCGGAAAAGCTCTACGCGAACCTTTGTTTTTTCAGGTATCATTCTCTGCATAGGATAAATCCTGCCTTTTTCATGTGCTGTACATGATATTCATCAGACTTCGTGCTCTGCACTCCCGTCTGTTATCAGATATTTCTGTTGGATCTCTGGCTGAAAGAACCGGCTCTTCGTCTGGGCTGCTCACCTGCTCCGGGTCCGCCTCCTGCTCCGGGTCCGCCATCGTTCTGATCCAGCGGCTCGTCAAATCCGAAGCGGTGTCTCAGGTTCTGGGCACCTGCACCGGGCTGGTTCTGACGGGCATTCGCATCGTCACCGCCCCTGCGGTAACGTTCGGGAAGATGCGGCGGGACAAAGTCGTTGTTGTTCCGGTTGTTGTTCTGGTTCTGATTATTATTCTGGTTCTGGTTATTATTATTGTTGGGGTTCTGGTTGTTGGGGTTCTGGTTGTTGGGGTTCTGGTTATTATTGTTATTATTGTTGTTCCCGTTGTTTGGCTCAAGCCACTGTCTGTCATCCGGATGCTTGTCGAGATAGTCCTTCTGGTACTTTGCTGCGGAAATCTTATCCTTCAGCTGCTTCTCGTTTCTCGCCTGCTCGCCGCCGGTACCGAGCTTGCTCCACCACTCTTTCGCCCTCTTCAAGGGTGCTGTAATCGTGTTGGTCAAAGGCTTTGCGGCAAATCCAACAACGCCGAGTGCCTTGCCTCCGACATACTTGCCGGCACCGAGTGCGGCCTTGCCGACCCCAATTGCGGAGCCGATGGCCTTTCCGGCCGAGGAGCTCATATCGCCGGCCTGAATCGACTGCCAGCCTGCGCTGTCCGCAAGAATACCGGTCAGAAGGCCTGTGGCCTTTTTCGCGACTTCGAATCCGCCGTAGACCAGAATGAACTTTGCAAACATATTCAGGTACTTCGAATCTTTAAAAAGCACAAGGTCCGGGCTCATGACAATCGGCAGATAAATATCCAGAAGCCGCATTGCAATGACCGTACCGAAAACCGACAGCGCCTGGATCAGGAAAGCTGTTGACCACTGTTTGAACTTCCCGCCCTGGTCGAGAGGTGCCGCCGCAATGATCGGCGGGGCAATGATATACAGGAAGATCATGTTGAAGATACGAGCCACGCAGTTCATGATGATGACCACGAGGTCGAATATACAGGCAACTGCCATCATCCAGACGAGGATGTAGTCGGTCTTGAAGCCGATATCGAAGTCATTGGAGACATTGTCCAGTTTGTAAATTGATTTTCCGTCCTCCATGTAATAGGGCAGACGGAGCGCATCTTCAATCGAAGGCGACTCATTGTAAGCCGGGTTTTTGGCAGCGCTTAAGGTTCCCATCAGGAAAACCATGCGGTCCAGATGGAAGTCCTCGTTCGAGGAATACTTTTTGCTGATCGTTTCTTTCGGGACGACGATCTTGTTCTGCTGCAGGTACTCCATCGCAGCAGTCAGGCTTTCCGCAACGTCCTCATTGTACTGGTCGACCGGAATCTCCCGCCGAAGATCCCCGGCCTTCGCAATTCTCGATAAGATCGACTGCCAGCTCTCAATAACGTTTCCGTCCTTGTCCGTCTCATAATAATCATAATTGAAAACACCCTGCTGCTGCAGGAAATACATGTCCGGGCGAATCGAATTGTAGCAGGTATTGATATTGTACCGGTTGTTGGAGGAGTTGACAATCGAATAGTTGCCGATTGTCAGAAGCACCCGCCCCATGGCGGAATACTCCTCGTCTGTAAACACATGATCATCTGGCTCATTCACATGATCTGCATTGTTGAAAACAAAATTCACCTGCTGCATCAGGATATTTGTCGCATAGATGACCGCGTTCATCACAAGCGTCAGACCAACGATAATCACAATACTCCTGAAGGCCGCCGTCATGATCTGACCGAGCGACCGCTGTTCCTTATCCGAAATGTCAAACATCTTCTTCACAATCGCCCAGATCGTAAATCCGACTGTCAGCACCATGCCGATTGCGGCCATCGCCCAATAGACATTGCTGATGACCTTGTTGTTGAAGAAGACATTGATCAGATAATCCGACTCTCCGGCATACGTGATTTCCTTCTGTCCGGAAAACACTTCGAATATCTGGTACAGGATATTGATTATCTGGCACAGCGCCCGTTCCAGATAATAAAACACTTTGAACAGGGTGGCATTCAGGACGGATTCCAGCAGCGACTGGACACCTTCACCGAATATATCTCCTACCCCTTCCCATAATGTGTCAAACAAGGTAGCTGCCTGCCTTTCTTCTTAGCCGATCTTCAGGCTGTTTCTGCGGACCAGCACGTAAATGCCGATGCCGATCACGAGAAGCGCCGCAAGAAGTACAAAAATGATACTGCTGATATTGAAATACATCATGACCCGATATTGATACTCCGTCATATTGCCGGCCGCATCATAAGCCCGAATCGTATACAGACCCGAATCCGCGAGCTTGTAGACACCTTCACTGTCAGCTCTCACGGTAATCAGGTTATTGTCCTTCACGACCGTAACCGTTCCGCCCTCTTCAACACCTGTAAATTCCAGCGCTGAACGGACCTGGTTTTCGGAATTGATCTTCCCGGAAAAAGTCAGCACAGGCGGAGTCCGGTCGATCGTTACCTGAAGCGAGTACGCCGTATCGGAGGCACTGCAGACATAGGTCAGCGTATACTCGCCTTCTGCCGTCAGATCTGCACCGTAGCGTGTGTAATAATACCCGGAGCCGTCGAGCTTCACATCTGCCATGTAAAAGCCCTCGGGGACCGTAAAGTGCTGCAGGCCGTTCGTGGTTTTCCCGACAATGGAGAAGGAGAAAACCCGCTGAAGGTCTGAGCCGGACTGCGTGGAAACGACATATTCACCGGGTTCCTTCAGGGTCTGGATCTTGCCGGTAAGTTCGGTTCCGTCCTTGTGAACGATGATATTCGTATCCGATGCCGAATAAATCGTTACTGTACTGTTTGTCACCATGCCGTCCGCCGCGGAACTGCGGATCTCGTTCAGGCCGTTGTTGATAGCGTAAACAAAACTTCTGGTGTTCTTATCGTAAACCATCGTATCGGAAAGCCGGGTCCGGCCGTTGTCAGTCTCCCGATCCTCCCGCACCGGTTCATTGGTATCCGCGTCCAGCGGACCGCTGTAGTTGAAATCATCCTGATCGTCCGTCGCATAGGCACGCAGGGAGAAAACCGCAGACAGCAGGAGGAACATCCCGATCCCTGCCGCAGCAAACCGTCTGATTCTGTTCTGAATGAGTTTCTTTTGACGCATTCCGCTCCTTTTTGCACCTGCTCTTTCGGCTTATCACTTTAACCTGAACGTTCCGGATTACTTTGTATAGTAGACATCGGTCTTCGCGGCCAGTCTCTTAACCGTGACATCGACATAGGAAAACGATGAGGGTTTCGCAGTGTAGGCCCTTTCGACTCCGGCTCCGTAGACGTAATTGCGCGCCGTTGTCACATTGTAACTGAGCTGTACCCAGCCCTTTCCGGGATAATCCGGCGTACTGCCGTTTACCGTAATATCGGCTGCCGTCAGCACATAACCGCCGTCGGTGATGTCATATCCCGCAAGAAGCACGCTGGAATCCCCGCGGTTCTCAATCGTATAATCGTTGTTGACCGTAAGGTTTCCTGCGATGATCGCCCCGTAGTTCACGACCTGTGCGCTCGAGCCGAGCCTCAGGCCCTTCGAGCCGCCCGCATGCAGCTTGCATCCCGGCATATTGATAATCGTACCGTCGCACAGAATCGCTCCGGCGGATTCATTCCGAGTACTGTTGAAGGTCGTGAGAACACCTTTATTTTCCGCAGTTTCCATCAGCATCAGGGTCCCGCCCTGCTTTACCTTGATGGTGCCGTTGTTGACAACCCAGCCGGAAACAGTTAAAACGCCTCCGTCCTCGACGGTGATCGTGACGTTTTTATTGATGCCCATCGGCCCGTCCAGATTGACGGTCTGGCCGTTTCGGACTGTGAAGTCTCCCTTCACAAAACTCATCGGCATCGTCGTGGCATAAGCCAGATCGAAAGCCCAGTCTTCGCTGTCATAGCCGCCGTTTGCATTGATATAAGCCTTGCTGACGGAAAAGTCGGCGTCCCCGGTGCCTTTTTCAGTCCAGCCGTGCGAGCGGAATCCCCACTTTTCAGTATGATGGAGCTCCATGTGGCACTTCCAGGACTTCAGCGCGTCGGGTAAAAGACCGTAACTGGTGTAAAGCCACCAGCTGTCGCTTTCCGAATCTTCTTTCCGGTCCAGTGTGACGCCCTCCTGACGGAACGTATATCTTCCGCTCTTTTCCAGCCGGACGTCCCAGGTCCGGTCCTTCAGGGAAGACTCATAAGTGCCGTTGCCGTCGTCGTAGTAATATTTTCTTGTGATTTTTTTATTCTGTATGAAGTCTTTCCGATCCGAATAGAACACATCAAGCAGCCAGTCGAAACTCCTGTTGTTTTCCCGGTCGCGCCCGATCAGATCCTCATGCACATAATTATAACAGGAAAGCATGGATGTCAGGAAACCCGGATTCGTATAGTTACTGCCGTGTGAGATTTCGATCGCATAATAGGATTCTTCCTGCGTCTGTTTGTCCCCGACTGTTGCGATAAAATACGGAACATTCGGCAACTCGAAGCTGATCCCGGCGCCGTACTTATGAAAAACCGTGAGGTCCAGGGGAAGACTGCTGTTGTTTTTCCATCCGTATTCCCGCCACGGCAGCATCCAGATGCAGGTCCAGCCGACTTCCTGGCGGTCATCGCTCTCATCTTTCTTCTGAGCCCGCTGTCCTTCCTGTTGATAACGACCGATCATTCCGATTAACGTGTAATCACCGACATTGGTTCCGTGGATTTTTCCGCCCTGATTTCCATAGCCGACATCAACATACTTGTTTCCGTTATCCCAGTACATAAGCACAGGGTACGGCGTTCCGTCCACGGTGATCGGCGGCTTGCCTTTGTGCCAGACATAGACCGTTACCGATTCCATACTGTCTGCAATATTCTGGAAAGCGCTGTCGTCAATCGTATAATCCGCGAAAACGTTCGTCAGCGGAAAGAAAGCTGAAAATATGATAATCAGCGCCGCAGCTGCCGCAAAGCGGGAGATCCTGCGTCGCTTTGTTGTTTTCCTCTTCATAAAGGATTTACTCCCTCTTCATTGTGCCGGTGCAGATACCGGCCTTCCGTAATACAATCTGCTGCTTTCCCGGGGAAATGCACCGCCGGGTACCCGGGTATTTCAGCCCGGCGGTGCGTTTGGACATCCTGTTTCCGAATTACTGCGGAATGACGTCTTTTCCGGCAGTCTGGTTGGTCCACTCGATAAGCTTCGGCATCAGAAGCGTCAGCGCCAGAATCATGACGAAAATCAGCACGAAACCGATGATCGCATTCTTGAGATGCTGTTTTGCTTTTTCACGATCCTGCGGTTCTTCTGCCTTGGCGAATTTGACGCCCAGAATGACACAGAAAATCGTTCCTGCTGCGCCGACAATGCCAAGAAGCGGCGGAAGAAGACTGTAAATTAACTCGATTACCGGATTGGCTACATCTTGGAACATAACCTTTTTCCTCCTTCAAAATGTTAAAATATTATATGGCATACGGCGCAAAAACCGTTTTTACCCTGTTTCGCAACCGCTGATGCGCACAGTATAAAGCACCCTGTCCAACAGATGTCCAACACAAAAGGCGTTTTTTTGAAAAAAATTTGAATTTGATGCCACAATTTGAATAATTACTCTTATTCGAGCCGTTTCCGCTGCAGACGGTCCATGTAGGCCTCGGTGAGGCTGGCCCAGGAATAGGAGCTCATGTATTCGCCGCGGTAGGAATTCACAGCCGCGATGTCCCCTGCGAAGAAATGGTACAGGTCGCAGTCCAGAATCTCCGAACGGATCCGAAGGCCGCCGCTCTGCATCTCCAAAAGTTCGCTGATTCCGTAGTCTTTCAGTGTCTGGCGAAGCGCGCGTATGATGACGTCCATCTGCTTCTGCATGGCGCGGTCATAGAATTCATCCTCCCAGAGGACGGCAAATGCTTCCGCACGCGTTACGGAGGATCCCTGCCGGTCCACGAGATAAGCCATCAGTTCCTTGGCCTTGCTGCGCCCGAAGATGACTGCCTCCCCGTCGACAAAAAGATCGAAATTGCCGAAGGTTTTGGCAGAGATATGCGCTGTGCTTTCCGCGGATGCGCTGCGCGAAGCAAGTGCGTGCCGGATTTCCGCCGCAAGCTTTTCTTTGCTGGTCGGCTTCATCAGGTATCCGGAGGCGTGCAGCTGGAAAGCATCCACCGCGTACTGGGCAAATCCCGTGAGGAAGATGATCTGCGTGTCCGGGCGGATCTCCTTGATCCGCATCGCCAGCGTCAGGCCGTCCATTTCCGGCATGTCGATATCCAGAAGCGCAATATCCGCACTGTTGTCCTCAAGGTATTCCAGAGCGTCTGCCGCCGAGCCGAAGCCGAGCGCCTCGTCTGTCTCCGGCAGATCTCTTACCATCGAAAGCGTCAGTTCCAGGATCAGGGCCTCGTCGTCTACACAGATAATCCTCATTTTTCTTCCTCCTGTTCCGGAATCCGGATTGTGATCCGGGTCCCCTCATCAATACGGCTGTCCACATGGAAGGAACCGTACAGCATCTCCTGCACGCGGTCCCGGACATTCGTAAGACCGATATGCGAACGCTCCTTCAGGGCGGCTTCCTCTCCCGGTTCTGTCCGCTGCAGTGCATTTTCCGGATCGAATCCCTTGCCGTTGTCTTCGATCTCCAGGATGTGGTCTGTGCCGTCCCGGTATGTACGGACCTTCACAACACCTTCTTTTCTCACGCGCACGCCGTGGCGGATCGCGTTCTCGACAAGCGGCTGGATCGTCAGCGCGGGCACGGAAAAATCCTTGTCCTGAATATCATATTCCACGCGGATATGCGGGAAGCGGATCATTTCGATCTCCGCATAAACCTGCGTGTGCTCCAGTTCCTTTTCCAGCGGGATCAGGCTCGGCTGTGCAAGGGAATCAATATTCTGCCGCAGGTAGATTGCGAATTTCTCCGTCACTTCCGCCGCTTTTTCGGGATTCACGCGGCACAGCGCCTGGATCGTCGTCAGCGTATTGAACAGGAAGTGCGGCTGGATCTGTGATATCATGATCTGAATCCGCTGCTCCGCCTGAAGCGCCTGCTCATGTTCCCGTGCAAACTGCAGATGCAGCCAGAGGTAATAGAAGACACAGGAAGATACAACCGAAACCGTCAAGAAGGAAACCACGTAATCCTGTCCGACATTCATATCGAGCGCGACGCCTGCCACAATGATAACCGCGTTGATGACCGGGATGATGGTCTCGGATTTGTGGATTCTCCGGTACTCCAGAATGGACAGCAAGAAAAGCCACAGAAGGAGAGCAAAACTGATCACATGGCAGGTGTACCCAAGGGGTCCGCGGACAAAGTGGTTTTCCGTATTGATCGTGAAGCAGATGCCTGAGAAAAGCGCTGTCAGGTGTACGGCCGAATTGACGCCGATCAGCGTCCACATCGGCCACTGCATGCCGTCCGGCCGGATAAGGCGGATGAACAGGACGAGCACGATCGGCCGGATGATATAGCCGTAGATCGAAGCCAGAATCCGAAGATACCGGTACGCGCCGGACTGCATCGTCAGGAAATTCAGGTAGTTCTGAATAATAAAGCTCGCTACGAGAACGATAATGATAATCAGGATCGCCTGCCGCCGGTGTGTCATAAAGGGATCCAGAAGCACCGCGAAGAGAAGCCCGAACAGCTGCAGCAGAAGCGGCAGCAGACAGAGCATCAGGATTTGCGTGTCATGGCTCATAATGGATCTCCCGAAAGTATTTTCAGTGTTTCGCGGTTATTCCGGTGTTTTTCTGTCTCAGTTCTGGACCGCCTGATGCACCAGAGGCGTTGATTCTGTAATCGGCAGGAAGGTGTAGCCGTTTGCGAGGCCCCAGGAAAGAATTTCCCGGACAGCCGCGACGGAATTCGGCCAGATGTCGTGCTGCAGGACGATCGAGACATCGTGCGCCTGAATACCGTTGATCACGTTCTGCGCGATGGTTGAAGCCGGGCTCTGGCCGCCGTCCGCGTCGCCAGATACCACATTCCAGTCACAGTAGCGGATGCCCATGCGGTCCGCAGACTGCGAGAGGGCCGTCATAATGCCCGCGCAGTAGTTTTTGCTGACTTCGTTCGAGGTTCCGCCCGGGAAGCGCAGCAGGTTCGATTTCTGCCCGGTCTGCGCTTCGATGATCGCGTTCATCTGATTGAAATCATTCCAGTAAGCCTCTTCGGAAGCGTAGATCACTTCATAGCGATGGCTCAGCGTATGCACGGCGACCGTATGTCCGCGGCGCGCAGCCTCGCCGATCAGGCCCTGATAGGGCGGGAACTGGTTCGTGACAAAGAAAGTCGCCTTTACATTAAATTCATCAAGGATCGCAAGAAGCTGCTCCGTATAGGGCCCAGGCCCGTCGTCAAAGGTCAGGTAAACTGTTTTGCTTCCCGGATTCTCGGTCGCGGTCTGCTGCTGCGGCCGGTACATGAATACTTCGCGCGAAGCCGCGGCTGTATTGCCTTCCTGGTCCGCGACGCTGTACGTCAGCGTATAGATGCCTTCCGCATTGGAATCCACCCCGCCCGAGACCTGGACGCGGTCCGTGATGTCGCCGTCCACATCGTCGACAGCACTGTAGCCGGGCTCCGTATAGGGCGTCCCGACAGGAAGGTACATCCGGATCTCGCCGCCGAGTGTCAGCTGCGGCGGAACGACATCCCTGTAAATGATTTCCCGAACCGCTTCCGCCGTATTCCCGCTCTGATCCGCAACCCGGTAAATGATCTGTTCCGGATGTTCTTCGCGCTCCACAAGCGCGGTGATATCGCCGTCCACGTTGTCGAAGGCGCTGTAGCCTTCTTCCTGGTAAACCGTTCCCGGCTTCGTATAGGGGGAGTTTGTAACTAAAGTAATCTCAGGCGGCGTCGTATCCCGGACAAGCACAGTCCGCGAACTTTCCGCACTCTGTCCGAGGCTGTCCGTCACAGAATACAGGATCTCATAATCGCCGGGGATACCGGTATCCGGAAGGCCGCTCGCTGTGACCTTCTCTGTCAGATCTCCGTCCGTATCATCCTGTGCCGTATAACCCGGCTCCTCATAGGGTGTGAAAACCTCAAGGGTGATTTCCGAATCCCCTAAAAGCGTGATTTCAGGCGGCATATCGGTATAGATCACTTCCCGGGTGACGGATGTTTCATTGCCGGAGGAATCCCGGACCGTGTAGGTGATGATCGTGGACTCGGGCGTTTTTCCGTCCGGACTTTCTCCTGCAGAAAAGGCCCGCTCGACCTGGTCCGTGATGTCCCCGTCATAGTTGTCGACAGCCGAGAAGCCTTCCTCCTGATACTCCGTATTCACGCCGTTTTTCTGGTCCGGATCGGACTGAAGCGTGATCACCGGCGGCTTCGTGTCGACAAGCTGCACCGTGACGGTTCTTTCATCGGAAAGGCCTTTATACTCTGCCAAATAACGGATCGTATAGGTTCCGAGCTTTTCCGGATCATAACTGCTGTCGGTTTTTACTTCCACGTTCCGCTTTATCGGAAGGATCGTGTGCCGGAAAAGTGCCGACGCTTCCGGGACCTCAAACCGCTCCCCGTATTCCACCGTATAATGGCTTTCACCGTCGACTGTGAGCGTCAGTTCCTGCCGGTTCAGTAGGAGCAGCGTAAACACCCCGATCCCGATCACAGCCGCAGCGATTACGGCCGGGATCAGGATCTTCATGAGTGCGCGTTCTTTTTTCTTCTGGACCAGGGATTTTCTCATGCCTTGCCGGTTTCCTCATTCCCGGTCAGACCGGGAGATTATTCAAAAAGTATTACTCTTCTTCCTCCGAAGCACCGAGTGCCCGAAGCAATGTGACAACCGCCTCGCGGATATCGTCTTCCGTGAGTTCTCCGTTCTCGTAGGCTTCCACCATCTTCTGGGCATAGTCTTTCGGATTCTCCGGGATTTCGGCGTTGAAGAAACTGTCCAGGCGGGAAAGCATTTCGTCGATCTGTTCCTCGCCGGTCAGCTCCTCGTCAATGGGTTCGATATCTTTCCGGACAACATCCTCGCCGTAAATCGTGGTCCAGTCGTTTTTCATCGAAACCGGTACGAAACCGTACTCGATGCAGGTCGCTTCCATTTTCGCGGCCTTGTCCGGATTGCCGTTCTCCCGCTCCGTATCATCGCAGCAGAGCATAAAGGCCATCGCGTCGTATTCATTGTCCCAGCAGACAAATTCCGCCATCGACAGGTCTCCGGAGCTGTTGCCGAAGCTTAAAACCGGTTTCTGTCCGATCGTTTCCATCATCTGGAGAATCTTATTCATCTTGATGTTTTTCAGCACCAGTTCGTCCGAGAGCACCAGCTCGTCTTCTTTCTGGAACACATATTCCCCGCCGTTCCATTCGTCCTGTCCGGACGCGACGACCCAGGTGTCGGTGCCGATGAACTGGGATTTCGGAATGTTCAGCGCGTTCTCCGAAACCGTTCTGATAAAGCTGCGGCCGGAACCCGAGACAATGTAGCACCTGAAGCCGTTGTCATTCAGGTAGTCCACGACCTGCACCATCGGCAGGTAAAAAGCTTCCCCGACCGTCATGTTTTCGTAGCCGTAGCAGGGAAGCGCGCAGAGATCCCGTACATACTGGACATAATCCGCGTAGGTCATGCCTGCAAAAACCCGCGTTTCCGCTTCGATCTGGCGCATTTCCAGCTCATCCGAGAGCTTGCCTTTGAGGATGCCCTCCGCGATATCGCGGCAGAGTTCGATGTCCTCCTCCGAAGGATCGGAATCCGCATCAAACACTGCGCGCTTCACATACATCAGCCACTCGAGGTACAGCGGATCTGTCTCGCAGAACAGTGTTCCGTCAAGATCAAACACCGCGATCCGGTCCTCTTCGGGGATGAACTCCTCCGAATCCGGATCTGTTACAGCCGCAATGTAGTCCTCAAGCATCTTCCGCGCTTCGGAGTCCTCTTCCCACAAATCGAGGGTGACCGGACCTTCCGCGATCAGTTCATCATGTACTTTGTCCTCATCCGCATCCGCGTCCGGCTGCGCTTCGTCTGCATCCGGATCCTGCTTTTCATCTTCGGCCTCTGTCTCGTCCGCCTCATCGACATCCTGATCAAGGACTTCCTGTGTATTGCTCTTCTTGGGATCGTCTTCGTCCTCATCCTTGTCCGCGAGTGCCGGCACAACGGCAATCCCTAAAAGTACAACGACAAGAAGAAGCGCCGCAATCTTTTTCCACTGCTTCATCATACGCCTCCTGGTAATAATTTATCACTCCGGTATCATATATCCTGCATCGGTAAACTGCCTCCGGCCTTACCCTTAGAATAGTACCATAGCCTTCAGGTGCTGTCAACTTTTCTTATATTATTTACGGCCTCTGTATTCGAGGCAGAGCATCGTGAGATCGTCAAACTGTTCCGCATCGCGGACAAAGCCGTCGACCGCTGTCCTGACGTGCTGAAGAAGCTCTCTCGGGCTGTCCTCCGGCGCCTCGTTCAGCGCCGAAAGCATCCGCTCGATCCCGAACATGTTCCGCTCCCCGTCCATCGCCTCCGGTACGCCGTCGGTATAGACAAAGACCTTCGAACCGGGGCTGAGCTGGACCGTATACTCCTCATACTCCTCGTCGTCAAAGCCGCCGACGACAAAGCCGTGCCTGTCTTTCAGAAGCTCAAATCCGCCTGCAGGATTCTTCAGGACCGGATACTCGTGGCCTGCATTCGCTGCAGTCAGTTTTCCTGTGGAGATCTCCAGGATTCCGAGCCAGACCGTGACAAACATATCCATCTGGTTGTTGCCGCAGATCAGCCGGTTGGTCTGCCCGAGGATTTCCGCGGGAGACCGGCGGTTCAGACCGGTACTCTTGAGGACTGCCTTTGAGACCATCATAAAGAGCGCGGCTGGCACACCTTTTCCGCTCACATCTGCCATCACCAGCGCGAGATGATCCTCGTCGATCAGGAAGAAATCATAAAAATCGCCGCCGACTTCCTTTGCGGGATCCATGGAAGCATAGATGTCAAATTCCGAGCGGTCCGGATAAGGCGGGAATGTATGCGGAAGCATGCCGGTCTGAATCTCGGAGGCCATCTGAAGCTCGGAACTCAGGCGTTCCTTTTCCGCCTCCTCGCGGTGTTTCTCCTCCAAGTTCCTGATCCGCCGGCGGATATAGAGCCGGACACCGAGCGCGATGGCGCCAGCGGCGAGAACGGCAAGAAGGATATGCAGCCAGGTCTGTTCATACAGTGCCTTTTTCCGTGTGATCGGCGTCTCGACTGTCAGGCTCTGCCGTTCCATCGAGTCACTGATCCGCATCATAAAGCGGTAGCTTCCGCCCGGCAGGTTGGTATAATCGAGCGGCACCAGCTCGCTCCGCTGAACCGTCGTTTCCTGCTTGTCAAATCCGATCAGCTGGAAGGAAACCTGCGGATTGATCAGGGAATAATTGAACACATAGGCGTAGATCGTCAGCTTCCGTACCCCCGGCGAAATGGTAAATGCACCGTTTTCATCCGGGTAAATCCGCTTCCCGTCCGCGTCCACATAGGGAACCGCAGCCTTGAGATCCATCACGTCTTCGAAAGGCTTTTCAATGTTGAAGCGTACGACGCTGTTGTTTCCTGCAATATACAGGTCGCCGTCTTCTGTGAGTTCGCTGTAGGAATTCGCGGTCGCAATGCAGGAAAGGCCGTTCGCCATCCCGTAATGGACCGGATGGATCTCCCCGTTTTCAAGAAGCTCGTCCGCAGATGCCGCGTAAATGCCGTTGCTTGCCAGAATCCACATCTCGCCCCGGCTGTTTTCGTAGAGGTCGAAGTTGTTGGAATAAGGAAATTTCCGGATCGTGACAAGCTCGTAGTCCGCTGTCAGGTAGCCGATCGAGTTGCCGGTTACAATCCAGTAAATGTCCCGCTTCGGATCGTATTTGATCCGCATGACAGCTTCGGAGCGAAGGCCTTCTTCCATCCCGAAATGCAGGGTCCCGTCCGCCCTGACAATATAGATGCCGTCACCGTCCGAACCGAGGAGGATGTCCCCGTTCTTCCCGGCACAGACTGTCAGGATTTCCGTATTGACGATGCCGGATTCCTCACTGAAAGTGCCGGTAACCTTGTCGCCTTCAATCACATTCACACCGCCGGTATTGGCGACCAGAATCGCGCCGTCCTCCCGTTCGGAAATCACGCGGATCCGGTCTGACATCAGTCCGTCCGCAGTTGTAAAGACGGTAAGATTTCCCTGGTCATAGCAGAGAAGTCCGTGCTTCCGCCAGGTGGAAAGCCAGAGCCTTCCCTTGCTGTCGCGGATGATCGAACGGATCCGGACACCCGAAAGATACTCTAAAAGATCCGTTGTTCCGAGTTCCTTCCCGCCGGCTGTTTTCGCCGAAGCAAGCGGAACCGCATCAACCGGGCCTTCATCCGAAAGCACTATCAGCCCGGTATCCGTCGCGATGAACAGTTCATCGCCGCACATACAGGTCGCGTTCACAACGGTTTCCGGGATGCTGTAGCGCCGGAACAGATCCAGGAACTGGTTCGGGACAATTTTCATCACGCCCTGGCGCGTAGAAGTGAACCACAGGTTTCCCTCGTAATCCGTCATGATATTTCCGACGGAATTGTTCATCGGGACATTCTCAAGCGGATGGAACACCCCGTCCTCGATCACGCCGACACCGTTTCTTGCGCAGAGCCAGAGCTTTCCGTCGATGTATTCGAACTGCTGCACCTGGGCAATCGGTGAAATATCGATTTCCTCAAGGGAGGCAAGGTCTTCTTCCAGGTTTCCGTAGTACACGACCGCTCTCTCGGTCTCAAGATACAGGTAGCCCGGGCGGTTCGGGTCCGGGAACAGGCAGCCGATGCCGGACAGCGGATTGTCCTCGTGATCGATAAAGTGCTCGATCATCCCGTTTTTCAGCGTGAACAGGTCGCTGTCGTTCGAGAGGCAGTACACAAGCCCGTCCTCCCCGAGGCGCATCTCATGCATGAAAACATCCACAATCCGGGGATCGTTGAGCTTCAGGACCTTCATTTCGGGCGTAATCATGACAATTCCGCCGGTGGTGGCAACGTAGATATTTCCCTGCGGATCCTCGGTGATCGCGCGGATTGCCGAGGATTTCAGCCCCTCTGTCCGGTCCCATCTTGTGAGCTCTCCCCGCTCCATCATGAAAACGCCGCTGTCGTTCGTCCCGATCCAGAGCCGATCCTTGCTGTCGGTAAAGAGGCATTTGACATTTGCGACGCCCGTCGTCGAATCAATCCGTTCAAAGCTGTTTCCGTCGTAGCGGATCAGGCCGCTGTAGCTGCCGATCCAGATAAAGCCCTCGGAAGTCTGGGCAATCGCATTCGCTTCCGATGTCGGAAGACCGTTTGTATTGTCGTAAAGAACTGCGGAAAAACTCTCGCTCTCCGTAATCGGGTCCACGGAGGGCGTGCGGTTTTCTCCGCCGGAAACATTCTTCGAGGATGCCCGGACGGGAAGCGCCGCCCCAAAAAGAACCAGGAAGGCAATGATCAGTCCGGCTGTTTTTCTTCGGAAATATCTCATGTTCTCAGTCCCCTTTACAGTACCATTGTCAGATTGTTCAGCCCGAGTGAACTCGTGTAACGGGCTTCTCTGACCATTTTCATTACCATCCGGATCCCGATGTGCGCGGTCGGATCCTCGTCCTGTTCATGCAGCTTCATGTAATCCAGCGGATCGAAATTGATGCATGTGAACTTCCTAGATTTTTAACTCTCAAATCCCTTTTTCAGGTCAAATATCAGCTTTTCCACTCATGAAATCTAGCACTTCCTCGAAGCTCCGTTTGCTTTTGTCAAACGCTTCGAGGAGTTCTTTTTTCTGCTGCTCT
>JAFYGJ010000021.1:0-11527 GCA_017543275.1 Lachnospiraceae bacterium | reverse complement strand
GTACTCAAGCCGCATCACGCCGCCGGTACGGGTCTTGAAGGGCTTTCCGTCCTTTCCGTTCATCGTGCCGTAGCCGATGTGGACAAGTTCTGTCTCCGGTTTTACAATCCCGGCTTTCTTTGCTACGCGGAAAACCTGTGTAAAATGCAGCTCCTGCCGTTTGTCGGTCACATAAATCACTTCGTCAGGATCATAATCCCGCATCCGCATGATCAGCGTACCGAGGTCTGTCGTCTGGTACAGCGCGGCACCGTCGGATTTCAGGATGATGCAGGGCGGAACTTCACGTTTATCGCTTTCTTCTTTCACATCCACAACCAGCGCACCCTGGGAAAGGTATGCCAGACCTTTTTCCTTCACAATCGAAACCACTTCCGGCACATAAGGTGCGGCGTCCGATTCGCCTTTCCAGAGGTCAAAATGCACATCCAGCTTGTCGTAAATCTTCCGCTCATCTTCGACGCTCAGCTTCATAATGTGTTTCCACAGCGCGATCGTCGCCGGATCCTCATGCTGCAGCATAAAGGTCCGCTGGTGCGCACGTGAAAGGAACTCTTCGTCTTCTTTACTGCGCGCAGAAGCCGCCGGATAGATTTCCTCCAGCTCGGAAAGCGTGAAAGGCGGATCTTCGGGGTATTCTCCTGTGAATCCGGAGTCGAAGTACGGCAGCTCTGGCCGGCGGTCCTTCAGTTCCTCAATAATCAGCCCGAACTGAAGTCCCCAGTCACCGAGATGGATATCCCCGATTACCGTATGTCCCATATACTGCAGGATACGCTTGACGGATTCGCCGATAATCGCGGTCCGAAGATGCCCGATATGAAGGGGCTTTGCGACATTCGGCCCGCCGTAATCGATGATGATGGTCTTCGGCGCCGGCTTTTCGATTCCGAAGCGTCCAGAGACTGCCATAGAGGCCGAAAAAGCCCCTAAAAAGGCCGGTGACAGGGTCAGGTTGATAAATCCCGGGCGCACGGCGGAAACCTCGGAAAAGGCCGGATT
Source organism: Lachnospiraceae bacterium (assembly GCA_017543275.1). GTDB lineage: Bacteria > Bacillota > Clostridia > Lachnospirales > Lachnospiraceae > UBA1267. Next base: position 10,525 of record JAFYGJ010000021.1, on the reverse strand, counting down.
TTCGCCTAATTCAGACGCAACCTTTTCGGCGATCATGATCGGCGCGCAGTGATATTCCTTTGCGGCCGCCATCGCGCCGTTGCACTGGTATTCACAGAGATCCGGGCGGTTCGAAACCGTCACGGTCCCGTATTTCGGATCATAGCCCGCGGCGGAGAAAGCCGTCCCGAGCATCTGATTCAGTTCGGAAAGAAAAGATAAAGACATAGTAACCCTCAGTTTTAATAATGCTTTGTCCAGGTTTTCGGATAAAAGAGCATCAGCATCGGCAGAAGCTCGAGGCGTCCGGCAAGCATGCAGAATGTCAGGACAAGCTTCGAAAGCGGTGAATAAATGCTGTAGTTCTGCGTCGCGCCGACCATCGAAAGACCGGGACCGATATTATTCAGTGTCGCGGTGACCGCGGTGAAATTCGTCGTAAAATCGTAGCCGTCGATTGAGACGAGCAGGAAGGCACAGACGAAAATGAGGACATAGATCATCAGGTAGTTGCTGGCCGAACGGAGAACCGAATGCTCCACGACCTTACCCTCCTGCTTGATCGGACGCACGGACTGCGGATGGATCAGCATGTGCATTTCCTTTCTGGCCTCTTTGAAAAGAAGCATCAGTCTGGAAACCTTGAGGCCGCCGCCCGTAGAGCCTGCGCAGGCGCCTGTAAACATCAGAAGCACCATCATCAGCCGTGTCAGCTCCGGCCATTTATCAAAGTCCACCGTTGAGAAACCGGTCGTACTCATCAGGGAGCCGATCGTGAAAGCCGAATGATGCAGGCTGTATACGAAACCTTCCGCCCGGTAATTATAATGCCAGTTCACCAGCGTTACGACAACGATGTTGATCAGGATGATGGACACATAGACGCGGATCTCTTCCATTTTCAGCGCGTCTTTGAACTTCCGCCGGCTCAGAAGGTAATAGAAGTTGAAGTTGACGCCGAACAGATACATAAAGATCGTAATCAGGATCTGGCTCACGCGTGAATAATCCGCCATTCCGCTGTTTCGGACACCGAATCCGCCGGTTCCCGCCGTACCGAAGCCGATGCAGGCCGCATCGTAAAGCGGCATGCCGGAAATCCAATAAAGAAGGATCATCGTAACGGTAAGCGCGATATAAATCAGGTACAGGGTCTTCGCGGTATCCATGACGCGCGGAACGAGCTTTGAAACCGATGGTCCGGGGGATTCTGCCTTCATGAGCTGCATATGATAACCCCCGCTCATCGGCAGAATCGCAAGGATCAGGACGAGAACGCCCATGCCGCCGAGCCAGTGGGTAAAGGAACGCCAGAACAGGAGTCCTTTTCCCAAAGCTTCGATATCCGCAAGGACGGAAGATCCGGTTGTCGTAAAGCCGGAAGCTGTCTCGAAAACAGCGTCAATATAACTCGGCATGCGCCCGGAAAGAAAGAACGGCAAAGCGCCGGTCATCGAAAGAAGCACCCAGCCAAGCCCTGTCGCGGCATAGCCTTCACGGACATAGAAATTTCCCTTTCGGAAACGCTTCCGCGTCAGGAAGAAGCCAAGCGGCGCCAGTACCACGATCAGCAGGAGGAACCAGGGCCAGACATCGGATTCTCCTTTCGCGATCGCAATGATCATCGGCGTGATCATCGAGACGGCTTCAACTTCGAGAATCCAGCCCATAAAGTAAGCAACAATTCTGAAATTCACAGCCGGCCTCCTACATCATGATGTCATGCAGATCATTGACGCCCCGAAGCGTCGTGATAATGACGACGGAGTCTCCGGGCTTCATGCAGTCCGCGCCGCCGGGGCTGATGATATTGGATCCCCGGATAATGGCAGCCACAAGGACATTCGGTTTTAAAGAAAGCGTGCTGAACGGAATATTCACAATCGACGGATCGTTGTTGACCGTAAACTCCATCGCCTCCGCTCTTCCGCCGGCAAGTTTGTACAGGGATTCGAACTCGGAATCCTTTGAGCTTTCCAGCGCACGGACATAACGCACGACTTCATCGGCGGTAACGGTTTTCGGCGAAACGATCGAACTCATCGGAACGACGTTTTCCACATCTTCCGGATCGAGCCGGTTTACCTTTGTAATGATGCGGGCATCGGAAAGCTTGTCGACCATCAGGCTCATCATGACATTCTGTTCGTCAAAACCGGTGATTGCGACAAAAGCGTCCGCATGCTCGATGCCTTCTTCAATCAGGATCTGTTTGTTCGAACCGTCTGCATGGATAACGGTCACATCATCAAAAGTCTCGGCAAAAGTCGTTGCCCGCTCCTGGTTGGTTTCAATCAGTTTCAGCTGGCATTTGCTGCGGCTGTTCTTATTGTAGCGGCTGATATAATAGGCGATTCGCCCGCCGCCGACGATAAAGGCGCTGCGGCTCGCATTGTATTCCAATTTGCAGAGCTTGCAGAAACGCACTGCATCCGAAGGCCGGGCGATAAAGGAAATTTCATCATTTTCCAGAAGTTCCGTATTGCCGGAAGGAATGATGACTTCGTTGTCGCGCTCGATTACGGAGATCAGGACCGGCGCCGGAATGGTTCTTGAGAGGTCCCGGAGCCTGATGCCGCATAAAGGAGAATTCCCGGAGAGACGGATGTGGATCATGTCGACCATGCCTTTTCCGAAAGTCTCCACCTCGGTTGCCGACGGGAACCGAAGAAGCGTCAGGATTTCATGGGCAACCATGCGCTCCGGATTTATGACCATCGAAATGCCGATCTGTTCCTGCAGATAACGAATCTCGTCCTCGTACTCGGGGTTCCGGATACGGGCAATTGTGTGGAGATCCCGGGCTTTTTTGGCAAGCAGGCAGCAGAGCATATTCACTTCATCCGAACCGGTCACGGCAATCAGAACGTCGCAGTCCTCGATGCCGGCTTCCTGAAGCACGCTCAGGATCGCGCCGTTGCCGCTGAGGCCCATTACATCCAACTTTGTTGCCGCATTCTGCAGGATGGACTCATTCTTGTCCACCAGTGTGATTTTATGTCCTTCATTGTTGAGCTGCTCCGCAAGCGCGAGGCCGATTTTTCCGCAGCCGATGATGATGATATTCATAGAGAAAACCCTCGTAAAACAGTTATCTGAAAGTATTATTTTACCGATTTCTTCCTGCGATGTCAAGCTTTTCGCCGTCGAATGCGAAAAGAAGCCGCCCCCTCTTTCAGGGAGCGGCAGAAACTTCTCATTTCCTCTGAAGATCAGGCCATCTGCTTCGCAACTTCTTCTGCAAAATTCTCTTCGCGCTTCTTGAGGCCTTCGCCCTTTTCGAAGCGGATGAACTGCGAAACCTTCACCTTCGCGCCGTTCTTCTTGCCGACTTCGTCAATATACTTCTGGACGGACTGCTTGCCGTCTTCCGCCTTGACGTAAACCTGGTCTACAAGAACAACTTCCTTCATTTCCTTGTTGATGCGGCCCTTTACCATGCCTTCGATAATCTTGTCGTTGGCATCCGGCTTTTCATTCTTCGCAGCAGCAGTCAGGATTTCGGTTTCCTTCGCGATGTAGTCGTCGTCGACTTCGGCTCTGGTGCAGAACATCGGCTTCAGCGCTGCGCACTGCATTGCCACGTTCTGGCCCATCTCACGGATTTCGTCGTTGATCACGTCGGTTTCGACCTTGATCAGGACGCCGATCTTGCCGCCGGCGTGAATGTAGGAAGAAATGAAGCCTTCCTCCACTTCCATACGCTGGAAGCGGCGGATGTGCATGTTCTCGCCGATCAGGGAGATCATCGAGGACAGCTTCTCCTGTACGGTCATTGAGGGATCCAGTGCCCAGGGCTCCTGAAGGAAAGCGTCAACATCCGCAACATCACTTCCGAGGATCTGGTCCGCGATCTCGGCCACATAGTTCTGGAAGGTATCGTTCTTCGCAACAAAGTCGGATTCTGCATTGACTTCAACGGTCACAGCCTTCTTGCCGTCAGCGGAAACCGCATTCTTGACAATGCCTTCAGCCGCAATACGGCCGGCCTTTTTCGCAGCGCCTGCAAGGCCTTTTTCACGCAGATAGTCAATTGCCTTGTCCATGTCGCCGTCGCAGGCTACAAGCGCTTTCTTGCAGTCAAGCATACCGGCGCCAGTGGTTTCACGAAGTTCTTTTACCATTGCAGCAGTAACATTCATATTCAAAATCCTCCGTATCTAAATTGTGCTTTACTCTTCGTCTTCGACAGGAGCTTCCGGAGCTTCCTCTTCCTGAGGCTCGGCCGCGGGAGTCACTTCGTTCGCTTCGCCCTGATGCGCTTCGACGACAGCATTTGCCATGGTGTCGACGATCAGCTTCACGGCGCGGATCGCGTCGTCGTTGCCGGGGATGACGTAGTCGAGTTCTTCCGGATCACAGTTCGTGTCGCACATGCCGATCAGCGTAATGCCGAGGGTGTGGGCTTCCTGCACGCAGATGCGCTCTTTCTTGGGATCGATGATGAAAATCGCATCCGGGATCTTGCGCATATTCTTGATGCCGCCGATGTTGCGATCCAGCTTGTCCCATTCCTTCTGGATCTGGGCAACTTCCTTCTTGGGAAGTACATCGAAGGTTCCGTCTTCGGACATCTTCTCGATCTGGCGAAGGCGTGCAATACGGGACTGGATGGTCTTGAAGTTGGTCAGCATGCCGCCGAGCCAGCGCTGATTGACATAGAACATGCCGGACTTTTCAGCGGCCTCGCGGATTGCATCCTGCGCCTGCTTCTTGGTGCCGACGAACAGAATCGTGCCGCCCTGTGCAGCGATATCGGCAACAGCCTTGTAGGCCGTGTCAACCATACCGACGGTCTTCTGCAGATCGATGATATGGATGCCGTTGCGCTCGGTGTAGATGTACGGAGCCATCTTGGGGTTCCAGCGCCGGGTCTGATGTCCGAAATGAACACCCGCTTCCAGCAGCTGCTTCATGGAAATAACGCTCATTTTCTTTTTCTCCTTTTCGGTTTTTTCTTCTGCGTCCGTCAAATGCCTGATCGGGAAACCCGGAAATACGTATCCGGGCACCGCCCGCGCATCGGGACGCATGCTTTTTCAAAGCAACTTTGATAATATACCACATGAGATCCGAAAATGCAAGGGATTTCTTGGAAAAATCAGGGTTTTTCGGCGAAAAAACTGCTGAAAAAGTACTATTTGATCTTCCGGATCAGCGTCTTGTAATAATCTACCGCCATCGGCAGGCTGTACGTGTCCAGATTTTCGTTCAGCCCGTGCATGCCCTTCATCTGCTCCGGCCCATAGAGAACCGGTGAGAAGCGCACGCAGGCATTGCAGATCCGCTGATAATGCCGCGCATCCGTACCGCCGGTCATGACGTAAGGAATCAAAGGAAGCCCGGGGAATACTTCGCCGATGACTTCCCGGACAAGGCCGAATGCCTCACTTTTCGTATCGACCGGTTCACAGGCCGGATAGGCATCGATCTTTTCTGCTTCGAGGCCGTATTTGTCAGCAAGCTTTTTAATTGCCGCGTTGCTCTCATCCATGTTCTGGTGCGGAATATAACGAAGGTTCAGGGTCACGGAAGCTTCCTGCGGCAGCACGTTGCAGCCATCGGAGCCGCTCTGCATGGTCGGCGCGACCGTGGTCCGAAGAAGCGCTGCAGCCTGCGGGGATATCACAGGCATGAGAACTGTAAGAAGCGGCTTGAACAGCCAGAGATTTCCGAAGAGAAGCCGCATCCAGAAAGGCCCGTACGGCGCCATTTCCGAGAACATCCGCTGCGCCTGCGGGTTCATCCGAAGTTTCATCGGGCTGTGCTTCGAGAGGTCCGCAATAAACTTCGACAGAAGCACAATCGGCGAGTTTTTGGGCGGAAAGCTCGAATGTCCGCCTTTTGAGCGGGCGATGATCCGAAGGTTCCCCTGCCCTTTCTCCAAGACGCCGACCATGGCAAAATTGCCCTTCAGCCCCGCCATCGGTTCCGTTACGGCTGAACCGCCTTCATCGTTCACAAGATAGGGCTTTACACCGCGCTTTTCTAATTCCGCTACCGTCTTCGGACAGCCTTCGCCGCCGACCTCCTCGGTGCTGGAGGAAGAAAGGTAGACATCCTGTTCGGGGACGAAACCTTCCTGAAGAAGTTCTTCCGCGGCCTGCAGGAAGGCCATGACTGAGCATTTCGTATCGGCGGAACCGCGGCCCCAGACTTTCCCGTCTGCGATATCTCCAGAGAAAGGCTCATGCTCCCAGATTCCTTCCGCCGGGACAACATCCTGATGACCCATCAGGACAATCGGCCGGTCGGAATGTTTTCCGGGAAAACGGTACAGGAGGCTTCCGTCGATCTCTGTTTTCTCCAGTTTTTCATGGACAAGCGGAAAAAGCTTTTCCAGCACTTTGTGAAAGCCCAGAAACTTTTCCCGCTGGATCTCGCCCTTCCGGGAAACGGTTTCATACCGGATCATTTCCGAAAGCTTTTCTGCGTATTCCTGCTCTCTTTCGGGATCTCTTTTCGGAATCCACTCAGAAGTCTTTTTCGGACTCAGAAGCGTCCGGATGACTGCCGCAAGGATCAGCAGAATGATGATCCCGAGAATGCCGAGGATGATGTACAGCGCGATCATGCTTCCGCTCCCTTCTGGCCTTTTCTGAAGCTCAGATACGCTAAGACAATCGCAAGCGCACCGCTCGGGATGACCATCATGCTGGTTGATCCGATCAGGGACGGCACAAAGACAAACAGGAGCGTCATGGCCGCGAGCACAATCAGGGATACCTTCATGTCCTGGCGGTAGTATTTGCAGGCCATTGCGCCGAAAAGCGCCGGAACGACGTTCTCAAAAGCGGGCTGAAGGACCGGGGACTGCAGGACCGGCTGCAGCGGGATCATCAGCATGACGCCGACAGCAAGTACAGCGATGGTGACCAGAGAGGATGTCGCGATCGAAAGGGTTGAAATGATCTCATTTTCCGGAGTTCCGCTCTTCACGCCGACGATGTCCCGGGCATTGATCGCGCAGGGGATCTTCATGTTGATCAGGTTTCCGGTGATAAACGCGAGGTAGGATCCGCCCGCGCCGAGCATCGGAACGTAAATCAGGTACTCCGCGATGCAGCTCACGAGGTAGACAAGACCGACACCGATAAAAGCTTTCAGCGCTGCCGGAAGATTCGGAACAGCTTTCAGAAACAGCCCGATCAGATACGGTGCGGCAAGAAGCAGCAAAAGGACCAGTGCGGTCATCAGGCGTCCGAGTCGGTGGGTTGTGTTCAGGTACTTTTCGTAGGCTTCGCTGTTTTTCATGATTTCCCTGTTTTCCCGAATTTCTTTCTTTTCCATGGTCCGCCTCCTTATCCCAACTTCCCGAGGAATATCGCAGCCGTCATCGCGATCAGCATGGAGCCCGCGACGGAAAAGCTGTCAATCCAGTCCGCATGGAAAGCTTTTTTGATCCGTAAAAATACTGCCATCGCAAGCGCAGAAACGAGTGCCGTCGCGAGAGGAAGCCAGCTTCCGGTAAAGGTGAAGCGGCCGTTTTCCGAGACAATGGTTCCGATATAGCTTGCAATATAGGCAGATACAAGACCGATGAACATGGCTGTCATGGCAGTATCGCCGAAACCTTTGAGGTTCAGCTTCTTTTTCTTCTCTTCTTTCGGCTTATCGGTCTTCTTCTCCGATCCGCCGCGAAGCTTATTGCAGTAGCTTTTCCCGTGAATGATCACGAGCACCATGCCCCACATGATGCAGAAACTCATGAGAAGCGCGATTGTGACAAAAGCCTCCGGCGTCATGTTTGCAATCGACAGTCCGCCGATTCCGACGGATTCCGAAGCCGCTTCCGCGACCTGCGTTTCATAATGCAGCGCCCCGATCACAGAAAGCCGAAGCCAGGGCCAGGGCGTTCCGAGACTTCCGGAAAGCGCGATGACGCCCAAGAGGATGCCGACGCTCGGAAGAACGGCGAAGGTTGCGCTTGCGGTGATGACACGCTTCATTTTGCCGGTGTCGATCCCGAGTGCCTTCCCCATGCGGTAAGCCCGGACTGCAAATATGAGGCAGATTACGGCGACAAACAGGATGATTCCGCCGCAGATCAGGTACAGTACCGGACTGTTCAATTTGGACAGCAGTTCCATAAGGGTCCTCCTTTGTCTGTCAGGTATATAAGATTACCTGTTTTTTATAACATAAAAGCCCCGCAAAATCAAACCCCGTCGGGCGATTTTGCGGGAAAATCTCAGGTTTTTATTTGACAGAATGCCTTTCTTTGGCTATGATGGAAATATCAGACCGAAGGAGCGTTTTGAGTATGAAAATCTATATTCCCGAAGACCGTTACCAGGAAACCTATGACAGTGCGGTTGTGCCTTATCTTGCGGCGCACAAGACAGCAGATGATTTCTTTGAAAGCTTTGATCAGGCAAAGATCCATTATGCCGTGTTTGGCGCCGACAATCCGAAAGGGACGATCGTAATTCTGCATGGATTTACGGAATCTGTTGTCAAGTTCCGGCCGCTGATCTATGTCTTCCTGAACGAAGGATACAGCGTCTGCATTTTTGATCAGCGCGGTCATGGAAAATCCCACCGGGATGTGGAAAACCCCTCCCTGACCCATGTGAACCGCTTCGAGGATTATGTCCGTGATATGGAGGTCTTTCTTGATCAGGTGGTGAAAAAAATGCCGGGCCCCTATTATCTCTTCGGCCACAGCATGGGCGGCGCCGTAAGCGCACTGTATCTGGAGAGCGGATCCACCTTCTTCAAAAAAGCAATCCTGACTTCCCCGATGATCATGCCCGCGCACGCCGGCGTCCCGATGCCGATCACCAAGTTTGTGTTCGGAACGATGGCTCTGTTCGGACAGCGGAAAAAAGTTCTTTTCAATGCGCCGGATTATACCGGCGAGGAGAATTTCGAAAACGCCTGCGCGAGTTCCCGCGTCCGCTTTGTGTGGTACAATAACCTCAAAAAAGCCGACCCGGATCTTTATACCTGCAATCCGACTGTCGGCTGGGCACTGGAATCCATGAAGGTACCGCGTAAAATCCTGAAAAAAGGAGCCCCTGAAGGCATCAAAACCCCGGTGCTCCTCTTCTCCTGCGACGGCGACAATATGGTGCTCCGTCCGGAACAGGAAAAATTCGTCTCGCGCGTTCCAGACGCACGTTTTGAAACCGTCTCGGGCGGAAAGCACGAACTGTACCGCTCCGACGATGCAGTGCTCTACCCCTATCTCGAGCGGGTGCTGAAGTACTACGAAGCGTGAACGATCACTTCCTCAGAATATCCAGTGTATGCCCGGACGCCCCCAAAAGCTCCGGGCGTTCGCATGTCGCGAAATGGTAATCCATAAACAGGGAGAATGTTTCCGGGTCCATCTCTTTCAGGGTCTGGCGCATATAGTTCGCCGGGCCGTCGGACGCCAAAAGCTTCACCCGGGACAGGCCGGAGGCTTTCTGAAGTGCGTTGATTTCCTCAATCCGTACATAGGAATACAGGTTTTCCTCCGCGGATACGGACTGGAAATCTTCGGTGTAACTGCCGGACTCCAGCGCTTCCTTCACATGTCCTTCCTTGAAGCCGTAGGTGAGGACCGAAAACTCATTCATGCAGTAGGCACAGTAAATGAGCCCGCCGGGCTTTGCAACACGCCGCGCCTCTTTTAAGACCTGGAGCTTCTCTTCAAAACTGAACAGATGGTACAGGGGGCCGAGTTCGAGCACGATATCAAAATGGTCTGAAGGATATTTCGAGAGATTCAGCGCATTCCCGCGTTTTGCGATGACGGAGCTGCCTTTCTTTTTCAGAATGCCGAGGTTGTAGTTCACAAGCTCCACGGCCGTCACCTCGTGCCCGAGCTCCGAGAGCGGAACCGCATAGCGGCCGGTACCGGCACCGACATCCAGGATCCGAAGACTTTCCCGCCCGGCAATGCCTTCTTCGATATATTTCATCGTTGTGAGATATTCGACGCGGCCATACGGCCTGAGAAGGCGCTTCTCCTCGTTGAATTTGTTGTAGTACTCTTCCAGTTTCGTCATATGTTTTCAAATGCTCAGGAATCAAAGCCCAGTTCTGCGGAATCCAGAATGATTGTAAATGGCCCGTCATTCACAAGGGAGACTTTCATATCTGCACCGAAAATGCCGCATTCCGTCGGAAAGCCCGCAGCCCTGCAGGACTCGATGATATACTGATAGAGCGCATCCGCGTGCTCCGGATTTCCGGCCTTGACGAAACCCGGCCGGTTCTGGCCGCGGAGATCCGCATAAAGCGTGAACTGCGAAATCAGAAGAAGCGCGCCGGAAACATCCGAAAGAGACAGATTGGTCTTTCCGTTTTCATCCTGGAAGATCCGAAGCTTCAGCATTTTCTGGACCATTTTATCTGCAGTTTTCCTGGTATCATAAGCTGAGACGCCGATCAGAACGCAGTATCCGGGACCGATTGCACCGACCGTCTTCCCGTCAACCGAAACCGAACTTTCCCGAACGCGCTGGATTATAAAACGCATATATACTCCCTTCAACGATTGACCCATTCGGGGACAGGTACCAGGTGGATCAATTTTCGAAAATTGATCCACCTG
>JAFYGJ010000020.1:0-42802 GCA_017543275.1 Lachnospiraceae bacterium | reverse complement strand
TTTCCATTTCAGTTCCTCTCTTTCCCTTTTTCTTTTTTTTTTTTGCCGCGCACGATCCGCTCTTCCGGAGGCGGACATGCGTTGCTGATGTAAATCATTGACAGAAGCGAAAATACAAAGGCCTGCATCACACCGGCAAATACGTCAAAATACAGGGAAAGCACAGCCGGGATGCCGAGTGTCAGGAAAGGCACTTCCATCGGGCCGCCGAGAATCAGGATGATGCCCGAAACGCCCAGTAGAAGCAGCACTGCCCCGAGGACTCTGGCGCCTTTGAATTTTGCAAAAAGCAGGATTCCGGTGCCGACGAGGATTATCAGGAGCCCCGTAAAATACAGGATCACTGTCAGGTTCTGCGGCAATGTGGGATAAGTAAAGGAAACCCATCCCGACACGACCTGCGCGAGAGACAGGAGGCCGAGAATTCCGCAGAGTGCACCGATCGATTTCACTGCAAGCTTCACCTTGCTGTTCTTCGGTTTCAGCGCAAACAGGAGCACTGCACCGACCCCGATCAGGATCAGCGTCACGGCAATCCCGGAGCCGGATGCAAGCCTCAGAAGCGCCGCCGATGCACCGGAAAGTGCCCAGTAGATCAGGGTCGTAATGACCGATCCGCCGGCGATATTGCCGAAATGACGGAACGCGAGCGACACCGGCTGTGCGAACTCCGAGACGATATTCATCGGCGTCATCACCGAGATCGGCTCGGTGAAGCTCTTGAGCCAGGCCTTAAGTCCGATATTTTTGATATTCTGGAACCAGATGATCAGGGTCGTCATGACGGCCCAGGTCGCGGTCGTGGAAAGGTCTGCTGTTGAGGAACGCAGGATCCCGGTCATGCCTAAAAGCGAGCCCAGAATCGAAGACAGGAACAGGGTTGCAATATAGGGTGTCCAGGAGGAATTGTGCTTCCCCATGGCTTCCTCGACAAGGTTGTAAATGACCGTGACCGCCTTTTCGGTCAGCACCTGTACGGATCCGGGACGCTTTTTCAGCTTCCTCCCTAAAAGAATGCCGGCTGTGCACAGAATCAGGGAAACAATGGCACAGGTGAGCATGGTCTGCGTCACGTTGATGCCGCCGAAGACGGGAATGGTAAAATAGATTTTCGGGCCGGTGATATTCAAGTTTTCGCTTCACCTCCCTCCTTTTTCCTGAAGAGTTCGCCCAGAGACAGAATCGGGCGGAACAGAACCAGGGGAATCAGCATGGCGATCATCTCCGGAAGCTCAAAGCGCTTCGAAAGCACGACCGCAAGAAGAATACCGAACAAAAGAAGGTAGCGGACAAGCCGGGAAATCGTAATCACGCGCTTCGCGCCAGGCTCATCTCCCGCTTCCGCCTTCTTCGCGGCCGAAAGCACGCCGGCCGCCATAAACACATAATTTCCGACTGCAAGGAGTACCCCGATAAGCGCTCCGATTCCGACAAGAAGGCTCATTTTCCGGATCAGGAAATACACGCCGAGCATCAGGACCGCAAGAGCGGCTTCTCCCAGCGCCACAATGAGGATATCCTGTTTGACCTGTCTGATATAGTCCATAAATCTTCTTAGAATCCGTTGAAGCCTTCAGGCGGCTCCTTTTCGTTTTTCCCGAGCCGGTGCAGCGAGCGGAGCGATCCGTACAGGCCGCCCGCGGCCCCGAGTACGCCAAGGCCCACGCCGGCTGCGATAATCCAGTTCCCGATGCCGAAACGGTTACGCAGGAACACGGCCAAAAGGATAAACAGCACCAGCGGAAATGCAACGGATACACCGACCTGCACCAGCCAGCTCAGGGCTGTCAGAAAAGTGAATTTTTCCTTCATGCGCGCCGGTCTCCTTTCACTGAAAGTCTACCACAATTCTCTGCAGGTGACAAGGGGTTCGGTCAGGCTCTGTCATCCGTCTCAAGAAATTTCTGTTCCCAGAGCACGACGCCCGAATCCGCGATTGTGAGGATTCCGTAGCCGTGCAGGCGTTCCTCCTGCCGCGGCAGCGAAATACTGCCTGGATTGATCAGAAAAACGCCGTTCCAGGCCTTCTCATATAAGGGCTTGTGCGTATGCCCGAAAAGCGCAATCCTGCAGTCCTCTCCCGCCGCCGCGGATGCGAGCGCATCAAAAGGTCCGCCCGGCACTTTCCGGTAATAGCGGTGCCCGTGCGTAATGAACAGGCGGATACCGTCGAAATCCACACAGCGGTAATCCGGAAGCGCATAATCCATGTCGCAGTTGCCGCGCACAAAGAGGACCCCGGCAAGCGGATTGACTTTCGCGATCTCTTCGCGGATTTCCCGCTCGTACCCCTCCGCATCCCCTAAATGGATAACCGTGTCAAAGTTCCCTGCCTCCCGGAAAAGTGCCTCATAAAGCCCTGCATTCAGTTTATGGGTGTCGCTGACGACGAAAATGCGCCTGCTCATCTCTTCTGCAAAATCTCCTTCATTTTCTCAAGCGCGAGGCCCCGGTGGCTGATGCGGTTTTTCTCCTCTGCCGTAATTTCCGCTGCGGTTTTTCCGAATTCCGGCAGGTACAGGATCGGATCATAACCGAATCCGCCCGATCCCATGGGTTTTTCGCTGATGATGCCTTCCATCCGCGCCTCTGTCACAGCCTCTGTCCCGTCCGGGAACAGCGCCGCGATCACGCAGCTGTAATGTGCGCCGCGCTGTTCGTCCGGAAGGCCCGAAAGCTTCTCCAAAATATAATTGTTTTTGAAAATATAATCGGTATCTTCCCCTAAGAAGCGGGACGAATACACGCCCGGTCCGCCCGAAAAAGCATCGATGCATAAACCCGAATCGTCCGCAAGCACTACTGTGTCCTTCTGCGGACCGATCGCTCGCACCTTGATCAGGGCATTTTCCTCAAAGCTTGTCCCGTCTTCCACAATCTCCGGGACTTCCGCAAGGTCCAGGAGGGACAGGACTTCGTAATCCGGCCCTAAAATCTCCCGGATTTCCCGGAGTTTTCCTTCATTTTTCGTTGCAAAAAGGATCTTCATCTTTCCTCCGCTGCCGGCTCTTCCCGCGGTTTTTTCGGCGGTTTCGGGCCGGGAAAACTGTAGAAATAGGTCTTCAGCATCCCGTTGTATATTTTTCGGTTTTTCTCCGGAACAAGCCCCAGGTCCCGGACTGCATCTTCGTAGGACGTGATCAGGTACATGGACCAGGAATCCAGTGCTTTGAAGCGTTCGCCGAGTGCATGGTACAGTTCCGGAAGCTCGGCTTTTTCCGAAATCCGCTCGCCGTAAGGCGGGTTTGTCACCAGGAAACCGTACTTTTTCGGATGGCTCAGTGCCCGCACATCCCGTACCTGGAAATGGATCAGATCGGAAACCCCGGCACGCGCGGCATTTTCCCGGGCTGCGCGGATCGATGCGGGATCGATGTCATAGCCCTGAATATCGCAGTCTCCCGGATCCTGCTGCATTGAAATTGCCTCCTCGGAAGCCTCATACCAGCATTTCTTCGGGATCAGTCCGCTCCATTTTTCCGCCGTGAATTCCCGGTCGAGCCCCGGCGCGATGCCGGATGCCATCAGCGCGGCTTCGATCGGGAAGGTTCCGGAACCACAGAAGGGATCGACCAGAATCCGGTCCCGTTTCCATGGCGTCAGCATCAGAAGCGCCGCTGCAAGCGTCTCAGAGATCGGCGCCCTGACCGTGTCCGTGCGGTAGCCGCGCTTATGCAGTGAAACGCCCGAACTGTCGATGCCGATCGTCACCTCATCCTTGAGTATCGAAACCCGAAGCGGGTATTCCGCACCGCTTTCGGGGATGGTTTCCGTATGATACTGTTCTTTCAGTTTCTCGACGATGGCCTTTTTGATGATCCGCTGGATGTCGGAAGGCGAAAAAAGTTTGCTTTTGATGGAATTGGCCTTCGTCACCCAGACCTTTGCATCCTGCGGCAGAAAGGCCGCCCAGTCGATCGCCCTGGTTTCTTCAAACAGTTCGTCAAAGGTTTCCGCCCGGAAAGATCCCGCCGATACCAGTACGCGTTCAGCGGTCCGAAGGAAGATATTTGCCCGGCAGATGTCCTTTTCCTCGCCCGAAAAATGCACCTTTCCGTCCTCGACTGCGGTGATCGGAAGGCCGAGCGCCTGAAGTTCCCGCTTCAGCACCGATTCGAGCCCGAAATGGCAGGAGGAAATCATTTCATAAACGCTCATGAAGTCTCCTCTCCCCCTTTCTTAATCCGTATAAGGCCGAGAACCGCATACAGCAGGAATTTCACCGTATTGACGATAAAGATGCCCCAGGCCATGCCCCAGATCCCGAAATGCAGGATCAGCGGGATCGTACAGCCCAAAAATACGATGACATAAATCGCCGCCGTCAGCATCTGAACTTTTTCATCCGTATAGCGCAGCACGATGACCATCATCGTGTTGCAGATGAAGAAGATCACCTGCCCCGCATTCGCCAGCAAAAACAGCGGCTTCACGGTCTCGTAATAAGGCCGGTAGAACAGCCAGATGTAGAGATGCGAGCCGGCGACCGAGAACGCGGTCACGAGAATCCAGATTCCGAGAAGCAGAAGCACCACATAGAAGAAGCGCTTCCGCGTGATTCCGCCCTGCTTTCCGTAGAGATGCCCGGCCAGCACGCCGTTTAAGGGTGTCGACAGCAGAGACATCAGCTTGCCGATGATGCTCGCATAGTAAAACAGCGCCGTCACTTCGTCCCCGTTCTCCGAGAGAAGCGGCAGCAAAAGCCGGTCGGCGCCTGCCACAAAGTCCGACAGCAGGAAGGAGAAGGAAAGAACAAAGAGGATCCGAAGGTGTGCCGGAAACTGCGGCGTCACACGGAAAACCGGCTTCCTGAAGATCCGCCCGGTAAAGCCGACAAACAGCAGGCCCGCGATCTCCCCGGTCAGGAAAATCAGCACCCAGGAATGCGTAAACCGGTACAGGAAAAGGCCTAAAAGATAACCTGCACCGATCACGCAGTAAAACAGCGAAAAGCGCCGGTAATTCAGGGAGAGGCGGTATTCGACGTCGGCATAGTAGCGGATCGTCGTGATCGAAACCAGAAGAAACAACCCCAGAAGCGTCGCATCCGCTTTGTCGCCTTTTTTCAGAAGAACCGCACCGAAAGTCACAAAAAACAGGATCGCCGCGGAAATCAAAAGGAAAATGTTGTACTCGCCGTTTTCGGTCTTCTCTCCCGCGGAATGCACCTTCATCCGGCCGTAGTTTGCGCCGGAACCGAAGGTCGCGCCCATCAGTGCCGTCAGCGAACTGTAGTACAGAATCCGGCCCTGGTTCGCCGCGCCGAGCGTATTCCCGAGATAGGGATTGACCGCAAGGCTTAAGACCGCGTTCATCACAAACAGCCCGATCGCGCCGCTCACGAAATCCCAGATGTAGCGCCCTGCCTTTTTCACATTATCATTCATAGGACTGGTAATTCAGTGTCACATACTGCGGATCGCAGTGCGGAAGCGCAATGGAATCCGGGTCAGGCGGAATCATGTAGTCGCTGTCGTAAAGCGTCCACAGAATCCGGTCGTAGCCGATCGGCCCGGGGAAGGTTTCGCCGTCAATCGTGAGATCAACCGGCTCCGAGAACCATTCCTTCTGGAAAATCCGGTGAAGGTCCGGGTAGAGACAGTTGCTGAACCAGGCACGGCCGAGCTTTTTGTTCTTCCCGTGCTCCATTTTTCCGATCTGATCGTACCAGCGGGCGATTGTCGAGGCTTTGAATGGTTTCCCAAGCCAGGAAAGTACGCGTACGATGAGCTTCGATACGCCCTGATAATCCGAGAGGTCGAGGCGGTAGCGCTTTCCCATACTCATTCCGTACACGAGAATCTGGAGCATCCGCGCGAATTTATGCGCAATCAGATGATCTGACACATCGTCCACGATAAAAATATCACAGAGGATGTGGTTGTAAGCACAGTCCAGATAATAGCGCTCCTCTTCCGTGTCCTCCTTCATCGAGGAATCCTCTAAGATCACGCGGGGCACGAAATCCAAAAGCGTATCGCCGAGGTCCTGCGGGTCGATAAAACGGAAGCCCGGCCGAAGTTCCTCTTTCGCCGCTTTCCGGAAAATCTCATAGTCTTCCCTGGTCATCGAGATATCCGCGTCATCGTCCCAGCGAAGATCGCTCTTCTCCCGGACCGCGCCGATCAGGTTCCCGCTGTCGAGATAGTAATGAATGCCGTGATTCTCACAGATCCGCCCGATTTCACGGAAAAGAATATGCGTGCCGTCGTGTATCCGTTTCAGTGCGGCAGTTGTCTGTTCATCAAAAACGACCATGTTTCAGTCTTCCTTCATTGCCTCGATGCAGGCAAGAATACCCTGATCAAAGCCTGTTTCCGGCTTCCAGCCGGTGTCCAGAGAAAGTGCCCGGATGTCTGCCTCAAGATGCATGACCTGTGCTTTTGAATACGGTACCGCGCCAAACAGAAGCTCGGACTGCGATCCCGATAGCTTTGCCATCCGCTCAATGTAATCCCGCAGGGGATGCGCATCACCGGAACCGACAACATAGACCGCGCCGTCCCGGCCGCGCTCTGCTGCTGCAAGAAGCGCCGATCCCGCGTCAGCACTGTACAGGTAATCCCAGATCTGGCGGCCTTCCGTGAGATCCAGCGGTTCATTCGCAAGCATTTTCCGAAGCGCCGCCGGAATCAGGGCATTCGGTCCGTCATAAGGCCCGTAGACAGAGAGATAACGAAGCCAGATATGGCGGATCTGAAGCTTTTCGGAAAGAAGCCTCGAAAGCTGTCCCGCGCAGAGCTTCGCAGCGCCGTAGGCATTCTCCGGAAAAGCGGGAGTTTCGGGTGTAAGCGGCAGATCCGACCTTCCGTATTCCGCCTGGGAACCGGTGCCGATAAAGGTATGGCAGCCGAGTCTTTTTGCGAGCCTCACCGCATCAAGTGTGTATGTAATGTTCCGGGACTGAATCTCGGGATCATGCCGGCCGGGGCCAGATGCACCCATCCACGCAAGGTGGAAAAAGACATCCGCCTGATCCTCCGGCTCCGGTTCATACGAGGAGAGCCCGGAAAGGTCGCAGAAACGGACCTTCACCTCCGGAAATGCCGGGAAGACGTCATTCCTCGGAGAATCCGGACGTGTCAGGACTGTCACCGAAATGCCTTCCTGAATCAGCTTCCGAAGAAGCGCTGTCCCGATTGCGCCGGTTGCGCCGGTGATCACGGCTTTTCGGATTACGAAGTCCATTTCTGAAGCTCCTCTCTCGAAAGAAGCGGTGTCATGTCCTCAATCGGACGGCTTTCCATCTGTCCTTCGGCATTCATATAATTGCTCTGTTTGGGCAGGATTTTCTGTGTAATATCGGCATGGAAGGTCACAAGAACCGGTCCGTCCGAATCCATCGCTTCCCGAAGCTTTTCCTCAAGATTTTCTTCGGTTTCGATCCGGAAGCCGGGGATGCCGAAGGCCAGAGCGACCCGGTTCATGTTCGGCAGGCTCAGGCCGGATTCCTCGGTGCAGCCCGTGAGCCGTCCCTTGAAATTGCCGGTCTGGGAGCTGTAAATCATGCTGTAGCCGTCGTTGTCCGCGACAAAGATTTTGACCGGAAGGTTCAGCCGGCGGATAACCTCCAGCTCCTGCATATTCATCGCAATGCTGCCGTCTCCGGTGACGAGGACGGTCCGCTTTCCGCCGGATCCGATGCAGCTGCCGATCGCAGCCGGCACGTCGTAGCCCATCGCCGCCATGCTCTTGTTCAGGAAAGCGCGCTGGCCCTTTTTCAGGCGAAGGACTTTCTTGCCGATGTCAACCGAGGTTCCGGAACTTGTAAACTGGTAAATATCGTCCGCCGTCATAAGATCCGACAGTTTATCCACGACGTTGTATATGCTGACATAGCCTTCGCGCGGCGCCTGCTCGGGGATCACCGGCGGGAAGGCTTCGCGGATTTTTAGGCAGCGCGTAAACCAGGCGCTCCGGTCCTTCTTTTCACAGAGATCCGAAAGTTTCAGCGCGGTCTCGAAGAAGGAAGCCGCGTCTGCTGCAATCGGAAGCTCGGGTGAAAGGCTCTTCTTCCGCATCTCATTTTCGTCAATATCGACCATCACGTGGAAGGCATTTTTCAGGAAGCCCGCATAATTGTAGCCGCTGTTCAGGATGCTGAGCCGGGTTCCGACTGACAGGACAAAGTCCGCGCTCTGCTGGATCAGGTTCGCACTCCGGTCCCCGACCGAACCCGGACGGCCGAAGTACATCGGGTGATCGTCTTCCACAAGGTCCGTCCCGTTCCAGGATGTCAGGACCGGGATCTGATAGGTATCCAGAAACTCCCGCAGTAATGGAACCGCGTGCGCGAGCCGCACGCCGTTTCCGACGATCATCACCGGCTTTTCGCTCTGATTCAGATGCTTGATTGCTTCCCGTACCAGGACTTCATCTGCCGGATACTGCGGAAGGTTTTCTGTATCGAAACCCTGCTGGCTTTCGGGATCAATCATCGAGGCCTGGATATCCAGCGGTACATCGAGCCAGGCAGGGCCCGGACGGCCGTTCTGCATCAGCACAGCCGCTTTCTCGAGATGATAGCGCAGGGTTTCCGGGTCGTCGATCTGGGCCGCGTAGTTGCAGCTGTCCTTCACCATGCGGATGATATTGACTTCCTGGATGCCGAACTGGCGGATATTCTGGTCCCCGACAAGGTCCGCACGCTTCGCCTGCCCGGAGATGAACAGCACCGGGATCGAATCCATATAGCAGCCGCAGAGTGCTGTCAGCGCATTCGTCGCGCCGGGTCCGCTTGTCACAAGGCAGGCGCCGAAGCCTTCCCGGATCCGGGCATAGGCCTCTGCCGCGATCGCCGCCCCCTGCTCGTGAAGCGTGAATACTCCCTTCAGTTTCTCCGAACGTCCCAGCGCGTCGTTCATATGCATCGCACCGCCGCCGGTGACGCAGAACACATGCTCCACCCCGAGGCCTGCGATAAAGTCCATTATATAGTCCGCTGCTTTGATCATTGTCATCCTTTCCGGGTGCTGCTCCGACAATTCGAAATGCTTCGCATTTCTCATTGGGGCGGTCAGGGAGACTTTGTCTCCAGACCGCCCGGAAAACAGCAGGATTGCTCTGCCGAACAGGCTCTCCACAGCAATCCTGCTGTTTTCCGGGTGCTGAACCTTATTCAAAGAAACTTTCCGTCACAAACTCAATCTTCATTGAATGCGCAGTCGAGGATTTGAAATCCTGGAACATTTCCCTGATTTCCTTATTGAGGCCGACCCAGTCTCCGGTCGTATTCAGGCTCGGGAGTTTCGCGTCGGAATAGCTCTCCTGGTACTCGTCCTTGAAGCCGTCAAATCCGGCGATCGAGACCTCCGGAATCCGCAGCAGGTTCATCAGCCTCAGGCAAAGCATCATTGAATTGTCGAAATGCGGCCAGCCGCGCTTGATGACCCGGTTGAAATTGATGATCAGTTCCCGGTCTTCGGCTTCCTGTGCCACATTCGACAGAAGAACCCGCATCATATCTTTGATGCGGTCCGCATGCGAAAGCTTCGCGTAATCGTAGCGCAGGCTGTTGCTGAAAAAAGCGATGTCCGGCTTGTAGTTTTTCGGCACTGCATTGACCGCGATCACCAGGGGATTGTTCTCCTGAATGAAGGCATTAATCCGATCCGCTTCCGTGTCAAGCGATTTTCCGGGCGCAAGAAGCAGGATCTTCCGACCCCGGAGCATCGCAAGAAGCTTCTCTTCCGCTTCCTGGTCGTCGACAATCCGGCTCTGGTTCTCGACGTATTTCTGCTCCAAAAGGTCGTAGTCGTATTTCCGGCGCTCCGCCTGCGAAAGCGAAGCGATGATGTTCCGCATGTCGCGCGCGTTCGAGCGGTGGTTGTTCAGAAGGTACGCGATATTATTCACATGGCACTGATACATGCCCGCGATGAAGTACGGCGTCGAATAGCCCCACTGGTAATGCTCCGACAGCGGTTTCATGTACATGTCAATCGCGTCCATGACCGCATTCATGTCGAAATTCCCGTGGCAGACCCGGTTCAGGTAGCTCACGACAAGCTCGGTCGGCGCATTTCCTGCTCCGCGGCCCATTCCGGAAAGCGTTCCGTCGATCATAATGTCGCGGTCGGAATCCTTCATGAGATCGATGAAATGAATGCCAAGAGCGAACGCAAGCTGCTGGTTGTTGTGTGCGTGGAAACCGAGCGAAATCTCCGGCAGAAGCTTTTCGTCAAGGATCGAAACGATGTGTGTCAGATTGTCGAAAAACATCGCGCCGAAGGTATCCACAACCGACAGCGAAACCGGCCTGAATTCGTTCATCGCTTCCGCCAAATCCGCAAGGTCCTCATCTGAATAAGCCAGGGTATTCGCAGCCTGGAACAGGACCTGATAGCCCTTTTCGCGGATCTTCCTGCCGACTTCGATGCCCTCGCGGTGCCGGCCGTGCGGGAACACGATCCGGACGCCGTCCACGGAACTTCCGTCATAGGGACTCAGCTGGTCCGTGTTGTAGCGGTCCCAGTCGATCATGACCGTATAGATCACGCCCTCTTCCTTCTCGAGATACGGTGCAACCTCCTCGGCCCGATGGAAATAGCTGCTGCCCTTTTTCCTGGGCGCATCCTTGAGCCAGCCGCATTCGATGACGTCCGCATGTGCTTCGCGGAGCTTTTTAATGATTCCATGGATTGCCGACTCGCCAAAATCCGCGCCGTTGATATAGGCGCCGTCCCGGAGCGTGCAGTCCAGCAGTCTGATATTGTTCATTGTCCTGTCTCCTCTTCTTTTCCGTCATCTTCCCAGTTTCCAAGACGTTCCTCCTCGACGACAAGCGGCCGTTTCATCAGGCGCTGGTTGATCGAGAGGATATATTCACCCATCAGTCCGATAAAGATCAGCTGCAGCGATCCGAGAACGCCGACCAGGATGATCAGCGGCGCCATACCTGCGGGATAGCCGTACCAGTCAATCAGCTTGCGGACGAGATAATAGATGCCGATGCCCAGGCTGATAAAAGCGCCGATGTAGCCGATGAATGAAGCGATCCGGAGGCCGATCTTGGTGTAAGAGGTGAAGCTGAGCATCATCCCGTCATAGAGCCGATAGAAGTTGTTGCTGGTATGTCCGGCCCGTCGCTTCGGCTGAGTATACTCGATCGCCTTGTATTTGTAGCCCATCTCGGCTACCACGCCCCGAAGGAAAGGAATCGGATCGTCGAGCGTACGCATCAGGGCGACAAATTCCTGGTCATAAAGCCCGAAGCCCGTGAACTGGTCGATTTGCGGAACGTCTGAGAAGCGCCGCACCATGCGGTAATACAGGCTCCTAAGCCCGTAAACCAGTTTGCTTTCATCGCTCTTCGTCTTCTGCCCGATCACGACCTTGTAGCCCTCTTCCCAGGCATGGACGAATTTCGGGATCATCTCCACAGGGTCCTGGAAATCACAGGCAATCGTGATCACGCAGTCGCCGTGCGCCTGTAGGATTCCGTAATAAGGCGAATTGAACTGGCCGAAATTCCGGGTGTTCAGAATCGCCTTGATATGCGGATCTGTCGCTGCCATCACGCGCAGATAGTCCCGCGTCCGGTCTTTCGAATCGTTGTCAATAAAGATAATTTCATAGTTATAGTCCGGAAGTTCATTCGTAAACTGTTCTTCGACAGCCTGCGCGATCTCCCGCACATTTTCCTCTTCGTTGTAGCAGGGAATCAGAATACTGACCTTTTTCATTTCTCCCCCTTGTGTTTACTGATAAATCAGCAGATCCATATGATACTGCTGTGCCTGTCCTGAAAGGACCGCGTCCCCGTAGCCTTTGGCGGGGTCTTCCATTCCCAAAAGCCGGAAACTCGAATCCGGCTCCGCCTGTGTCACGACAAAGCGCACTTCATATTCCGTCCCGGGATTCAGCGAAATGCCCGGCTTCAGAAGCACAAATTCGCCTTCAAAGCAGGATCCGGCACTGATTTCCTTCTCATAGAGAACATTTCCGGAGGTTTCCGTCACAAAGATCTTGAGAATGGTTTTTTCGCTGTTTTCACCGACCGAGACCGGGAATTTCAGTTTCTTCAGCGTAGTGCCTTCGGATGTAAAGGACTGGACAATCTCCTCCCCTTCTGAAAGCTCTATGAACACGCCTGCACGGTCCTCGCTGTACGGACTGACAGAGGGCTTTACATTGGCACGGAGCACGAGGAGCGTCGGGACCAGGAGCACCAACATCGGAAGCAGCGCACGCGCGCGGATCCAGCCCATCGAGCTGTCCGCTGGCGCATCCGGGTTTTCGTCGAAATATTTCGGATGCTTGAAGAGCGCGAAGACCGCCATCATCGCCGTCAGGATCGTGAGCTCGATCGACATGTCCAGCTTTCCGAGGTATTCGGCAAGGCCCGTTTCCCGGCTGAGCTGTCCGCCCGGCAGGATAAACTTGAAAATACCGCGGCTGAGCATTACCTCGTCCGCAACGCGCTGGAACTGGCAGACCGAGAACATCACAAGAAGCACGCCGAACAGCATCTCGAGCGCCATGAAAATCGCCGTATTTTTATGCCGGAAGGCACTGACCGTCCAGAATGGAACCGCGAGCATCAGCCAGTGCGGATGCCATTTGGAAAAGCAGAACAGCGCAGCACAGGAAAGCCCCAGAAAATACAGGGAAAAGTCCTGTTCCTTCCGTTCGTCTTCAGGCTTTGTAAAGTATGCCCAGGCAGCCACCAGAAGGTATGCGACAAAGGCCAGGTAGATGCCGTAGTTCAGGTGTGATCCCAGCGAAAATCCGGTGAAATACGCTGCGTTCGTGACATAGCCGACCGGAGAACCGGAAGCGTCTGCGCCAAGCCCGAACACACCTGCCCGGAAGCCTTCAGATCCTGAGAAAACCAGGAACTCCAAAACCGCCGGGAGAGTCAGCAGAACAAGCGCTAAAAGCACCCGGAGAATCCGCTTCTCCCGGAGCACCAAAAGCGGGAAGAACAAAAGAACAGCCGTATATTTGAATGTCAGCGCGATGCCGAAAAAGAGAATAAACTGCAGGTCCTTTTTCCGAAGCCAGTAATAGAAGCCCAGAAGGACAAAGAGGATCATGAAGCTCTCGTACTGCCCGATCGCAAACTGCCCGAAAAGACAGACCGGCGAGGAAAGGAACGCGAACATGCAGAACTTCGCCTTCCTCGGGCCCATTTCTAAAAGCCCGCAGATCCGGTACAGCACATAGCCGCAGCCGAAGAACACGAGACAGGGCAGGACTTTCGCCCACATGAGAGGAACAAAGCCAAGCTGTGCGGTCGCGGCCGGGACAAAGCCGAAAATCTTCATCGGCAGGTTCCACAGCGCGAAAATCACATAGACTGAGGGCAGGTAGCTCGCGATGAGGCCGGCCGAACCGTCCTCCGCAATCCCCCACTCCGCGAGGTAATCATAGAAGCTGAAAATGTGCCCGTCCAAAAAACCGTAGGAGCAGCCCGCCGTATGCACGAGGTCCCGCATTTCAAAGCTGACAAACAGCACCGCCATCAAAAGAAGCAGAACGATCCAGTCGATGAGATACAGCGGCTTCTCCTGCAGCGGAAACAGGGTTTTTAAGGCACTTTGTTTTTTCTTGGTCATGATACCGCCTCATGCAGTTTCGCGGCCATAAAGGCCAGTTTTTCGCCTGTCTGGCCCGGATAAACGCCGAGCCAGAAGCTGTTTTCCATAATCCGGTCTGTGGTATCAAGCGTCCCGACAACGCGGTACGCATCGGTCCCGCGGTACGGGTCGAAGCAGGGATGCTTCAGGATGTTTCCCGCAAAGAGCATCCGGGTCTGGATCCGGTTCTCTTCGAGGAAGGGAACCACTTTTTTCCGGTCAGTCCCTTCGCGGCAGGTCAGAAGGAAGCCGAACCAGGAGGGATTCGACTGATCGAGCGCTTCGGGAAGGATGAATGCATCCTGAAGGTCCTCCGTGAAGGAACGAAGAATATCAAAATTCTGCTTCCGTTTTTCCGAAAATCCCGGGAACTTTTCAATCTGTGCGCAGCCGACCGCAGCCTGCATATCCGTTGCTTTGAGGTTGTAGCCGAGATGCGAATACACGTATTTATGATCGTAACCTTCCGGCAGTTCGCCGCGTTTTCCGTCGAAACGGTGTCCGCAGAGATTGTCGCGGCCGGGCGGGCAGACACAGTCGCGGCCCCAGTCCCGAAGCGAGCGGACAATGCGGTGCAGCAGCGGGTTTTTCGTATAGACCGCGCCGCCCTCGCCCATCGTCATATGATGCGGCGGGTAGAAGGAGGATGTGCCGATATCGCCGATTGTTCCGGTGAAGCGCATTTCTCCGTCTATAAAAACCCGTGATCCCAGAGCGTCGCAGTTGTCCTCAACAAGCCACAGGCCGTTCCTCTGACAGAAGTCCCTTACTGTCCGAATGTCGAAGGGATTTCCGAGCGTATGGGCGATCATAACCGCTTTTGTTTTCGGCGAAAGGGCTTCGTCCAGTTTCGTCGCGTCAATATTGTACTGCGGAATGGTTACATCCAGAAAAACCGGTACCGCGCCGTACTGCAGGATCGGCGCAATCGTCGTCGGGAACCCGCAGGCGACTGTGATGATTTCGTCACCCGGAAGAATCCTGCGTTCCCGAAGAAGCGGCGATGTCAGTGCCATGAAAGCAAGAAGATTCGCGGAGGAACCGGAATTCACAAGGGAGACGAAGGGCACGCCGAGGTATTCGCCGAATTTCTTCTCAAACTCATCCGTCCAGTGTCCCGCGGTCAGCCAGAATTCCAGTCCGGATTCCACAAGGTTTTTCATCTCCTCCTGGTCATAGACGCGGGAAGCGTAGGGAATCCGGTCTCCCGGCCGGAAACTGTCGTCCTTTTTATGATATTTCAGATAATAGGCTTCCACCGCCTGCAGGATTTCCTGCCGCGCTTCGGCCTCGGTTTTGTTTTCAAACATGGTTCTGATACTCCCGTATCTGCTGCCGCATGCAGGCGGCCTTGTCTTCTGCCCGTTCGTATTCGATGGTCCGCCGGATGGCTTCTCTTGCGTTCCATCTCGGCTTCCATCCGAGCTCTTCCCGGATCTTCGTGTTGTCGAGCCGTAAAAAGCCTGCCTCATGCGGGCCGTTTTCCTGTTCCGCGCGCCACGAAAGTCCTTCTCCCCAGGTGCTGCAGAAAAGGTCCGCCAGTTCTCCGGTTGTCAGGCAGTCCGCGCTGTCCGGTCCGACGTTGTACCAGCCGGATTTCTCCGGGTCCCGAAGCTGTGCCGCCGCGATCCGAAGGTAGGCAAAAAGCGGCTCCAGCACATGCTGGTAGGGACGGACGGAATTCGGGTTCCGGACGAGAATTTCCTTTCCCGCAAGTGCCGCACGCACGCAGTCCGGAACGATCCGGTCCTTCTGCCAGTCGCCGCCGCCGATCACATTGCCGGCGCGGGTGGTCGAAACCGCGACGCCCGCGGGCCCCAAAAAGGAACGCGCATAACAGTGTGTCACAAGTTCCGAGCAGGATTTCGAATTGCTGTAGGGATCGTAGCCGTCCAGAGGATCCGTTTCCTGAAAAGCCCTGTTTTCCTCGGGATTCTCGTAAACCTTATCGGTTGTGACATTCAGGACAGAGCGCACGGAAGGCGTCAGGCGGACGCATTCCATGACATTCACCGTCCCCATCACATTGGTCTCGTACGTGAGATAAGGCTCGGCGTAGGAAGTCCGGACAATCGGCTGCGCCGCAAGATGCAGCACGATATCCGGCTGAAAATCCGTGAAAACCTGCCGAAGATGCTGGAAATCCCGGATATCGCCGCGGATGTCCCGCTCCCCGTAGAGCGCCGAAATCCCGGCCTCTTCGTAGACGGAAGGCTCGGTCGGCGGATCGAGCGCATAACCGCAGAGCTTTGCCCCTGCCATCGACAGGATCACGGAAAGCCAGCTTCCCTTAAAGCCCGTATGCCCGGTAATCAGTACTTTTTTACCCTGAAAAGACTCCAGAAGCTCCATAAAAGAACAATCACCCCAAATTATACTCATTTAGAGTGATTGTACCATATCTTGCGTATATTGTCAAAAGAAATGTCGATATTTAGAGTTTTTCAGCCCTCTTCCGCTGCCTGATCCGAAAGCATTCCGTCAATCAATGCCGCGATTTCATCCCGTCCGGCTTTCGTCTCTGCAGAGAAGGGAATCAGAAGCTCCTCCTTTTTCATTTCGAGCTTCTTCCGAATCATGGGAATCATTTTGTTCTGCTCGTTTCTGCTGAGCTTGTCCGCCTTTGTCGCAATTACGACCGGCGTAAAGCCGCTCTCCCGGATCCAGCCGATCATCTGACAGTCGTTCGCGGTCGGTTCGTGCCGCATATCAACAAGAAGGAATACCTGCCGGAGTTCCTTCGACTGCCGAAGATACCGCTCAATCATCCTCCCCCACTTCGCCCGGGTCTCCTCCGATACTTTGGCATAGCCGTAGCCCGGCAGGTCCACGAGGAAGAATTCATCGTTGACATTGTAATAATTAATCGTCTGCGTCTTTCCGGGCTGTGACGAGGTCCGCGCGTAGTTTTTCCGCAGGATCAGCGCATTCAGGAGCGAGGATTTCCCGACGTTCGAGCGCCCTGCAAAGGCAAATTCCGGGCGGTCGGTTTCCGGAAGCCGGCTCGTGACTCCGATTACGATATCCAGACTGACTTTTTTGATTACCATTTCCGCCTTACGCGCTCTGCTCGAGCCGTCCTGCGCGGCGTGCGCGGATCTTCGGGCCGCCCGTACCGAGCACCATTTCCTTTGTGATCGTGCATTCGCCGGCGGTATCATCCGAAGGCAGGTCGAACATGACGTCCTTCATAACGTCCTCGATAATGGCACGGAGTCCTCTCGCGCCGGTCTTTCTTGAAAAAGCCTTCTTCGCGATCTCCCGAAGCGCATCAGGATCAAAGGTCAGCTTCACGCCGTCCATGTCAAAGAGCGCCTGGTACTGCTTTGTCAGGGCATTCTTCGGCTCGGTCAGGATCGAAATCAGCGCATCTTCGTCCAGAAGATCCAGCGTCACTGTCACCGGCACACGGCCGATCAGCTCGGGAATCAGCCCGAACTTGATCAGGTCCTCCGGAAGCACCTGCTTTAAGAGCATGCTGATATCCTGCCTCGTCCGGTCGACAACCTTGGAATTGAAGCCGATCGAACCTGCCTCCTGGCGCGCCTCGATGATCTTCTCCAGCCCGTCAAAAGCACCGCCGACGATGAACAGGATGTTCGTCGTATCGATCGGAATGCACTCCTGCTGCGGATGCTTCCGCCCGCCCTGCGGCGGAACATTTGCCATGGTGCCTTCGATGATCTTCAGAAGTGCCTGCTGCACGCCCTCACCGGAAACATCGCGGGTGATCGAAACATTTTCACCCTTCTTGCTGATCTTGTCGATCTCATCGATGTAGATAATGCCGGTTTCCGCGCGCTCGATATCGTAATCCGCGGCCTGAATCAGCTTCAGAAGGATCGTCTCAACGTCCTCGCCGACATAGCCTGCCTCCGTCAGAGACGTGGCATCTGCGATCGCGAACGGGACGTTCAGAAGCCGGGCCAGGGTCTGTGCAAGATAAGTCTTGCCGGAACCCGTCGGCCCGATCAGAAGCACATTGGATTTCTGGATCTCCACATCCGTCGTCGAATGGTTGAGAATCCTTTTATAGTGATTGTAAACGGCAACCGCCAGCGCCTTTTTCGCGGCATCCTGGCCGATCACGTATTCGTCAAGACGGTCCTTGATCTCTCTGGGCTTCATCAACCGGATCTCGCGGTCCTCGTCCAGTTCGTTCATCTCGTCCCGGAGAATTTCTTCACAGAGTTCGACGCATTCGTCGCAGATGTAGATTCCCCGTGTCCGGCCCGCAATCAGTTTTTTTACCGCTCCGCTCTCTTTCCCGCAGAAAGAACAGCGGAACTGGTCATCCTCTCGATTCGCCATGGCGTCTCCTGTCTAATTGAGATTCTTCAGGTCAATCAGTGGTTCTTAATGATCTCGTCAATCAGGCCGTAGGCTTTCGCCTCTTCCGGATCCATCCAGTTGTCGCGATCGGTATCCTTTTTGATTGTCTCAAGATCCTGGCCGGTGAACTCGGAAAGCATGCGGTTCATGCGGTCCCGGATTTTCAGGATATGCTCCGCCGCGATCTGGATCTCGGTCGCCTGGCCCTGGGCGCCGCCCATCGGCTGGTGAATCAGAATCTCGGAATTCGGCAGGGAATAACGCTTGCCCTTCGTGCCGCCGGCAAGAAGGAATGCGCCCATCGAAGCCGCCATGCCGACGCAGATCGTCGCGACATCGCACTTCACATACTGCATCGTGTCATAGATCGCCATGCCTGCGGAAATGGATCCGCCGGGGCTGTTGATATAGAGGCTGATATCCTTGTTGGGATCCTCGGATTCCAGGAACAGAAGCTGGGCCACGACAAGACCTGCCGTCACATCGTTGACTTCCTCGCCGAGGAAAATGATCCGCTCTTTTAAGAGTCGGGAATAAATATCAAAGGAACGCTCGCCGCGGTTGGTTTCCTCGATTACTACTGGAACTAAGCTCATTATACTGTCCTCCTTCAAGTGCCGTCCGAAAGATCTTCGGAGTGAAACAGGGCTTCTTTCTGTTACTTCGAAATCAGTTCGACAGCCTTCTGAATCGCAAGATCCTTTCTGATGTTGTCGCGGTCGGTATCGGAAAGATACTCTTCCATCTTCTCGGTATCCATCTGGTACATCTTCGCCATGTTCTCGATCTCGGTCTTCACTTCCTCTTCCGAAATCTCGATGTTTTCCTTCTTTGCGATCGCCGCAAGCACCAGGGAATTCTTAATACGGGTCTCGGCCTGATCCTTCATCTGGTTCTGCAGATCCGTCATGCTCTGGCCGGTGTACTTCATGTAATCTTCGAGGCTGATGCCCATCTGCTGCATCCGCTGTGCCTGCTCGTTGACAAGCTGGCGGGCCTGATCGTCGATCATCGCCTGCGGGATATCCATCTCCGCATTTTCGACCGCCTTCTTCAGGACTTCGTCGCGGTATTCGTTGTTCAGTTCGCCCTGCTTCTTTTCGGCAAGATTCTTCTTCACGTCCGCACGGTACTCATCGAGGGTATCGAAGTCGGAAACCTCCTCCGCAAACTCATCGTCCAGCTCCGGAAGCTCTTTCTTCTTAATGGAGTTCAGCTTTACCTTGAAAACAGCCGGCTTTCCGGCAAGGTCCGCAGAATGGTACTCTTCGGGGAAGGTCACATTGACGTCGAATTCGTCGCCGATGTTCTTTCCTGCGATCTGGTCTTCAAAAGTATCGATGAAGGAATGGGAACCGAGCTCCAGCTCGTGGTTCTCGCCCTTTCCGCCGTCAAATGCAACGCCGTCGCAGAAGCCTTCGTAGTCAATCACCGCGATATCGCCGATTTCCGCCGGACGGTCCTCCACCGTAATGGTACGGGCATTCTGCTCGCGGGTCTTCTGGAGTTCCTGCTCGACTTCCTCGTCGCTGACTTCGGCAGTCTTTTTCTCAATGCCGAGATTCATATATTCGCCGAGCGTTACCTCGGGACGGACCGCCACTTCTGCGGTGAAAATGAATTCCTTGCCTTTTTCGATCTGAACCACGTCGATTTCCGGCTGGGAAACGATGTCGAGCGCCTTGCACTCTTCCGTCTCAAGCGCTGCCGCATAGGCATCCGGAATCAGCGCATTCGCAGCGTCTTCGTAGAACACTTCCGGTCCGTACATCTTTTCAATCATAACTCTGGGCGCTTTGCCCTTCCTGAAGCCCTGGATCTGAATTCTGTTCTTGTTTTTCAGGTAAGCTTGCTGCATGGCCTTCTCGAAGTCTTCTGCGCTCGCTTCGATCGTCAGCTTTACCATGTTGTGGTCCAGTCTTTCAATATTCATCTTGTGTTTCCTCCTGAATGATCACATAAAGATCGTTTTATCTGAGATTGTCGTACTTTGACATTCGAAAGTGTATTATAGCACATATTTTCTTAACTTTCAATCGTTTCTCGCACTTTTCAAAGGGTCCTTTTTGAAGGACCTTTTCGCCAGCCGGAAGCATCATATTGAAAGAAATGGATTCCCTATACTTCACATAAATACTCGCAGCAGATTTCCATCCCGGTTATTCCGCAACCGTCTTCTTTAGGCAGGTCGTAGTAGACTTTTTCTGAAAAGCTGCATGGAAGCGGATGAAGGCTGTCATAGATCCGGATCGTCAGCGTTTCTGGACGCCCGAAACGGTCCAGCAGGATATACCATGGCTTTCCTGTCGTGAACCAGTCGTCAGCCAGCTTCCCGTTAAGGTAAAGCTCCGCACGGTCGCCGCGGCAGTCTGTCCTCAGGAAGAGACGGTGGGCTTCAGGCATACGGCTGATTCGGACCGTATAATCGCGGAAAAGGATTCCGCCCTTCCCGTCGGGCTGCTCTTTCACACAGCAATAAGACACCTGCGCGGCAGCCTGTTTTCCGCCGGCAGACGCTTTTCCTGTCCGGACCGGAATATTCTCAACGCTTCCGTCCGGTCTGTAAACTGTCAAAGTCTCTTTTTTGTGCGCAGTCAGCAGCTTTTTCACCCCGCCGTCTTCGATCAGGATGCTGTCTGCGTTCTCCGTGATGTACAGTCCATCCTCATACAGGAACGCCCGGTTTGCCGCGCGTTCCGAAAGTACGGCAATCCCGGGGCCGGCCGGCAGCTTTTCCTTCCGCCCGGCAAATTCCGCCGCGCCTTCCTCCGTCGAATCGTCTGTCCCGTCAAGCCAGTAAAAACGCCGTTCGCCGAGTTCACAGAGTGCATTGGCCCGGATCAGTCCGTTGTCTCCGTCATACAGGTTAAACCGGTACAGGCAGCACTCCCCTGCCCTGAAAACAAGATCAGAAAAGCAGCGGCTGCCGCCGTCCGGAAATTCGATCCTGACCGCCGCGGACGGATGGCTGTCCAGCTCGTATCCGCGCTGATGGTTATTTACAAAAAGATACGCGTTCCCGCTCTCCCGGTTCAGCCGGAGGGCTGCGCGCAGCATATGGAGGTCGGCAGCGGTTTTCGGCCGCTCTTCCGGCAGGATCACCTCTGTCCCAGCCAGGTCTTCCCCGAAACAGTGCAGGAAATGTGCGTATTTTTTCAGTCCGCCGAAGCTTTCCTGCGCTTTTCCGGCTTCATTCAGGCATGCGTCAAAATCATAGCTTTTCACCGGAGTATTTGTATGTCCGCCGGAATCCTGCGACTCGTTCAGCGGGGAACATTTTCCCTCCGGATTAATGCCCCCGTGATACATATAATACCCGATCAGGTTTGCGCCGGCGCCGAGCGCCGTAAGAACCGCAGCTTCGTTGTCCTTGGAAGAAGCGACAGGGCGCCGGTGGGACGTAACCTGCAGGCCGCCGCCAAGTTCCGCCGTCAGGTAAGGATAGTCCCTGCGTACCGTCCCCCCGGCAGCTTCACCGTCCCCGGTCTCAAAATCCGATCCGGTTTCAGCGTCGTCGAAATACGGTATAAAGCGGAAATTGTCCTTCGGCGGCAGTTTTTCGATGCCATTGTCCCACGGCGCGTCAACATAACCCGAGAGCACCTGCAGCGTCTCGTCAATCGTACAGGCCCCACCCCAGGCTGTCGCTGTGTAATACGGAACGACAAAACCGGCCTCCCGTGCGAGCGTGTACAGTTTTTTCATGTGCGCCGCCTGAAGTTTCCTGTCTTTCGGCCCGCCGCAGTGTCCGTACTCATTTTCAATCTGAACTCCGAGGATCGGTCCGCCGTCCTTTATGAAAAGTCCCTGTACCTGCCTGTAAATTTTTCCGTACCAGGTCTTTACCAGCTCCAGATATTCCGGGTCGTTCACGCGTTTTTCAAAAGAATTATCGTGTTCCAGCCAGTCGGGAAATCCGCCGTTCCGGCATTCGCCGTGCACCCAAGGTCCGATCCGGAGCCAGAGCATCATCCCGCATTCCCCGCAGGTCAGTACAAAGCGCCGGATATCCCTGCAGCCCGAAAAATCCCACTCGCCTTTACGCTCCTCATGGTGAATCCAGAACAGATACGTCGCAGCGATATCGATACCGCCGGCCTTCATTTTCAGGAGCTCCTCGCGCCAGAACTCCGGCTCAAAGCGAGAAAAATGAAACTCGCCCATGACCGGAAGAATCCGCCTGCCGTTCAGCTTAAGGCTCCGCCCGTCGGCAGTATATTCGTTTCTGGCAGCGTCTTTCCCGCCGACAGGAAGATCTGTCCGGTACCATGCCGGCTCACTCGGAATTATAAACCTGACCGTTTCCATTTTCCGCATCCTTTACTTCTTTATCCCGCTCCCGGAAACAGATTGTTTTCCGCTCTGCCGTCCGGGACTTTTTCGCCGCTTCCGTGCATCCGTTCCGAAACCTGCGGGAATTGTCACGGTATATAACAGCATAGCATGAAGGACCGGCGCTTTCAAGACCCAGACCTCCATATTTTGCCGCAGCGCAGGCTTGAACTGCCCCCCGCCTGCGCTAAGAAGCCAGGAGGCGGGGGCTCCCAAAAACTCAAATAAAAGACGGGGAGGACAGCCTGTGTTCTCCCCCTGTATGGCAAGAATTATTTTATTTTACGAGAATACTGCACTCCGCCGTGAGGCCGTTCGCCATCCTGAACTTCGCTGTAATTTCTCCTTTTCCGAGTGCCTGTATGACGCACAGGAGCCGTCCGGAGAACATCTTTCTCACCGGATCCGACCAGACGGAAAGGTCCGTCATGTCTCCGCTGTCCAGACCGATGAGACGCGCGGGGCCTTCAATCTCCGCAGAAACGACTTCATTGCAGTCCGGCACGAAACGTCCTTTGCCGTCCTCTGTCCAGAGTTCAATCTGGCCGATCCCGTAAGTCCTGATCTCCTTCTGATAGGCGGAAGCCTTCAGTACGGCGGCTTCTCCTGTCGTTTCGACAATCCTGGTCATAACCGCTTCCCCGTTGCGGTAGCCGACCGCCTTCAGCGTTCCGGGCTCAAATGCGACGTCAAATTCGAGGTGCAGGTCGTTGGTTGTGCGGACGGCCTTGCCCCAGCCGTCCAGCCAGCTCTTTGTACAGCCGTAGCGCGGGCAGGAGAAGCCCTTCTTCCCGACGAGACGGTCGTTGATATAGAGCTCGACTTCCTCACAGTTCGTATAGACGACAACCTGTTTGTAGACACCGTTCTGGTTTTTGAAATTCCAGGCCGGGGCGATGTGCAGCGTATCGGCTTTATTGTTCCAGATCGAACGGAAATACCACCAGGTATCCTTTTTAAAGCCTGCCGTATCCAGAGGACCGCCGCCCGCCCCCTTGCTCGGCCACCGTGTTTCCCCGAGATATGCAATGCCTGTCCAGAGGTAGTCGCCGGCGACAAAATCGTGGCTTGCGGTATACCGCCACAGCGGTTCGCCGTGAACGGTTGCATAGGCATAACTGCCCCAGCGGCCTGTTCCGTCATAGACTCCCCTTGCGCCGCCGGCCGAACCATTCTCGGTGCCGATCATGCAGCGATCCGGGAATTCCTCATGATCCTCGTCATAGAAGGTTTCCGCGCGCTCGCGCCACCTGCCGGCGTAATTGTAACCCGTGACGTCCAGCAGGTTTTCAAATTCCCGCAGCGTCCGGATCGGTTCTACCGCGGCGATGTTGTCGCAGGCACAGGTAACCTTCCTGCTCTGATCCTCTTCATGACAGATATCCTGCAGCCATTTCGCAATCTTTGGTCCGTCGATCGAAGACTGTTCCGGAATCTCATTGCCGATCGACCAGATGATGACGGAGGGATGGTTGAAATCGCGCCGGAGCATCGTCGTGAGGTCTTCCTTTGCATGATCCTTGAAGAACATTGAAGAACCGTAGGCGAACTGCTCGGAGTAATAATTGTGGTTTTTGTTTTTCGCCAGGAACCATTCGTCGAAAGCCTCGTCCATAACAAGGAAGCCGAGGTCGTCGCAGAGATCCAGAAGCACCGGGGCAGGCGGGTTGTGCGCGCAGCGGATGCCGTTGCAGCCCATGTCCTTTAAAAGCTCCAATCTTCTTCTCCATACTTCCTCATAGCCGACGGCGCCGGTTACGCCGCAGTCATGGTGCACGCACATACCCTTGATTTTGACCTGAACCCCGTTTAGCAGGAATCCTTTCTTTGCGTCGAAAGCCGCGGTGCGGATTCCTATGCGGGTACGGATTTCGTCCACAACTGTGCCGTCCACGACAACCTGAGTTTCCAGTGTGTAAAGATACGGATCGTCGTCGGTCCAGAGATGCGGCTTTTCCACCGTCGGCCGGGTAACGCAGTCGCTTTCTTCTCCCGGATCAAGAAAAAGGGCGATTCCCGAAGTGGAGACGAGCTTATTTTCATGATCATAGACCTTATGCAGTACGCCGGAATGAACCGGTTTTTCGGAAGCGTTTTTCACAAGACAGCTGATCTGAAGGGTCGCTTCATCCTGTTTTTCATATATTCCGTTTGCCGCACAGCGAAGTCCGAAATGTCCCACCGCAACCGCGGCATGCTTCTCCATATACACGTCCCGGTAAATGCCGGAGCCGGTATACCAGCGTGAGTTCGGCTGCAGGGAATTATCGACGCGGACCGCAATTACATTGTCGCCGGCTCTCAGATAAGGGGTAAGATCCACATAGAATGAAGTATAACCGTAACCGTGGCTGCCGGCTTTCACACCGTTAACGTAAACGGAAGAATCCATATAGACGCCCTCGAACAGGATTTCCCAGACGTCGGCTTCCTTCGGATCCGCCACATTCAGGTGTTTCCGATACCATCCGATGCCGGCTCGCGCGAAACCGCCGCCGCCGCCCGTCGGCGCATTCTCTTCGACAGGATAGTCGCAGGACCAGTCATGCGGAAGAATGACCGGACGAAAATCCTTTTCACATGCGTCAGCGGCTGCATATGCCGGATCGTCGCCGAGGCAGAAAAGCCAGTCGGGATTGATGCAGATTTTTTCTCTCATATCTGTCTCCTTCTATCGTAATTAGCAAAATGATTGTTACTGTTCAGCATCCGATTCGAAACGCTTCACACTCTGGGGCCGCCGCCGAAATACTTTGGCTGCTTCTGCCGGATGACACGTGTCATTTCAACCGGATGGGAATCAATGAAATTAAAGAGATCCTCTTCCGCTTTCATCGATTTCACATAGGAGTATTCATCGAAATACATCATCGCCTGGTTTTCTTCGTCAAAAGGCGGCCAGAAAGGCGCTCCCACAGTGTTGGGATCCGCTTTTTCCGCAAAATGACACCAGGCGCCGCAGACAATATCCTGCACTTTCTCGGTCACGCCCGGGACATAGGACGGCTCAATATAGTCCGCATTGTGGAATACATACGGAATCTCTGCGTTATGCCATGGAAGCGTTCCCCCGTAAGGCGGCTGTTCCATCCGGAACATAAAACCGTAAGTCGGCGCCGTACAGCAGGCTTTTGCCCGCGCATGCAGATAGTCCATCGTTCCGCCCCGGAACATCCTGTCCAGAAACAGCAGATTCTGAACAGGGAGGTCCGGATAGGCGGCCCTATGAAGACGGATTGCTTCCTCCGTATCATTCCCGTATTTTTCTTTCAGGATGCGCAGCGCCTTCTCCTCATCCCAGCTGTTTTTCTCCGTCCCGTCAACTGTCGAAACAAAATTCTGGGAAAACTCGCCAAGGACATTCCCGACCAGCACCGGAACCGTTTTCGCATGCGCGCAGATTCCGACTTCAAAAATATCACCGAGATAGAAATCACCGTCCTTCGTCGGGCCGAACGCCATTCCGGCTCCGGAAGGGAGTTTCGTAAATTCCTCCTGGAAGCGCCAGTACGGCATTGTTTCCAGCTCCTGAACCCGGTCCGGCGTAAGCCGGAACAGTTCAAGAACCGTTTCAGCCATACTCTTTTCGGGTTTTCTCTTCCTGCCGAAACGTCCGATGCCGGACTGAATTACTGCTCGGTGGAACAGGCCGTCGGCGGACGGCGTCTGCAGGAGCGAGGCAACCTTTCCTCCGCCGCCGGACTGTCCGAAGATCGTAACGTTATCCGGGTCACCGCCAAAAGCTGTGATATTGCGCTTCACCCAGCGCAACGCCTCCACAAGATCGGCATTTCCGACGTTTCCGGAATACCGGTATCTTTCCCCATAAGCCGAAAGATCAAGATACCCGAGCAGGTTCAGGCGGTGATTTAATGTTACCACAACAACGTCGCCGAAGCGGCTCATGTTTTCGCCGTCATAGGCGAAATGCTCAATCCCCGAGCCCGTGGAAAAACCGCCGCCGTGGAACCATACAAGTACAGGGCGCTTTGCAGAAGGATCGTTGATCCGCTGCGTCCAGACATTCAGATACTGGCAGTCTTCGTCCTGCGGATAGAACACATGCGGAACGGTATAGTTATCGTCCGGCTGGACGGTCTGGATCTCGGGACAGACCGGGCCGTAAATAATGGCATCTTTTACGCCTTCCCACGGCTTTACAGGCGTCGGGAGCATAAAGCGCTCGGCGTCCGCGTATTTTATACCCCGGAAAATATAGGTATCGTCCACTTGAAGACCGCGGAGGCGTCCGTCCGGGGTCAGGACGACAGGCTCATCCAGATTACAGACTGCCTGTTTGGTCAGTTTTCTGATAAACATAGGCGCCTCCTTACTTCTTTTTGCCCAAAAGCATGCTGATGCTGATCTGCCGCGGCGGAAGCACCCTTCGTAGCTCCGCATCGTGATCGGCTTCCATCCTGCACTCCCTGTCGAAAATCATCGTACAGCGCTTATCTGGTGTAAACGCCTCCCAGCCGGAAACAATACCGCCGTTCGGATTTCCGCAGGCTGCGAAATTCGCCCAGGCACGGCTGATCAGGTCCTGCAGCGGTCCTGTCGTCCCCGCTGCAAACGAGGGCTCCAGATAATCCGCATTGTGAAAAATGTACGGGATCTCGGCGTTGTGCCAGGGAAGCGTCCCGCCGTTCAGCGGGCTTTCAAGATTGAAAAGGAAATTATAGCACGGTGCGCCGCTCTCTTTTGCACGGAGCAGTGCAAAATCATATGCGCCGTTCCGCATGCCGATATCCATGAAAAGCACGTCCTGGACAGGGCGTTCCGGATAGGCCTTTTTAAAAGCCGCGGTCACTTTCTCCGTTTTTTCGCCGTACTCGTCCTTTACCATCTCATAAGCATAGGCTTCTGTCCAGCGGCCTTTCATACCCTCGCCTTTCGGGAAATTGAAATTCTGCATGAATTCCCCGTAGACATTTCCGCAGAGGACCGCAACGTCCTTCGTTTCCTCAATGAAACCGACATTGAACGGATGTCCGCAGTATATGTCGTTGTCGACCACCGGTCCAAACATCACGCGTTTCCCGCCGTTTTCCGCGGAAATCCTGGCCTGGGCGCGCGCAGCCGCTTCCGAAAGCCTGTCATACCATACCGTTTCGATTTCCTTTATGTTTTCCGGCACAATCCCGAGTTCTTCCAGAACATATGCCGCAAGTTTCCGCGACTGCTCTTTTGTCTGGTCTGCGCCGCGCCGCATACCTCCGGATTGGAGGACCGCACGTTTGAAAAGGCCCGCCGCACGTTTCGACTGCAGCATTGAGCAGACTTTCCCGCCGCCGCCGGACTGTCCGAATATCATTACGTTTTCAGGGTCGCCGCCGAAAGCGCCGATGTTGTCGCGCACCCATTCGAGCGCGGAAATCAGGTCAAGAAGCCCTGCATTCCCGGAATCCTTATATTCCTCCCCGTAAGCGGAAAGATCCAGGAATCCCAGTACGTTCAGGCGGTGGTTCAGCGTTACCACGACGACGTCGTTAAAGCGCGAGGCTTCCTCGCCGTCGTAGGCGTAATGCTCCACTCCGGATCCTGTGGTCATCCCGCCGCCATGGAACCAGACCATGACAGGGCGCTTCGCCTCCGGTTCATTGATATGCTGTGTCCATATATTCAGGTAAAGACAGTCTTGACTCTGCACTGTAAAATAATGAGGTACCGTATACTGGTCATGCGGGACCACGGTAAACGGCTCCGGACAGGCGTTTCCGTAGACAATCGCCTCCTTTATGCCCTGGAATGCGGCCGGTTTTTCGGGCGCGTGAAACCGTTTTGCCGCCGCGTATTCAATTCCGCGGAACACGTACGTTCCCTCGGAAAGAATGCCCCGGAACGTGCCGTACGGCGTCACGGCTTCCGCCTGCCCGACTCTGGGACAAACCAGCGAAGTCAGTTTTCTGATATACATAAAATAATTCTGTCCTCCTTTCCCGTTTCCTGCCCGGCATACGCTGTTTTTCCTCACTGAGGCTGTAAAAAGGACGGGCAGATCACCGGATCCGGCGATATGCTCGTCCTTTTCATTTTCATTGCGGGCATATCAGAGTCACAACGTCCGTTTAAATAATCAGCCTTTGACGGCACCGATTGTCATGCCTTTGACAAAGTAGCGCTGCACAAAGGGATACAGCAGTACAATCGGTCCGGTTGCAACGACCGTCATTGCCATCTTCATGGATTCCAGCGGGACCGCCGTCAGCGGCAGACCGGATTTCTCTGCTACCGTTTTCATTGCTTCCGCATCGCCCAGCATCCTCTGCAGGTAATACTGAAGCATGAACATTTTCTCATCGGTAATAAACAGCATGCAGTTATACCAGTCATTCCAGTATGCAAGCGCCGAAAACAATCCCAGCGTTGCAACCAGCGGTTTGCTGAGCGGAAGCATCAGCCTGAAATAAATCGTAAAGTCATTTGCGCCGTCGATCTTGGCGGATTCCGAAATCGCTGCCGGTATTCCCGCCATAAAGGTTTTACTGATGATCATATTCCAGACTGAGAAAAGCATCGGCAGTATGAGCGCATGGATATGGTTCTTAAAGCCGAGGTACCTTGTGCAGAGAATATACCAGGGAACCAGTCCGCCTCCGAAAAGTGTCGTAAAGAAGAAATAAAACGCAAATCCGTTTCTCCAGGGGAAGTCTTTTCTTGAAAGCGCGTAGCCTGTCATCGTTGCGAGCAGGATGGACAGGATTGTACCGACAATGGTAACAAATGCTGTCGTTCCGTATGCCCTGAGAATGCTTTCCGGATTCTTTATGCTGAGCTTATAGGCTTCCACGCTGAATTCTTTCGGAATCAGAGGATAACCGGACCGGATCAGCGTTTTTTCCGGTGTAAACGAAGCAATGATAATCAGATAGAAGGGAAGAAAACAGACCAGTGCAAACAATCCGATAAATACATATCCGACGATTTTCAATGAAACGACATCCGCACTGAGCCGCCTGTGCGACCGTACTTTTGTAAATACTTTCTCGTCCATTTTAATCTCCTCTCCCTTAATACAACGCATAGTCCGGATCTATTTTTTTTACCAGTCCGTTGCAGACGCTGATGGTGAACAGGCAGAGCACGGACTGATACAGTCCGGCTGCGGCGGAAACGCCGACCTTGCTGGAAGACATCAGCAGGCGGAAAACGTAAGTATCAATTACGTCCGTAACCGGCTCCAGAAGCGCTGACGACTTAACTGTCTGGTAGAACAGACCGAAGTCTCCACGGAAGATTCCGCCGATTGCAAGAAGCGTCATCGTAACAATAGTCGGAACCAGCGACGGTATTGTCAGATAACGCACTTTCTGCCAGGCATTTGCGCCGTCCAGCGAAGCCGCCTCAAACATTTCCTGGTCAATCGAAGTGATTGCTGCAAGGTATACGACAGAGCCATAGCCTGTGCCTTTCCACATCTTAAGGAAAGTCAGGACAAAGGGCCATGCACCGGGCTTATTGTACAGATCGAAAGGTTCTCCTCCTATGCCTAGGATTACCTGGTTCATGATGCCGCGCTCGTAATTGAATACGTTATACATGATTGCACCTGCGACAACCCATGAGATAAAGTATGGCAGGAACATAAAAGCCTGTGCGGTTTTTTTGTAGACCTTACCTCCGATCTCGTTCAGAAGGATCGCCGATCCAACCTGAAGTATGGTTCCGAGGAAGATAAACACGATATTGTAAAGCAGCGTATTTCTGGTAACCGGCCCCAGCTTTTTCGCGATCAGAAGTGCGCGAAAATTAGCCAGTCCATTCCACGGGGAGAAATAAATGCCGCCCTTGTAGTTGTAGTTCTTGAACGCCATGATAATGCCGCTCATCGGAATATACGAAAAAATGAAAACATAGATCACCGGAAATGCCAGCATCAGAAGCAGCATCCAGTGCTTTTTGATTACTTTCTTGAATGGCACTCGCGCCATTTTCTTTCTTTGCTTCTCATCCATAGGTGCCTCCGGACTGCCCCTCTCTCATATTCTCAGACAGGTTTTTGGAAAGAAAAGGGGACGGTCCCCCGGATTGCCAGGCAATCAAAAGTATCCGTCCCCCGTAATGTTTATCATTGAATCAACGGGTTGCAAGCCATGCTTCGTACTGATGCTGAATCTCTGCCTTGATCTTTTCCAGACCGGCATCGTTGCAGCGCTGAAGCATTTCTTCGATCTGGCCGTCTACATCCTCCACAAGGCCAAGCTGCAGAGAAGCATTATAATCCCCGATAATAGTCTTTACCGCATCGGTATACTCCGAAACCGGGCTATCGTCAAATACGAAGGTGACTGTCGGGCATCCGACCATTCTCTCTCTCCATGCATCATACATAGCGGTCTCGCGTTCCGGCGCGCCGTCTTCTTCATACAGGCCGTTGTGTGTCGCCCAGCTGACGGAAACGCTGTTTGCAGGATAGTCTTCGTTCTTCGGGCCTTTGACAAAAGTCTTGTTATCGGGATTCAGCGTGTAGTGTTCGCCTTCGATGCCGAGGAAAATGAGACGGTTCAGCTCTGTGTCCATCTTCAGCAGGTCGAGAACCATTGCCGCACGCTCCGGATTCTTGCTGGCAGCCGCGATTGCGACGTCATTGTTGTTGTACTCTTCACAGGTGACAAGATGATCGGTCGTCAGGTCGTATGCCATGCAGCGGACATCCAGTCCTTCTTTCTCGCCGGCTTCCTCCGCCTGCTTCATGAAGTTGAAGACGGAACCGTTCCACGCAATGGAAGCACCGGTCAGTGCCGCAAACGCATCATCGTCGGACGTAGTGTTAGACAGGGCTCCTCTGGACCAGCAGCCGGCATCCGCCAGTTCCTTCATATCATGGCAGAAGTCCTTCCACATATCGGTTTCATAGATGAATTTGATATCTTCAAATTTCGGGGTTTCGCCTTTATAAGAGTAAACAAAGGTCATTCCGTTGTCGTTGACAACATTGAAGATATCGTACTGCTGCTGGTATACGCCCCAGACTTCCGGGTTGCTCCCTGAAGACGCCTGTGCAAAAATACCGGATTCAGGAGTTTCCTTTTCAGCAACCGTCTTCATGAAATTCATATAATCATCCCAGTTCGTCAGTTTGTCGATTCCGTACTTGTCGGCAATGTCCTGACGGATGGCGACGATCTTGTTTTCGGGTTTCTCATTGTTGCAGGAGACAGCAATCATCTTGCCGTTGACGGTTGTCTCGCCGAAACTGATATGGTTCTGATACTTCCAGGTCAGCGACATATACTTCTCTACGAATTCTTCGTCAAAAGCATAGAAGTTGCCCTGCGCTGCCTGTGTGTACATCTGGCACCAGGGAGCGGTGGTGATCAGGTCGACCTCTTCACCGGAAGTAAGGGTCAGTGAATACATGGTTCCAAGATCCGCCCAGGAGATGAAGTTACTCTTCAGCGAGGTATTGAACACGGAAAGGCGTTCATTGATCTTCTCCTCAATTCTGTCC
This sequence comes from Lachnospiraceae bacterium, assembly GCA_017543275.1. GTDB lineage: Bacteria > Bacillota > Clostridia > Lachnospirales > Lachnospiraceae > UBA1267. Next base: position 11,107 of record JAFYGJ010000020.1, on the reverse strand, counting down.
CAGTCATTGGGCTTTCCGCCGATCTGAGTCAGATAGATTGTCACGGGTTTGCTAAGATCAAGGTTGCTGTACATTTCGGGAGTAGCCGTAATGTAAGCTCCTTCCAGTTTCTCCGGAAGGTCCGCCAGAGGATCGGTCTGTGCGGGTGCATCAGTCTGGTCTTTTTCGGTGCTGTCTTTTTCGGTGTTGTCTTCCTTCGGGGCTGCAGTTGTCTTATTTTCCGCACCCTCATTGCCCGAATCGGATGTTGTACAACCGGCAAGGACTGCAGCTGCAAGTACAAACGCGAGCAGCAATGCTAAAAACTTCTTCATAATTTCCTCCTTCGATAAATAATCTGACGCTTCCTATGTGAAGGTCTAATATCGGAGAAAGAGTATCACAAATCGTCATGCCGCAACACATAAAATCAAACTGAATGTGTTGCAGAATTTTACCTGTACCAAAACGGTAAATATTTGTGTATACTGCTCATCTCCATGCTTTATTTCTACCTGTTTTTTGTCGATTATTCAATGTCATAATCAGAAGAAAATCTGATATAATAGTATCATATCTGGGAATCGTTCTAAAAGGAGAATTCTAATGTCATTTCAGGAGCAGCCTGCAGCATCCGATCAGCATCTCGGATTCTTTTATAATCCGGACGGCGTCAGCAATTCAGTGCTGGACATACACCGTACACAATCGGCTTTCAGCCAGTTTTTCTATCAGATCCGTGAGGAGTATCAGGTAACTTATGAGTCTGCCAGCGGAACCGCGGCAAAAGATTATCTGAACATTGCTACACTTTCGGGTGATCAGTCTTTTTTTTCACAGGAATCTGTTTCTGAACATAACCGCTATTTTCGGACGGATCTGGTGCATTATCATGATTTCTATGAATTGATGATTGTTCTCGAGGGGGTAGTCGTCAATCATATCGAAGGTCAGGATTATCAGTATCCCGCCGGCTCCGCCTGCCTCATAAACCGGGGACTCCGGCATGCGGAAGGATTTGCTTCCCAAGCAAAACTGTTGTTTATCGGTTTATCTCCGGAATATATACGGGAACTTGAATACTGGTGTACGTCTTCTAAAATCCCAGAAGAGCAGGAACTGTCTGACAGCCCGATGATGACTTTTATCAGGCAGGATCTGCAGGAGCCCGGCGGGCGCAGTTATCTGGACTTTTTCCCGGCCTATCAGAACGAACGCCCTTACCATTTGCTGCACCGTGTTGCCGAAGAACTGCTCAGCGCGCTTATTCATCCTTTTTGCGGTGCATCTTACGTCATTCGCGGAAAAACCGCGGAAATTCTCGCACTCCTGAATTCATCTTTTTATCACTATGCAAATATTGAGCTGGCCTTGAACAAGGACTATCTCCTTTTCTCCCGCATTGCTAATTTCATGGAGGAAAAGGAAGGCCGGATCAGCCGAGCGGAGCTTGCCAGGCTCACCAATTACAGCGCCGATTATCTGAATCGAATTGTCAAAAAATATACCGGCCTGAGCCTGTATGACTATGGTATGCTGTTCTGCCTCAGGAAAGCTGAAAACTATATAAAAAACAGCGATCTCCCAATATCGGAAATCGCTGTTTTATGCGGATTCAGTAATAAAACACATTTTTACAAACGCTTCGAGGAACAGTATTCCCTTTCCCCGGGCGCTTACAGGAAAGCTGTCAGGAAATCCGCGCGTTCCGTCTCTCCAGTTCTTCCCGAAGCGCCGGAAGAAGCTCCTCTTCGCTGAGCCGGCGGATCACTTCCCCGTCCCTGATCAGGATACCGACGCCCTTTCCGCCCGCGATGCCAAGATCCGCTTCGCGCGCTTCGCCGGGACCGTTGACGACGCAGCCCATGACCGCGATCTTCAGGCTGAGCTCCGGAAAATCCTTTATCATCTCCTCGACCTGTCCTGCCAGGCCGACCAGGTCGATCTCCGTCCTTCCGCAGGTCGGGCAGGAAACGACTTCGATTCCGCCCCGGCGAAGCCCGAGCGTTCTTAAAATCTGCTTCGCGGACTCCACTTCATTCACCGGGTCTCCGGTCAGAGACACGCGGATCGTATCGCCGATACCTTCATGCAGGATCAGTCCGAGCCCGATGGCGGACTTGATATTGCCGCGAATAAGGCCGCCGGCTTCCGTGATGCCGACATGTAAAGGATACGGACATTTTTCGGCGATCATGCGGTGAGCTTCGTAGGACATCAGCACATCCGAAGACTTAATGCTGACGACGATATTGTCGTATCCGCAGTCCTCGATCGCCCGGACCTCCGAAAGCGCGCTCTCGACAAGGCCTTCCGCCGTGACGCCGCCGTATTTTTCCACAAGCTCCTTTTCAAGTGAGCCGGAGTTTACGCCGACCCGAAGTGGGATGTTCCGCTCCTTCGCTGCGCGGACGACCTCCATCACCCGCTCCCGGGAACCGATGTTTCCGGGATTGATGCGCACCTTGTCAGCGCCGTTTTCAATCGCTGCGATGGCAAGCTTCCAGTCAAAATGAATGTCCGCGACAAGCGGAATGTGAATCCCGGCGCGGATTTTCCGGAAAGCTTCCGCGGCTTCCATCGTCGGAACCGCACAGCGGATGATTTCGCAGCCCGCCTGCTCCAGCTGAAGAATCTGCCGGATGGTGCTCTCTGCATCCTCTGTTTTCGTATTCGTCATAGACTGAATCAGCACGGGATTACCCGCGCCGATTGTGCGATCCCCGATCCGGACCGCTCTGGTATGTTCACGATAAGACATGCTGCTATCTCCTGAAAAAAACCTTGATAATATCATTGAAAAGCACGACGACCATAAGCCCTATAAGAAGCACGAAGCCTGCGATCGTGATGATGCCTTCCATCTTCTTCGGCACCGGTTTTCGGATGACGGCCTCCACTAAAAGGAACAGGAACTTGCCGCCGTCAAGTCCCGGCACCGGCAGCAGGTTCATGATGCCGAGGTTTGCCGAGATCAGCGCCGTGAAATTCAGCAGGTTGATAAAGACCCAGTAGGCTGTCACAAAGAAGCTTTCGTCCTTCGTATCCTCCTCGACATCCTTGACGATGTCATTGACGATTCCCGCCATGCCGACCGGCCCCGAGAGATCGTTCAGGCCGAGTTTTCCGCGGAACAGCAGCCCGAGGCTCTTGATGACCGCGCCTGCATTGTACTCAAAATTGTAGAAGCCGTACTGGAAAACCTGCAGAACCGACAGGTCCTTGGTACGCGGCGAGGCATAGATGCCGATCATATAGGTCTGGCCGTCCTCGGCAAGCTTCGGACTCAGCGTCGTCGTATATTTTACGCCGTCCCGCTTATAGGTCACTTCGACATCCTCGCCTTCGTGAAGCGCCAGGAAGATCGAGATGTCCTGGAACTGATGGACGCGCGTGCGGTTCAGTTTCACAATCTCGTCGCCGCCCTGAAGACCCGCCTCCTGTGCCGGATATCCATCCACGACATCGTAGATTTTCGTCGTTGAGACGCCGATTAAAGCGACCAGGACCGTCGAAAGGATGAGCGCCAGCACAAAATTGAAAACCGGGCCCGCGAGGGTAATGGACATCCGCGCCCAGACGGATTTCTTCGAATAGGCGTGCTCTTCGTCCATGTCGACCTGCTCTCCCAGAAGGGAGGGATCCGCGACAAAGGACTCGTCTCCGAGCATCATGCAGTAGCCGCCGAAGGGAATCCAGCGGACGACAAAGTTCGTGCCGTTTTTTACCTTGGAAAACATTTTCGGTCCCATGCCGATCGAGAATTCCGTGACGCCGACCTTGTTCTTCTTTGCCAGAAGGAAGTGGCCGAACTCATGGAAAAAGATCAGAAGCCCGATGATGAGGATAAAAGCAATAATGCTGACTACAGTTGACAATTTAACACCTCGTAAACCGTCTTTTCCGTATCAAGGATCTCCGGAAGAGACGGATGATCGATAAAGGGAACTTTCGAGAGCGCCAGCTCGATCGCTTCCGTAATCGCCGGGAAGCTGATTTCCTCCCGTAAAAAGCGCGCGACTGCCCATTCATTGGCCGCGTTAAATACAGTCGGCGCGTTTCCGCCCTGCTTTCCGACCCGGACCGCTAACGGAAGCGCCCGGAAAACCTGCGTATCCGGTTTTTCCACCGTGATGGCCCCGATCACAGAGAAATCGAGCCTTTTCCCCGGCAGGTACCGCCGCTCGGGATAGTACAGCGCATACTGGATCGGAAGCTTCATATCCGGCGTTCCGAGCTGAGCCATGACGGCCCCGTCTTCAAATTCCACCATGGAATGAATGATCGACTTCGGCTGCACCACGACTTCAATCTGGTCATAGGAAACGTCGAAAAGCCAGTGCGCCTCCATGATTTCGAGACCTTTATTGACCATCGTCGCGCTGTCGATCGTGATCTTCTGCCCCATGGACCAGTTCGGATGCTGTAAAGCGTCCCGAAGTGTCACCTTCTGAAGCTGCTCCGCCGAGAATCCGCGGAAGGGTCCGCCGGAAGCCGTGAGGTGGATTTTCGCGATCCGGTTGTCCGCCCGTCCCTGCAGGCACTGGAAAATCGCCGAGTGCTCGGAATCCACCGGCAGGAGCTTCACGCCGTACTCCCTGATCATCGGCATGATCAGATGTCCGGCTGTGACCAGCGTCTCCTTATTGGCAAGCGCGATGTCCTTCCCGGCGCGGATCGCCTCCATCGTCGGGCGGATACCGATCATTCCGACGACCGCCGGAACCGTAATCTCCGCAGATTCCACGCAGGCTGCCTCTATGAGACCATCCATCCCGGACAGCACTTTTACAGGAAGGTCTGAAACCCGGCTTCTGAATTCTTCCGCCCGCTCCTCATCGTAGACACAGACCAGATCCGGAAGAAACTCTCGTGTCTGCCGCTCCAGAAGATCGATGTTCTTAAGCACCGCAAGGGATGCGACCCGGATGTCCTTCTGCTCCCGGACAATTTCAAGGGTCTGCGTTCCGATTGAACCCGTAGACCCCAAAAGCGCGATTGTTTTCATTTGAAATCCCTATGTTTACCGTACGAACAATTTGACCACGTAATAAATCACGGGTGCGACAAAGATCACGGAATCAAAGCGGTCCATGAGCCCGCCGTGTCCGGGCAGGATCTTCGAATAGTCCTTGATATTGTGGCTTCGCTTGAAGGCGGATGCCGCAAGGTCCCCGATCATCGAGAGAAGCGCCGCGCACCCGCAGGCCACGCCGCAGGCAAGTACCGGGTAGTCAATTACGACAAATTTCGAACCGAAAAGCGCACCGTAAACCGCGCCCAAAAATGCTGCTCCGAGCACGCCGCCGACCGCGCCTTCGATGGTTTTTTTCGGACTCAGGTCCGGCGCCATCTTATGTTTGCCGAAGACGATGCCGATGCAGTAGGCCGACAGGTCGCAGCCCCAGGAACCGAGAAGAATCAGCCACAGCAGGAACACGCCGTCGTCCATCATCCGGATGCGGTACATGAAGCTCAGACAGAATACCACATAGAACAATCCGAAGAAAGCATACACCGCCTCTGTGACTTCCGTGTGAACAAAGTGAAACACGTAAACGCCCATGACCGCAAAGAATCCTAAGATCAGGACAGCAGGCAGGTATTCCTCCAGTCTGAAGGCCAGGGCAATCCACAGAAGCACGGCGCCCGCATAGCCTGCGATGCCGACCGGACGTTTTTCGATCCCGGCCATTTTGTAGAATTCCCAGAGGCAGATCAGGCTGATGGCCGCGACGACAGCGAAGAAGAACCATCCGCCGAAAATGCCGGAAACGACAACCAGCGCCAGCAGGATGATCCCGCTGACGAAACGCGTCGCCATATTCATGAAATCGATTTTTTTCAGATTGCCAGCCATATTTCTTCCTTCCCGTATTTATGAAAGGACTCCGCCGTATCTGCGTTCTCTTTTGTTGAAGCTCTCGATTGCCCGGACAAGTTCTTCCTCGGAGAAATCCGGCCACAGGACCTCTGTGACGTAGAACTCGGTGTAGGCACACTGCCACAGAAGGTAGTTGCTGATCCGAAGTTCGCCCCCGGTCCGGATCAGAAGGTCCGGATCCGGAATTCCCGCAGTATCCAGATGATCGCTGAGAAGATCCTCCGTGATATCTTCCGGGTTAAGCTTCCCTTCCCGGACTTCTCCGGAGATTTTCTGCACCGCTCTTCTGATCTCGTCGCGGGCGCCGTAATTCACGGCGATCACAAAGGTCAGGCCGGAATTTTCAGCCGTCTCATCCTCGAGCCTCCGGATTCCGTTCTGGATATCTTCCGTGAATCTTGCGAGGTCCCCGATCATTTTCACACGGACGTTGTTCTCCTTCGCAATCACAAGAAGCCGCCGCATATAGAAGCGGAACAAGGTCATCAGTGAGGAAACCTCCTCCGAATCGCGTTTCCAGTTCTCGGTGGAAAACCCGTATACCGTGAGATAGCGGACGCCGAGCCTTGCCGCCCATTCGACGGTTTTTTCGACGGTTTTGCAGCCTTCCTTGTGCCCCATCGGCCGCGGAAGCCCTCGCAGCTTTGCCCAGCGGCCGTTGCCGTCCAGGATGATCGCCACATGTGCGGGAATCTTCATGTCTTCGCTCATTTCTGCCGTCCTTTTCACGGAATAAAGGCGGCCTGCAACTGTTGAACAGTCCATAAGCCGCCCTGTACGTTTAGATGGTCATGACCTCGTCAGTCTTCTTTGCTGCCGCCTCGTCAATCTTTTTGATGTACTGGTCCGTCAGCTTCTGGCTCTCTTCCTCGCCTTCCTTGCGGTCATCTTCTGTGATCTCGGAAGCTTTTTCCATCTTCTTGATCTGTTCATTTGCATCGCGGCGGATGTTCCGGATTGCAACCTTCGCTTCCTCCGCGCGCTTCTTGATGTCCTTTGCCAATTCCTTACGGCGTTCACCCGTGAGCTCCGGGAACACCAGGCGGATGGTCTGGCCGTCCGTCGAAGGATTGATGCCGATATCGGAGGCCTGGATTGCCTTGCAGATATCCTTGATCAGGCTCTTGTCCCAGGGCTGGATCACGATCATCCGGGCTTCCGGCACCGAGATGTTCGAAACCTGCTGCAGCGGCGACGGCGAGCCGTAGTAATTGACGGTCAGTCTGTCCAGAAGGTGCGGATTCGCGCGGCCGGCGCGGATCATCATGTACTCTTCCTCTAAATTTGCCAGTGTTTTTTCCATCTTCTCTTCTGTCAAAAGTAAAACCTCTTCCATGTCAGCCTCCTTTTCAGTTCTCAGATTTATCGGCTTAATCCGCCGTCACAACGGTACCCTTGATCTTTCCGTTTAAAGCATCCCGGATCGAATCCGGCTCTCTCAGATCAAATACCGCAAGCGCCATTTTATTTACCTCGCACATGACCGCCGCTGTCCGGTCGATCACTTCAAGTTTCCTGTCCACCACTTCGTGAATGGAAATGGTATCGAATTTCTTTGCATCGGGATTGGTTCTCGGATCGCTGTCATACACGCCGTCGATCGCCTTCGCTAAAAGGATCGCATCGGCCTCCAATTCCAGCGCCCGGAGCACAATGCCGGTATCAGTTGAGAAGAAGGGGTGACCCGTGCCGCCTGCGAAGAAGCACACCGCACCGTCCTTCATTGCCGCCACAGCCGCATCTTTACTGAAAAGCTTTGTCATCGCCCCGATCTGGAACGGTGTGAAGATTTCGGTCTTCATACCCTCGTAGCGGAACACTTCCGACACGTAAATACAGTTCATGACTGTCGCAAGCATACCGATCTGGTCCGATTTTGTCCGGTCTATCTCTGTTCCGGTCCGGCCCCGCCAGTAATTGCCGCCGCCGATCACGATTCCGACCTGCACCCCGGCATCCACTGCTTCCTTCACCTGCCGCGCAACATCCTGCACAACCGGCAGGTTATAGCCGCCTTTTTCCTTGTCCGCCAATGCCTCGCCGGACAATTTCAGGAACACCCTCCGCGCTTCTTTCATACCGCGTCCACTCCTTCCGGCCGGGATCTCCTCCCGACCTTCTGTATCATACACTAATTTTCTGCGTCCGTCAAGACCGGCCCCTCCGGCACGACCATACGAAAAGAAATATGCCGAAAACGATCAGAACGTAATAAAGCACAGGATATATGACCTCAAGGACCAGAAGAGAATACGGCAGATCCCGGAGCGGATGAACAATCAGCCGCATGGTACAGAACCACACGGCATAGAGGAAGAACAGTCCGCCCGTTTTGGCCCGCGATTTTTTAACGATGAACAGGCATAAAGGGATGCCCAGAAGCGCAAGGAGCAGCTCGTAGAGCTGCGTCGGATGCACAGCATGGGGCAAAGATGAAACAGCGGCGTCCGCCTTGGGCGGGAATACCACGCCCCACGGAAGATCGGTTTCTTTGCCGTAACAGCATCCGCCTAAGAAACAGCCCACACGGGCAATACAGAACGCAGCAGCCCCCGGAACCGTTACGGCGTCAAAAAGCTTCAGGGGCTGCATCCTCAAGATCAGCGCGGCAGATAAAACAACGACGGCAACGCCCGTAATCCCTCCGAACACACTGAAGCCAGTCATTCGGAGCGTATACCATGGCCTGGTTTCATTGTACGAATCCGGGTTGACCGCAATATTCCAGAGCCGTGCGCCGAAAAGGAAAAAGACACTTATCAAAAACAGCAGTATTACAGCACCGGAAGCTGACAGCCCGCAGCGTCTCAGGCGCCGCCAGCTCAGAGCCGCAAACGCGGCTGCGGCAAGAACTGCCATCAGGGAATACGTCTCAACCGTCAGTCCGAAAACAGGTAAATCACGGATCATTTGATCTTAACCGGCACGTCGGGAAGCATATAAGATCCGGCAGTACCGCCCGAAGATCCGTCGGCGGAATCTCCTCCCGACCCATTCATGGATTTCATGAGATCCCCTGTCGAAGTGGAGCCCGCATCAGGAAATCTGACCGCATAATATACAATTCCCTTAAATAGGCCATGTCTGTTTTTTTTGTCGCTGACTTTGACGCACCATCTGACATCCTGATCGCGTGCGGCTATATGGAACGGATTATCATCCATGTAATTAGGAAACCACTTCGTATAGTTATTGATATCCGTAACATACTCATCGTAAGTCGGCGTCCAGACCTCGTACTGATGGCTCACGTGCGAATCATAACACAACAGAATTCCGTCATATTTGCTTTTAAATGACTGAAACCGTGCATGGACATCCTGTATCTGTGCTTCTGTGCGGTTACTGCACTCGAATTGTCTGAGCTTCGCATTCATTTCACGTATTTTATCGCCGGATTCGTCCTCATGTGCCGTCACCTTCACGCCCAGATATACGCCGTTGGCGTCCGTACTCAGAGGTCTTATAAAGTACCGCGTAACCTCCGTAACGACGTGCCCCTCATCTTCCCTTTCCAAAACGAAATTCGGATATTTATATTTCACACCGTCAATTTCGCACATCAGGGTTCCGCTCAGTTTTGCCTGGAGATTCTGAAACGTGGCGACGGAAGTCTTCATTTGATCCGGCGTTAATTCACTTGAAAAATGGGTGACATTTTGTCTGATGTAGTAGTTTATTTCATCAACGTAATTCCTTAAGGTAGGCGCCGCTCTGGATTCTGAAATCCAGCCGTCACAATCGTCGTTATATATCACAGTCCCGCCTGTCAGCGCCATACCTGTCATAGCTGAGCCTGTCAGCTGTGTCGCGATCAGAATCATACAGAAAGATCCGATTATAAAATTCCTTATCATCGCACTGAAACCTCCCTCAAAACTGCTGCGTAACTTTCTTCTCGGGATCCTGCGTTTTTTACGCAGTCTACTCCTCTTCTGCGTCTTCGGACTCAGAGTCTTCGGGCTCAGCATCTTCGGCGAATCTGTAATCGTCGAACTGTTCCTCTTTGATCAGTGTAAATGTAGCGCCGGATTCCAGGTTGTGCATTTCGATCGCGTCAAAAACCTGCTCATCTTTATTAACCAGTACATAGAAACCATAAAAATGCTCTGTCACTTTATCAAAGCCGCTCTGGGTCTCATCCTGATAGACAAATGCCTCGTAATCGCAGCTTAAGGCCATCAGATTCGTCTCATAACGGCCCTCTTCATCATCAAGAAGAAAATCAAGTTCAGCTTCAGATAAACCGAATTCTTCCGCATTTTTCTTCAAATACCTGAAAGCTTCCTTGCCGTTATACATTTTATAATGACCGGACATGTACATGTCGGACGTATCCAGATAGCTTATATAGTTCCTGAATGTGTGGTCTTTCGTGTTGAATTGAATACAGGTTTCGTCCTCCGCCACGACCCAGCCTGAGTTTGTGATCATATCATCATACTCAACTGAAATCTTCCTGATGGGAAATGGCCGCCCGGTCAGCTGTTCGTATTTGTCCATCAGCGGATTCCTAAGGAACACAAATACAACCAGTAAAACAGCGAGCATCAGGACGGACATGATAATTCCGGCCACCGCCTTGCCCTTTCCGTCCTGCTTCTTTTTCCCGGCGGAAATCAGGCCGAAAACTGAGAACAGAAGTCCGAACAGACTGGTGATTCCGAAAAGGAAAATCCCAAGCAGCGAGAAGACAAAACCGGCCGTGCACAGTCCGTTCCCCTTCGCCTTCGGTTCATGCTTTTCAGGCTGAACCTGCGGCTGCGGCTGTACCTGAACTGTCGGCTGAACCGGCTGTTGGTAAACCGGCTGCCGGACAACAGGCTGCTGATAGACCGGCTGCTGCTGGGGTGTCTGCCGAACAGGCTGCTGCTGGGGCTGAGACAGGGGCTGCATCGGCAGCGCCGCGCCGCACTTAATGCAGAATCTCTGCCCTTCTTTGTATGCGGATCCGCACTTCATACAAAATGCCATCTGAAAAATCCTCCGTCTTACCGTGTTCGCCGAGTCAACTGCATCTTTTTCGCAGGTTCGATTCCTACGTCAAAAGTATAGCATACCAATTTCAAAAAAGGAATATAAAAACCAATAAATTTTCATTATTTCCGGGATTCGACCAAAAAACAGCAATCCGCTCAAGCGGAGGCCGTAAGAGCCGGAGGCTTGAGCCGTTGCTGTTTTCTAAGTTGGAGAAGGGACCCGGAACTTCGAGGGGACCCCGAAGGGTCCCCGTAGAAAATCGAA
>JAFYGJ010000019.1:0-12106 GCA_017543275.1 Lachnospiraceae bacterium | reverse complement strand
GAAGCGCTGTTTCAGGATGACCGGGGTATGATGTATTCGGGCTGTGCACTCCCGGATCCGGAAAACCGGAGCGGGCTTTTCAACCTGAGAAGCGATCCTCAGGAACGACTGCTGTTCTACTACACAAGCGCCGGAACACATTTCGAGCAGTGTCTCGCATACTCGGAAGACGGCGGGAAGACACTTGTAAAATATCCGGAAAACCCGGTGATTCCTGAGATCGGGCCCGGAAACCGTGACCCGAAACTGGTATATGACAGAGAATTTGACCGATATCTCTGCCCGCTTCATCTGAGCGACCGGGATGCCTCCTTTGCAATCTTTGAAACCCGGGATTTGCTGCACTTTTCCATGCTTCAGACACTTCAGATCGGGAGGGACCGCGAATGTCCGAACCTTTATCCGCTGGTGTCGCCGGATGGCCGGGTACTCTGGGTCCTGACAGGCGCAAGCGACATCTACCTGATCGGCGAGATGAAACAAGAAGGCTTCTTCCCGGTTCAGGATGCAAAAAAACTCTCCTTTGATTCGGAGAGCTACGCCGCACAGATTTACTGGCAGGAGAAAGGACAGCCGACCGTCCGTATGGTCTGGAACCGGAGTCCGATCCCCGGCGTGCCTTACAACTGCTCCATGGGTACGCCACAGGAAATGTTTCTGAAATACATTGACGGAGAATACTTCCTCGCCGCAAAGCCGGCTTCGGAATTCGGGAAAGCATTTCCCTCCCACGCTGAATATGCGCTTACTGCGGACCCGGAAAGTGCCGAAAATCCATTGATTCTGACAGAAACACTCTCCTCTCCCGCCGCGATGATCACCATTCAGGCATCCGATGAGCCTTCGTACCATGCAGAGTTTCCGGGTCTTGTGATCGATGCCTCCCCGGAAGGCGTCCGGATCAGCGGTTTCTTGTCACCGCTTCCCTGGAGCAATACCGTCCGGACAGAGGTTTTCCTGCCGCGCCGCGGACCGGAACACATGCTTCGCATCATCAGCGACACGACAAGCGTGGAATTCAGCCTCAACGACACTGCCCTCACTTCAGTCCCGAAACTGACTCCGCGGGACGCCAGCCCCGCATTTACAATCCGCAGCAAAACCGCGGTCAGAATTCGGATCAATCAGTAAAGAATATGCCGGGAGCATACGATCCCGCAGGCGAGTTTCGCAACTGTGTAGGCCGTAACACCCCCGAGCCGAGGGTTATCGCGGTTCTTCCGAGGCGACCTGGAACCGTCGCCGAGGGGGAACTGCGATCCCGCAGGCGAGTTCCGAGATTACAGCAGCTCGGCAATCTCGTAAATCATCCGCTCAGTCTCTTCCCAGCCGAGGCAGGGATCGGTGATGGACTTGCCGTAGCAGCCGCCGCCGACAGGCTGTGAGCCGGACTCAATGTAGCTTTCCACCATAAAGCCTTTGACAAGCTTCCGGATTCTCTGGTCATAGCTGCGGCTCTGCAGGACTTCCCGGATGATTCGGGGCTGCATGAAGGGATCCTTGCCCGAATTTGAGTGATTCGTATCGATGATGCAGGCCGGGTGCGGAAGCTCAACCTTTTCGTAAAAATCACACAGAAGTTCCAGATCCTCATAGTGGTAATTGGGCTGGTGCTGGCCGTGCTTGTTGGTATAGCCGCGGAGAATCGCATGCGTATAGGGATTTCCGAAGGAATGCGCCTCCCAGCCGCGGTAAATGAAGGTGTGCCCGTGATGGGCGGCAACAATCGCATTCATCATCACCGAATAGTCGCCGCTTGTCGGGTTCTTCATGCCGACCGGCACCTCGATGCCGGAGGCCGTGAGCCGGTGCTGCTGATCCTCGACGGAACGCGCGCCGACCGCGACATAAGCCAGGATATCGTCGAGATACTTATGATTCTCCGGGTACAGCATTTCATCCGCACAGCCGAAACCTGTTTCCGCAACCGCCCGCATGTGAAGCTCGCGCGTCGCGATGATGCCCTTAAAAAGGTCCGGCTTTTCCGAAGGATCCGGCTGATGCAGAAGGCCCTTGTAGCCTTCGCCGGTCGTCCGCGGCTTGTTGGTATAGATCCGCGGAACGATCATAATCTTTTCCGCAACCCGCTCCTGTACCGGGCAGAGCCGCGAAATGTAATCCAGCACACTGTCCTCGTTGTCCGCGGAGCAGGGGCCGATGACGAGGAGCAGGCGGTCCGAGCGCCCGTCCAGAATACGCTTGATCTCCAGCACCCGTTTCTCCATTGTCTCGCTGACCTTGTGCGTCACCGGGAACATCTCTTTGACCTCCATCGGGATTGCCAGTTTGCGGTAAAAATCCATATTCATGATTCTGTCTCCTCTTTCTCTGTCACAAAACGCTGTCTCATCTCTTGTCAAACCAGCCGCGGCGCTCCGTTGAAAGCCGCATCTTTTCCCGCATGCCTTCTTTGTCTTCCGCTGCGAGCATATCCCGGAATTCCGTAAATTCTCTTAAAAATCCATCCATTTCGGCAAGGAGTTTCTCCTTGTTCATCAGGAACAGTTCCGACCACATGCTGTCGTTGATCCGGGCGATCCTCGTGAGATCCCGGAAGGAGTCGCCGGTGTAATCCACAAGATGCTGGTTGTCCTTGCAGGTCATGAGGCTCACGGCGATGCAGTGTGTCAGCTGCGACACAAAAGCGATCATCTCGTCGTGCTCTTCCGGGGAAAGCACCGAAATCCGCCGGAATCCCAGAATCCGTCCGAGGTCCTTGCACCATTCAATCGCCTCCGGCGTATTCTTTTCAGTCGGCGTCACAATGTAGTTCGCACCGTGAAACATCCGGTCGTCGCTGTTTTCGACGCCGTAGACTTCGCGTCCTGCCATCGGGTGGGCGGCGATGAATTCAACATCGGGCCGAAGGATGGCCTGAATGTCGTAAACCACACTGCTCTTCACGCCGGTCACGTCGGTAATCATGGTCCCCGGACGGAACAGCTGCTGGTGCTCGGCAATCCATTCCTTGAAAACGTTCGGATAGAGGCCGAAAATCACCGCATCCGCCTCCGATACCAGGTAGGAACTGACAGAAATGTCCCCCTCTTCGATAATGCCTTCCCGGAGCGCGTATTCGATGGACTTTTCTCTGGTATCCACGGCCGCGACATGATAGCCGAGCCGCGAAAGCGCCCGGGCGTAGCTTCCGCCCATAAGTCCGAGTCCGACAATCAGAATGTTTCCCTTACTGATCCACTGCATACTGTTCCACCTCAATTCCAAGTTTCTTCAATGTATCGAAATACTCCGGCCAGCTTTTCCGGACTGCTTCCGCGCCTTCAATCTCACCGCCGCAGAGCGTACACAGAGACGAAAGCGCCATGACAATCCGGTGATCATTGTGCCCGTAAAGGCGCTGTGAAGGTGCCCGGAGTTCCCCTGGACAGACTGTAAAGCTGTCCGCATCATTTTCACAGCGGATGCCGAATTTCAGAAGCTCCTCCTGCATCGCCTGACAGCGGTCGCTCTCCTTCAGCCGAAGACGTCCGGTTCCGGTGAACCTGCCGCCGTGCATCGCCGCAGCAGCCGCAAAAAGCACCGGTCCGAGATCCGGGCAGTCGGATATGTCGATTTCCGCGAACCCTTTCTGAATGGCCTTAAAATGCTCTGCATAAATCCGGTCGCCCTGAAGCGAAAGCGGATCCAGTCCTTCAATCCGTACTGTTCCGCCGAGCACATTCAGAACCTCTAAAAAAGCGGCGTTGCTGTAATCGCCTTCGACCGCATACTCCTGTGCCCTGCTCTTCTGCCCGCCCGGAATCTCAATTGTCAATTCGCCGCTCCACCCGGTTTCGATGCCGAAAAGATGCAGCGCCTGCATTGTCATATCGATATAGGGCCGGCTTTCAACAGGAGGCAGCAGTTCGATTCGGCTGTCTCCCAAAAGATTCGGAAGCGCGAACAGCATCCCGCTCACGAACTGACTGGAAATCCAGCCCGGAATCAGATAGCTGCCGGCCCGAAGATTTCCCTTTACAAGAAGGCTGTCCTCGTCCCGTTCGAAAAGGAATCCTTCTTTTCGGGCCAGGTCTTCATACACGGAAAGCGGGCGTTCAAACAGGCGCTTCGTTCCGGTAAAGCGTACTTCTCTTCCGAGCGTCAGTGCGATCGGAATCAGGAAACGCAGCGTTGACCCGGATTCCCGGACAGGAAGCAGAACCGGTTTGTCCGGTATGCCTGTACTTTCATGGTCGGATCCAGGAACTCCGGGGCCGCTCAGGACTGCTTCCCCGTCCTTCAGAAGAACCGTTTTCCCAAGCGCCCGAAGGCAGTCAGCAGTCGCAAGGATATCTTCGGAACCCGCAAGGTTCCGGATCCGGCTCTCCCCTTCCGAGAGCCCTGCCGCAAGAAGCAGGCGGTGCGCCATGCTTTTTGAGGGAGGCGCCGATACAGTTCCCGAAGCCTTCCCTGCATGAATCCGGGCTATCATGACTTCCCTCCGCCGTTCAGGTACGAGAGAAGAAAATCCATTGCTTCCAGATAGCCGCTGATCCCGCGTCCGGTGATTGTTTTCACGCAGGCGGCACGGATATAGGAAATCTGACGGAATGCTTCGCGTTCCTCCACTTTCGAGATATGCACTTCAACCGCTGGAATCCCGACTGCTTTCAGTGCATCAAGAAGCGCAATACTCGTATGCGTATAGGCCCCCGGATTGATGACGATTCCGTCGATCCGTCCGTAAGCGCGCTGGATTTCGTCGACAAGATCCCCCTCGTGATTGGACTGATAAAGCTTCAGATCAATCCCCAGTTCTTCCGCATGAGAAAGGACTCTCTGACAGAGTGCTTCGTAGTTCTCCGTGCCGTAGATTCCCGGTTCCCGGATCCCCAGCATGTTGAGATTCGGGCCGTTGATAATGAGCAATTTCATAATTTCCCTCTTGATCAGCTCTCCAGCCGGTTTTTCAGCAGGATCCCTGCCGTATCCTCCGGCGTTCCCTTGACAAGCACCACGGAATCCGCGCTCCACAGATACAGCGGAAGCCGTGCACGGTAAAGCGCCGCAACCTTCTCCCTTGTATCCGCAAGCGGCCGGTCAGGCGACGGTTCAATCTCGGAAATATCCCGCTGCAGAAAGAAAATCCGTCCGTTTTTCTTCAGTTCCCGCAGGTTTTCTTCCCGAAGCACCGCGCCGCCGCCGGTCGATATGATAATGCCGTTTTCCTGGGAAGCGCTGCGGATGGCTTCGGTTTCCATCGCACGGAAGCCTTCCTCACCGAACTTTTCGAAAATCTCCGGGATGCTCATGCCGGCATCCGCTGCGATCAGCGCATCCGTATCAACAAGCTTCCGCCCGGTAATCCGCCGAAGTGCCTTTCCGACAGCCGATTTTCCGGCGCCGGACATCCCGGTGATGACGATGTTTTCCTTGTCATAGCGGAGTTTTTTGAAGATCCGCTCTGTCATTCCTTCCCGCACAGGCCTGCCGGTGAAAAGGGCTGAAGCGTACACGGCCTGCGCAACCAGCATATAGAGACCGCCCTCCGAGCGGATCTTCCGGTCTTCCGCCTGCTGGACAAAAATCGTCCGGAGCGGATTGTAGACCGCGTCCAGCGCCCCCAACAGATTCGGGAAGGCCGAAAAGTTGAGCGGACAGGCGTCCGTTTCCGGGAACATTCCGACCGGCGTCGTATTGACGATGATTTCGGCGTCCGTATGGTCCGAATATGCCTCCTCATAGGTGATGATACCCGGATCTTCCTCACTTTTTCTGCGGCTCACGCGATAGATTGCACGCGCTTCATGCGACTCCATCAGGGCCTTTGCGGTTTTGGATGTCCCGCCGGTCCCGAGGATCAGCACTTTTTTCCCGCAGGGGTCGATCCCGAGCCTCTGAAGAAGCGCGTCCATGCCCGAGAAATCCGTATTGTCGCCGAAAAGCTTCCCGTCCCGGTTCACAATCGTGTTGACAGCGCCGATTGCACGCGCCTTCGGGGAAATCTCCGAAAGGTACGGGATCACCGCTTCCTTGTACGGGATTGTCACGTTGATGGCGCGAAAATCCGCAGCCTTCATGAAAGCGCAGAGATCCCCTCTTTCGATCTCCCGGAGCTGATAATCATAATCGCCGATCAGCTGATGTATTTCCCGGCTGAAGCTGTGCGGCAGGTGTTCGCCGATGCATCCGTATTCCATGTTGTCTCCAAAAGTTCCGTGTGTTTACTCTGCAAGCCAGTCCGTACCGCAGCGAAGCGCAAGAAGGTCTGCGACGGCAAGTGCCGCCGCACAGTCCGCGGCAATCCGCGCCCGGTGAATGATCGCCGGGTCGTGCCGGCCGGAAACAGTAATTTCCGTCTCCTCCATCGTGCGGAAGTTGACAGTCTGCTGCGGCAGGCTGATCGAGGGTGTCGGCTTTACGGCGATCCGGAAAAGAACCGGCATTCCGTTTGTCATGCCGCCGTTCACGCCGCCGTTGTGATTGGTCAGCGTCCGGATGGCCTTCTCATGCGGAATTTGGCCGTTTTCCGGCCCTTCGCTGCCTTCAGCGGGAAAACCCGCACAGGACACCGAAGAAGCCGTAAAAGCGTCGTTATACACGCTTCCGCGCTCCCCGACCATAGAGAAGGCTTCCCCGAATTCGACGCCCTTCACCGCCGGTATTGCAAAAAGGATGTGCGATAGCTCTGATTCGACCGAATCGAACCAGGGCTCGCCGACGCCGGCCGGTATCCCCGTGACTGCGCACTCGAGGATTCCGCCGACGCTGTCCTGATCTTCTTTTGCCTGCAGGATCCGCTGCTGCATTTTCTCAGCGGCCGCATCCTGAATCACCGGGAACGTTTTATCCTTCAGCGCCTCGATCTCCTGATTCAGTGTCTGTTCATCCGAAGAAAATGCCCGGTCTTCGATAAAACGCGCTTCGCCTTCTTTCCCGCCGCCGAGCATCCGGATATGCGATCCGATCCGGATCCCTTTCTTTTGAAGCGCCGGGAGCAGGATTCCGCCGGCTGCGACAAGCGCAGCCGTGAGGCGTCCGCTCTGATGTCCGCCGCCCCGGGGATCCGCGAAGCCGTGGTATTTACAGAAGGCCGTATAGTCCGCGTGTCCCGGACGCGCAAGGTCCTTCAGCGCGCTGTAGTCGCCGCTTTTCGTATTGCTGTTCGGAATCAGGATGCAAAGGGGCGTCCCCGTCGTATATCCCTGATAAACGCCGCTCACGATCCGGAATTCATCCTGCTCGACCCGGGCTGTTGAGATCGCGCCTGCGGGCTTCCGAAGGCGGAGCGTTTCGCGGATGCTGTCCTCCGATACCGGGATTCCAGGCGCAAGTCCCGAAAGCACGCAGCCGATTTCCGGGCCGTGCGATTCGCCGAATATGGTAAGGCTGATACTGTTTCCAAAAGTGTTTTTCATGGTATTTCCTTTATTCTCTAATTCCGGCGAAAAGCCTTTCGCGGATCTCCTCTTCGGAAAGTTTCTGAAGCCTGAAACGCCCGATTTCTTCACAGAGCACACAGGTTATGCCGCCTGAAACCGCTTTCTTGTCATGCATGACGGCGGACAGGACCTGATCCCGGTCCGCTTGAACCGATACCGGAAGGCCGAGCTTCTGAAGTACCGGAAGAAGCCGCTCCCGCACCGGATCTGAACTCATCAAAATCATCCCTAAAGCGACACATTCTCCGTGCAGAAGCCCCGTCACGCTCTCAATGCCGTGTCCGATCGTATGGCCGAAATTCAGGGCTTTCCGAAGTCCCTGCTCCCGTTCGTCCTGCTCCACAACCATCTTTTTGATCTCAAGCGATCTTGTGACGATTTCAGGAAGCTTCGCATAGGGGTCTTCCCGTTCAAACAGCGAGAACAGTTCTTCGTCGAAGCAGGCCGCCATTTTCAGCGCTTCCGAAAGGCCGTTTGCGGTCTGACGCTTCGAAAGTGTCATGAGAAGCTCCGGGTCGACCAGCACTTTTTTCGGCTGGCAGAATGCGCCGACGATGTTCTTGATTCCGCCGAAATTCACGGCTGTCTTGCCGCCGATCGAACTGTCGACCTGAGAAAGCACTGTCGTCGGAATGTTGTAAAAATCGATCCCGCGCATGTAGGAGGCCGCTGCAAAGCCCGAAAGGTCTCCGACCACACCGCCGCCGATCCCGACGACCGCATCGGTCCGAAGGAAACCCCGATCGAGCATCGTCTGAAGAAGTTTCTCCCAGACGCGGATGCTCTTCGATCCCTCACCCTGCGGAACTGTCACGATCGCAGGCTCCAGACATTTTTCTGCAAGTGTTTCCGCGTATTCTTTGGGAACGCCTTCGTCCGTCACAATCAGCACTTTCCGCTGCAGACAGAGAAGCGTTTCCGCGCGCTGAAGACAGCCCGGATCGATCACAATATCATAGCTGTTTTCCGGAAGGTTCATTGAAAGAATCATCTGGCACCTCTTTAAAGATCCTGCGGTTCGGGGAAGCTGCCGATCACCTTCAGCATGTCGCAGACACCGGAAAGCCTGCGCATCATCGCCTGTCCGTCGGGCGAGAAAATATCCCCCGCTGCCTCCAGATAGAAGTAGTACTGCCAGGCGAGGCTCCCTAAGGGACGAGAACGAAGCGCGCTCATGTTGAAGCCGTAAGCGCCGATGACGTCGATTGCTCTTGCCAGGGATCCGGCTTCGTTTTTGACCGTGAACATCAGCATAAAGCGCATGTCGTTCCGGCTCTGTTCCTCGCGGTTCTGTACGCGGGAGAAAACCGCGAAGCGCGTCGCATTCTGGTAACTGGTCTGGATGTCGTGGTCAAGAACCGACAGGCCGTAAAGCTCTGCCGTCTCCAGGCTCGCGATCGCTGCCGTGTGAATATCGGTGCCCTTCGCGACCGATTCCGCTGCCACCGCGGTGTTGCTCATCTCGACTGCCTGAAATCCGTGTGACGAAATATAATCCCGGCACTGCGAAAGCGCCTGCGGATGGCTGACGACACGGGTGATGTCCGAGAGATGTGCCCCCGGAAGTGCCAGAAGGTTCTGCCGGATCCGAAGCGTATAAACCGCATTGATGTACAGGCTGCCCTCAAACATCAGGTCCGTCACCTGGCCGACTTCGCCGACATAGCTGTTTTCAATCGGCAGCACGGCCTGTTCGCAGTCACCCGATTCGACCGCCCGGTACGCCTCCGGGAACCCGGGGAAACTCACGAGCTCCCCTTCCGGGAAGATCCGTTCCGCCGCGATATTGGCAAAGGCTCCGACAATCCCGCTGTAGGCGATCCTTGCACCCGAAATCAGTTCCCGCTGATAGCGCTTCGAAGCGTTCATCGTATGCTGCAGGAACTGAATATAGTGTGCACGGATCCCGGGATCCTGGATCAGCGCGGCATTTTTTGAAATGACGGCCCGCTCCCGCTCCGGCACATAGATCGGCAGGCCGCGTTCCTTTTTGTAAAAGGCAATGGTCTTCGCCGCCTCCATGCGTTTTTCGAAAAGCGCCGCCATCTCACGGTCCGCTTCGTCAATCTCAAGTCTTGCCCGTTCCATCTCGTCCATAATTTTTCTCCCTGTCTGAAAAGAGCGGCTGCTGTCCATCCCCTGAACATCAGCCGCCCTGTATTATCTTCTGTCGGTCCTATTCATCCGGATGCATTTACTCTTCACTTCAAGCCAATAAAGCCCGCATAATAACGAGCCTCAAAGTAATAGTAAAAGCTGTCCTTCAGCACTTGATTCATCCGAAATAAACTCCCGTCCTCTTTTGAAGATCCTAATCACTATAGCACTTTACTGCAATAAAGTCAAGCCGTTTTCCGAATTCCTCCGATCGGCCTGAATCAGGATCAGAAAATGTAGGTCGCAATCGAATGCGCTGCGAGCCTGTCTTCTGCTACGTTATTCTGACAGCGGACAATTGCCGGAAGGTCTTCATCGCTCTTGTTCATTACAACAAGGACTCGGGTCCCGTCCGGATTCTGGAAAGCGATCTGCTCCAGGTCCTGTGTGTAGGAAGAGCTGCCGATCCGGCGTGCGCCCGGAAGCACGTACTTACTGAACTGGCCAAGGTAGTAGTAGGAAAGTTCATAACGGACCTTTCCTTCCCACCACATGATCGGCGTCGAGGCGCGGCGCCTCTTTTTCGCTTCCTGGTTTACAAAGGCGTTGTTGCCCTTCTTGTGCGCGGCTTCCCGCTCCGCATCCCAGTGGTAGGGATGGCCGGTTTCATCAAGAATCATGTTCCAGTCCACAAAGGCGCTGCAGTAGTTCTTGAAATCGCCGATGATCTCATGTGCGCAGCGCTCGCCGACATACCACGGAATCGCATCGATTGCGCCGCCCGAGTTCTCGGTGCTGATCTGCACCATCTCCGGGAAGAGCTGATGCACCGCATCCAGTGCCTCGAAATGGTCGCCCGAATACCAGTGATAGGCGATGCCGTCAAAAGCCGCCTTTCCGCTCTTCGTTCCAAAAGTTTCAATCGCCCGGTCGACAACGCGCTCCTTGTTGTGATCCCAGCAGAACACCTTGGTATCGCCGAGGCCTTCCCGGTCCAGTGTCGGACGAAGGTAACCCGCCACAAAATCACGCTCTTCATCCGCTTCATACAGCATGGATTCCCACCACTGCTCTGCTTTCGCCTCATTCTGGACTGTCAGACCCCAGATCGGAACGCCGGCTTTTTCATATTCCTGAATGAATTTTGCGTAGAACAGCGCCCAGGTTGCAAGGTACTCCTTCTTGAGCCTTCCGCCGTTCTCCATTTTGCCGTTGTCCTTCATCCACGCCGGCGCGCTCCAGGGGCTCGCGAAAATCATCATTTCCGGATTCCGCTTCAGCGCATCTTTGATCATCGGGATGATTTCCTTTTTGTCGTGGTCGATGTTGAAGTACTGAAGATCCTTGTCGCCGTCCACGTCATCGCAGGTGTAGAAGTCTGCCGCATAGTCCGAAGAATTGATGCAGATCCGGTTGAAGTTTAAGCCGATTCCTTTCTTTCTCGAAAAGAACGCATCCGACACTTCATCCTTTTCCGCTTTGGACATCTGCGCGTAATTCACCGCCGAAGAATCGGTAAACGCTGCGCCGAAGCCGAGGATTTCCTGGTACTTCACTTCGTCATAGACATTGACGATTTCAAGTTCAATGCCGTCCGGAACGCTTTTGTCTTTCCTGAATTTCAGCGTCCCTTCTTTCATGAAATCGCCTTTTGTTACATCGGTTTTAATGACTCTGATTTTACTGTTCATAAGTCCCTCCTGTTGAATCAAAATGTGTGCTTTTCAGCACGGTTCCCGAACAAATAATCCTGGTTTCATCATAACAGAAGCACCGGTCTCTGTCAAGAAAGACCGATGCTTGTCATGTCCTGTTTTTCCCTGTTTCAGGCTTTTGCGCCGAATCCCGGTCCCGGGTCTTCCGGCCTTTCTTTCCCTTCCCACGGAGCCCAGGAAAGGTAGGCTCTCCGGCCGAAATTTCCCGGCTCTTCCACGGAGTAGGGCTTCGGGAAGAAAGCGGAGCACCACTCCTTCCGATCATGATTCCGGAAGAAGAGTCCCAGTGAATCATCTTCGTAAATCTGCAGCATCACGCTGTGGCAGAAGGAGCCCCGGATGTTCTCAAAGGAGGCAACGTCGACCTGCGGGATATCCTGCCAGTCCACCCATTGGATCTCGGAAAAGATCCGTTCCTTCGGACAGTTGTATTCGCCGATGTGGGAGTGCCCGTAGAGGTGCAGCCGGGTTCGTAAGGGAAGCGGCTGGATCATTCCGAGAAACTCCGTATCCCGGTTCCCGCCCGGGAAGGCACAGTGCGCAGCGGTCATCAGGTGCGGTTTTTCGCAGGCTTCCATGTCCTGACGGACTCTGTCCCAGTGCGCCTGTCCGTAAGGATAGCTTTCCTTTCCCCAGCGGATCCGATTGTGCGTTGAGCACCAGCTGTTGTCGTGCGCAATGTGGTCGCAGAAGAAATAAACCATGTAGTTTCCGAGTTCGAATTTGAAATAAGTCTCTTCGCAGTCCGCGGTCGTTCGCCAGCCCGGATGATGCTGCACCATCTCATAAAAAGGCATGGAAAAGTCCGAACGCCCCTGCCTCCTGCAAAGATCTGCATAGTCGTAGTCATGATTCCCCGAAGCATAGGCCAGCGGAACACCAAGCGATCCGAAAGCATCCTCCTGAAGTTTC
>JAFYGJ010000018.1:0-64768 GCA_017543275.1 Lachnospiraceae bacterium | reverse complement strand
TTTCGGTTCACTGAACCTGGATTATACTTATGATGTGGACCATTTTGTAAGCCCCGGCGAGACGCTTTCGGCATCTGCTCAGGCGCTTTCCCCGGGCGGAAAAGGGCTGAACCAGTCTGTGGCGCTCGCAAAAGCCGGCGCAGAAGTTTATCACGCGGGCTGCATCGGAAAAGGCGGTGAAATGCTGCAGAAAACGCTGGAACAGGCCGGCGTCAATACGGATTATCTCCGGGAAGTTCCGGAGCTTCAGGGAAACGCCGTGATCCAGGTGATCCCTTCCGGCGAAAACTGCATCCTCCTTTTCGGCGGTTCGAACCGGTGTATCACAGTAAAACAGATCGACGAAACGCTCCGTCATTTTGGGAAGGGCGACTGCCTGCTCCTGCAGAACGAAGTGAATGTCCTGCCTGAAATCATCGATAAAGCATATGAAAAGGGGCTCAACATCTTCCTGAACCCCTCTCCCTGTGATGAAAAGATCAAAAAAGCGGACCTGTCAAAGATCCGCTGGCTTCTTGTCAATGAAGTTGAAATGAAACAGCTGACCGGTGAGGAAAATCCGGAAAAAGCCTGGGAATTCCTTCATAGGAAGTATCCCGCTCTCTCCCTTCTCGTAACCCTCGGAAGCGAAGGGTCTGCTGCCTTTACTGAGCAGAAAACCGTCAGGCAGGCAGCTTTCCCCGTTACCGCCGTCGACACCACAGGCGCCGGAGATACCTTTACCGGTTACTTTATCACTTCGCTCACCGAAGGACTTCCGCTTCCGCAGTGCCTGCGCCGCGCTTCCATGGCGTCTGCAATCGCAGTCACGCGAGCCGGTGCCGCGGCGTCAGTTCCCGGAAAGAAAGAAGTCCTCGAAGCGCTTGACAAAACCTGATTACGATTCTGTCTCTTTTTTCCCATCTGCAGCGCGCCAGATTCCCGTTAAAACCGCCAGAATAAGCATTCCGACAGATGCGATCAGGAACACATGTCCGGTGCCTTCTTCCCCGAAAATCACGTCGGACGCAAAATTGGTTACGATCGGCGAAACGAATCCGCCGAGCTGGATGCCGCAGGAGAAGACTGCGGTCGCCATCGCGGCCGACTGCGGATTCACTGCGTTTGTTACTGTTACCATGCCTGTCGGCATGAAAATGCCCTGGCAGATGCCGCAGAAAAGTGCGCCTAAAAGCAGCATCGCCGCGTTTGCCGGGAACAGCACCAGGATCATCGCGCCGATCGCAAAAGACACCAGCGCGGCTGTCATCGTCTGCCTCCTGAAGAGCTTTGTCACCATACCCAGCACGAAACCTGCCGCGATCTGGATCAGCGAGAACACCGCGTTGACAATACCCGCAAAACTGCTGTTTCCCGCGTATTTACCGCCGATGTGCATGGAAATATTGGTGTTGAATGTGATCAGGAAGAGGAAGAAGAAAAATCCGATCCCCCCCATGATGAAAACTTCCTTGTTGAGAGAAATCCGGTTCTCCCTGTCTGTCACGACGCGCCCTGTGTCCGGCAGACACAGAAGCAGCAGGATGAATGCAATCAGGGCAATCAGGTTGATCCAGTAGGACAGGTGGTAATCCGAAGCGCCGAGCGTTCCCGCACCGGCGTTGATGATCATCATGCCCGCGCCGACCGCTGCAGCCTGGATTCCCATGACCTGCACCCGCTCCTGACCTTCAAAAAAGTCCGCAACCACGACACCATTTAAGGACATGCAGAGCCCGAGCGTAATGCCGTAGACAATCCTGCAGGCGAAAAGCAGGGCGAAACTTTCCTTTACAAAGGGAAGGAAACCTGTGATAAGAGCCAGCGCTGCTGCGAAAAGCAGCAGCTTTTTCTTGCTGATCTTTGTCACAAGAATACCCGACAGCAATGCGACCGCCATTGCAAGAAGCCCGGGACCCGACACCAGCATCTGAACAAGGCTTGTCTTCACGTCCGGAAAAGCATCCTGGATGCTCTGCAGCATCGGCGTGACACTGTGCTGCAGCCCCTGCAGGAAGGAAATGGCGACGACTGCGATAATGATTTTGATTTTTTTGCTTTTTTCCATAGAGGTTCCTTACTTCCACAGCACCTCGCTCGCGAAGTAGGTGAACATCTGCGGCCAGCAGAACCAGTCATGCGAGCTGGTTACAAAGTACGGCGTATACGGCAGACCTGCTGCCTTCAGCGCCCGGATTGTCGGCGGCACGCCGATCTCCCGCTCGTTGTAGGCGATATCCTCTTCCGCCGAACCGATCAGGAGCGTTACGTCCTTCAGGTGCGGGTTTTCGAGCGTGAAGCCTTCGCCGCCGCAGAAGCCGCCCGAGAACGCGCCGAAATAGTGGAATCGCTCCGGATGATGCATATAAGTATACATCGTCGTGATGGCGCCCATCGAAAGGCCGCAGAAAGCCATCCAGTCGGGATCTTCGGTGATCGAATACACCGTCCGAAGGTACGGCAGGATGCACTGAATCATATTCTGGTCGATCTTCGCAAAGTCCCAGTCGTAGACAGAGTTGTTCATCGTGACGACGATCGCGGGCTCTGTCCTTCCGGATGCCACAAGGTTGTCCATGATATTCACCAGTCCGCCCTGCGAGAACCAGTCGGCTTCGTTTCCGCCGCCGCCGTGGGAGACAAAAATGACCGGATATTCGTAGTCTTTGTCATAGCCTGCCGGCAGATATACGCCCATCGTCCGGTCATTTCCTTCGATATCCTTATAGCTCACATAGCTTGCAAGGCCCTTGACCGCGGGATTTGTCGCAGGCAGCCAGGGATAGTCGTCCGGTGTTCCGACATAAAGCTCGGAATTCATCTGAGTGCCGTCCTTCGTCGGCGCGAAAGGAGGATTCTTCGGATCAAAAATCCAGGGCTTGAATTCCTTCAGCGCATGATAGGAACCGTCTTTGGTCATGAAATTCTGCCAGGACATGCGCGGATCATCGGAAGGATCACCAACTTCGCCGTTCACCAGGAATCCATAGGGGTACATGCCCGCCGGAAGCTTCAGTGTCGTCTCATAGAGACCCGTTTTCTTGTTCAGCTTCATTTCCTGATAATAGCGGCCGCCGATCTGCGACATGCCGGGTTTGAATTTTGCGGGCGGATATTTCGGATCATTCTCAACCATGCCCTGCTCGTCTGTATTGCCCTTCAAATTGGACCAGTAGAACAGGAACTCGCCCAGAACCCCGACAGTCTTAATTTCTTCTTTCACATCCGCCGGATCCAGCTTCAGTGTAACATCATACATCTTCGTCTGCAGGAAACGCTCCTGCGAGGTCCTTTTTTCAGCCATAAGCATTTCTCCTTCTGTTTTTGACTGCCGGGGACAGGGCACAAAAGTCAATTTTGAGCTTCGTGCCCTGTCCCCATCGCTCAATTACTAGCGGACCATCGGGTAACAGACGCCTTTGCTCTCCGGCATCTGTACATAGAGCTGCCGTCTCAGTCGATAAACCGGAAAAGTTTCCTTTCCTTCGGCATCGGAGCTGTCCGTGAGCGCGGTTTTGTCAACGGCCGCGACCGTACCTGCCGCCTTCAGCCTGCTGTCCGTGACTTCCATCCGGTCAAAGGGGAGCACGGCGTAATCGTGCCCTTCAAAATGCACCGAGCCGATCACGGACGACAGCGGACAGCGGTTCCCTTTATATTTGATGAAATCGATCGCATCCGGTTTCTTGGCCATGGCAGATACGCCCATCGGTACTTCCTGAACAATTTTCGGATCAATTGAAATCATCTTCTTACCTCCAGCTTCTTTTTAGAATACCCAGGCGCTTCCGCTCTCTTCGTCGTCGTTGTCCGCGATCGGCGGTTCAAAATGGAACGGGGGCTTGTACTCTTTGACCAGCGGCAGAAGCACGTCCTGCATGTTCACATTGACATGAGACTCGTCGTCGAAGACCATCGTGACCATATGGCCGTCGGTGCAGGGCTCCCACGGAAGCACCTGATCGCCGTTCGGATCGCCGGTCTTCGCGAAGTTCACGAAAGCCTGCGACATTTCACGGTCGAGCTTCTCGTAGTCTCCCTGGTGGCACAGCGGAATCAGTTCCGCGTTGTGGAAGAAGTACGGGATATCCGAGCAGTGCCATGCGGCGCGTCCGGTATCGTAATCGAATACTTTCGCGAAAATGTAATTGTAGACCGGTGCCTTCGCCTCCGCGGCTTTCTTCTTCACATAGTCCACAGTCGCGGGCAGGAACATGCCGTCGAGGTCCACCGCGTAAATCTCGTTCTTTCCGGGGTACTGCTTCCGGTATTCGTCGAGGATCTTCGCGCCGCCCTCTTCGCCGTAGTATTCCTTTACAAATTTCTCGCGCTCCGTAACGGAAAGCTCCGCTCTCACGCCGTAGTCTGTGATCATTCCGAATTCCGCGATGACCGTTCCGACCATCGTCGGGATTTCCAGGGAGAAGTCGGTAAAATCGCCCTCCAGCGGGTCGCAGACATAATAATCGTTCGGCTTCGGCGTCCAGCCGATGCGCTGTCCCTTCTTCCTAAACTCCGCGGTTGCTTCATTGACGGCCCAGATGAACTGCGGAACCGGAACCTTTTCCAGCCGCTCGGCTTCCGCTTCCGGAATATGCAGCTTCGAAAGCACCGCCAGCACGAACTCCTTTGCTGAGCAGTCAGAGTTGAAATCGCCTGCCGGAATGACGCCGGACATCACGATCATCTTGTGGAACAGGCCCTTCGCCTCCGGGATCTGCCCGAGAACGGTGACTTTTCCGCCGCCGCCGGACTGCCCGAAGATCGTGACGTTCCCGGGATCGCCGCCGAAAGCCGCGATGTTGTCCCGGACCCAGCGGAGCGCCTCCACAAGGTCCGCCATACCGACGTTCACGGAATTCTTATACTTCTCGCCGAAATCGGACATATCCAGGTATCCGAAGGCGTTCAGGCGGTGGTTGACACTGACCACAACCACGTCGTCCAGCTTTGCCAGATTGAAGCCGTCATAGCAGACCTGCTCGATTGAGGAACCTGCGGCATACCCGCCGCCGTGGATCCAGAACATGACAGGTTTTTTGGCTGCGGGATCACAGGCCGTCGTCCAGACGTTCAGGTACTGGCAGTGCTCGGACTGCGGCCAGAAACGGTGCGGCGTCTGCACTTCGCCCGTCGGCATCGGCTCATTTAAGACCGGACAGATCATGCCGTAGGAGCCGGCATCTTTCACGCCTTCCCAGGGTTTCACAGGTTCCGGCATCTGGAAACGTTTCGCCTTCGCATAGCGGATGCCGTAGAAATGGTCTACGCCGTCATAGTGGAAACCGCGGAGCTTTCCTGCTTTGGTTTCAACGATCGGCGCTTTCGTGTTCATGGTAAAGTCTCTGCTCATCTGATACCTCCATTAATATGCTGATCTGTATTTTTACTTGTTTTACATTATACCAGATAAAAACACTGATCTCTATCAAATATTCATCTGAAAATTATAAGAAAAATGCGGAAAAACATAACAAATAAAGACCGGCGGGAAGCACGAAGAAAACAGTGCTTTCCGCCGGAGTCCGGATTAAAGAAAAACTCTTCCCTTCGAAGTGTTATTGTACAGCGGCAGCCGTTTTCCCGTTGCACGCATCAGTATGCAAATTTCACTTTCTTCAGGGTGACGGTTCCGCTCTTCACCAGAACCTTCACGGTAACGCGCTCGCCGGTTTCGCCGACCAAAAACGCCTCAGAGGTTTCGGGTGCGAGAATGGAGCCTTCCGCGAATTTCACGGTTCCGATTACTTTTCCGCCGCAGAGGATATCCGCTTCGCCCTCACCGATGCCCACGAATGAGACCTTCAGGCCGTCTTTTACTTCACGGACTGTATAATTGGCGTATTCGCCGGCAGCAAGTTCCAGCGCCAGGTCATCAAGCGGGCTGTAGCGCTCTTCATTGGGATCCTGATACCAGGCAAACTTCGGATACGGAAGACCCTTTTCACAAGCCCAGACAAGCTTTGTATGGTCTTCAAGACGGAAATTCAGGTAATTGCTGTACTCCCAGTTACCGTAGTAACGGGTTCCGTCCTCGTTCCACATATCGTAAGCAACGCCTGCAAGATCGATGTCCGGAACCTTCTTCATCGTGCGCGGGCCTTCGTAGTTTACTTCGCAGTTTTCAAGCTTCGTGGACTCGATGAAGGCGTCCATGATCTTAATGCACTCTTCGTAAGAGGGTCGCGGGCCGACCATCTGGAACTTCTGGATCTTGTCCCAGCCTTCCGGTACGAAATGATGCACCATGCCTCTTCCGTGAGGCCCCATGGATTTTCCGCGTTCCGCAGCCGTCTTCCAGCCCCAGGGAGTGTAGCTCACATGCAGGTGCTCGCAGATATCGTAGAACACCGAATCAACCGCAGGACCTGCGCCGCATTCGCCGAGCCACAGCGGAACGTTCAGTTCGTCGCGCTTCAGGATCCAGGGATACAGGTCCTTGATCTCCGGAGAAGCGCCGTAGAGATGGATCGAGATCGCCCAGTTATGGCACTCGGGATCGTACTGGTGGTTGAATATCCGGAAGTCACGCGCGTACTTCGCGCCTTCCAGGAAGAAGATATGCTGCTTATCGAGTTTTCGGATACGGGCAATGCATTCCTCATAGTACTTCTCGAGGAGCGGAATATACTCATGCTGGATCGGAGAAGAAACAGGTTCATTAATGAGGTCATAACCTGCGATAATCCAGCGGGAGCCGAAGCGGCGGACGATCTCTTCCCAGAGCAGGATCTGGCGCTCTGTGGACTCTTCATCAAGGAAAACGCTCGGATATTCGCAGAAGAGCGAGTCGCCGGTCGCGCCGTTGTTTCCGCCGACCACGCCGTGCATGTCGAGGATCGCATAGACGCGGTACTTTTCACAGGCGTCGATGATCCGGGCAAGGCGCGAGAATCCGCCCTCATTGAAATGAATCCCCGGTTCTTCATAAAGGAGCGCGTTTGCGTTCAGCACGAGGCGCACGCAGTTGAAGCCGAGATCCGCCATCAGCTTGATATCCTCTTCCCGAAGGTGGTTCTCTTCCCATCTCTCCCAGAAGGTGGACTCATACTTTGCGCCGCAAAGCTCACGGACCATCTGGGAAACGAAGCGGCGGCTGGTCCAGCGCTCCGGATTGTGGTCGTTCCCGGGCCCCGGGAACAGGATCCACTTAAAAAGATTCTGCGGAAGCGGCGCAGAGCCGATCATGAAGCCTTCGGTGTTTTCCCAGTTTGCGGCGCCCCAGCCGTTCAGGATGATTTCATTTCCGTCTTCATTAACGAAACGGATGCCGTCGGTACGAAGAACGCCTTTTACAAATTCGTTGTCAAGCTTGCTCATAGGGGTTTTCCTTTCTGTTTTTGATTTATGATATAAAAGTGATATACGGAGTATTTGTTTCGTTCCGTTTTTTATCGCCGGTATGTTTCAGCGTTATTTTCCAACTTAGACAGCCGATTTTCGGGTATAAAAAGGGCGGAGGCCCCCGGTATTACCGTATAAACACCTGCCTCCACCCTTATCAAGTTGTAATCAGATCTTATCTTGCGTTGTAGCGGTCAAGCGCTTTCTGATAGGTGTCAATGACTTCCTGATAACCATACTCAAGAACCTTCGCCTTGAAATCTTCAAAGCTGGTGCTGTCGGTTCCGATGATGTAGTTGATGACGTATTCAGAAATCAAGGTCTGAACTGCCGTCATTTTGGAAGTGATCGCATCACTCTCGTCTTCAGTCAGGGTAATGCCCTGCGGAACGGCGATATTCTTCTCCGGAGCGCTCCAGATATCAACCGCGTCCTGCTGCTGGTTGTTGCCGGTGTTGACCTTGTTGCTGGCCACAGTATTGTGCTTGCCGAACCAGGAATTGCCCCAGTTGAGCGCATACTTCTGCAGGTAGTCAGACGGAGGCGTATCATTGTTCAAAACTTTCTCGGTGAACTGCGGCTTACCGTCGACCATTTCATAGGTCTCACCTTCAATGCCGTACCAGTTCAGGAGTTCGCCTTCCTTCGTATAGTTGAAATCAATCCACTTTGCAGCGAGTTCCGGATCCTTGCAGCTTGAGCTGATGAAAATTGTATCCTTTGCTTCAACACGTCCGCCGGACTGTACGGGCTTGTCGCCGTCTTTTACTGCAGGAGAGACGATCGGCTGCAGGTATTCATCCTGGTTGTTGACCATATGGAATGCAGCGTAGTTATTTCCGGTGAATGCGGAAAGCACGAAGCTGTACAGGAGGTGCTGGTTCGCTTCTACGGAACCGGGAGTCGACAGATAATAGTTGAAAGAAGTAAAGTTCGGATCGATCAGGCCTTCCGAATACCACTGACGCATGGTCTCAAGATATTCGCCAAATCCGTCCTGAACTGCTGAGCCGAGAACCTTATTGCCGTCCAGCTGCAGGTAGTTCGTGTTGATCGTCTCAACGCCCCACGAAAGGGAAAGATGCGAACCGCCGTTCTCATGCAGGACAAAAGGCGTATCCATGCCGTTTTCTTTTGCCTTTACTAAAGCGTCATGCCATTCTGCTACCGTTTTCGGCTCCGAAAGGCCCAGACCTTCAAGAAGGTCTTTTCTGTATGCAAGGCCCTGGTAAGTGCCTTCTGCTTTGATATTGAAATCTTCGCCGACGAGAACCTTGATGATCTGCTTTTTGCCGTTATCGGAAGTTGCCTGCTTTCTCGCGGTTTCGCTGGACTTTAAGTACGCCATGTAATTGGGCATATACTTCTCGATGAGCTCGTTCATATCCTCGCGGATAACACCGTCGGAAACGCCCTTTTCAACGCCGCCCGGATAGGGAGTTGATCCCGGATAAATGATGTCCGGATACTCGCCGGAAGTCAGCATGATGCCGAGTTTTTCTCCAACCTGCTGCTGCTCGATCGGAATCCAGTTGATGTGGACACCGGTAAGCTCTTCCATCTTCTTGACGCTTTCAATCTCATTAAGATCAGCGACAACAGAACCGGAATAGTTGAACCATACCGTCAGTTCTTTCTTTTCCTTTGTTAAAGGAAGGGTCAGTTCCGTGATGGCTTCACCGCCGGATTCTTTGCCGCCGCTGCCGCCTTCACTTCCTTTACAGCCCGCCAGGAGACTTAATCCAAGGGCAAGGGCGAGGATCAATGCTAACACTTTCTTCATAATCTTTCTCCTTTGATTGATAGTGTATCTTTTCAGCATCTCTCTTAATTTGGAATGCTGCTTAGATCTTTTGAATTTTTGCTGACGGTTATGCCTTAACGGCACCAATCGTCATACCGGTAACGAAGTACTTCTGAACGAAAGGATATACGATCAGGATCGGAAGGGTTGAAACCACGATCGCCGCATATTCCACTGCTCTCGCATAGACCGAAGATGCGCTTACGTCGGAAGCAGAGGTAATTTCCTTTGTCGACTGGTACAGGATTGTACGAAGCTCCATCTGCAGCGGATACAGGTTCTGCTTCGTGGGCAGATACAGAATCGCCGACATGAAGTTGTTCCACTGTCCCACTACCGTGAACAGCATGACGACCGCAAATGTTGCCTTGCACAGCGGCAGGATGATCCGGAACATGATGATAAAATCATTCGCGCCGTCCAGTCTGGCCGCTTCCTCAAGCGCGTCGGAGATGCCCTGCATCGAGGTTCTCATAATCAGGATGTTGAAGACGCTTAAGCATCCGGGGACGACGATCGCCCAAACGGAGTCGAGCATGTGCAGCTTCCGGATGACCATGTAAGTTGGGATCATACCGCCGTTGAAGAGCATCGTGAACGAGATGATCAGCATGAACGCGTTCCGGTAATAGAAGCGGTTCCGGGAGAAGACATAGCCCGCGATAACGGTCATGACGCCGGTGATCACACAGGAGAGCGTGCAGTACATAATCGTATTTCTGTAACCTCTCCACAGTCTCTGGTACTGCAGGATCAGCTTATATGCCGTGACATCCACGTTCCTTAAGGGATAGAAGATCAGGTCTTTACTTACGTTCAGATCCGTCGGGTTTGAGATTGAGGCCATTATGACGTGCCATAACGGCAGCAGGCACGCTAGACCGATCAGCACCAGCAGAATCACTGCAACGATGAGGAAAACAATACGGCTGGGACTTGTTTTATATTTGTATGATCTTTCCATGCTTTCCTCCTTTTAGAACATCGACGTCCCGGAAACCCGTTTCGAGATCGCATTTGTCGTCAGCAGCATAATGGTTCCGATGATACTGTTGAACAAGCCGACGGCGGATGCCAGACTGTAATTGGTCTCCTGGATACCCATGCGGTACACATAGGAGTTGATGACATCTGAATATTCATAATTCGCAGGTCCGTACAGCAGGATGATCTTGTCTGCGCCGACCGAGAAGATCGCGCCCATCCTCAGGATCAGCATCATGATGATCATCGGCATGATCGAGGGAATCGTGACGTGAATGGCCTGTTTCCACTTGCCTGCGCCGTCGACATAGGCTGCTTCATAAAGCTCCTGGTCTACCGAGCTTAATGCCGAAAGGTAGATGATCGAACCGTATCCAAGCCCCTGCCACATGTTCTGCAGCACATAGATCAGCCAGAAGTTTCCTTTCTTGTTCAGCAGGTTTGCGGATTCCGTCCCGGTGAGCTTTGCGACCATCACGGAGATCGGGCCGCCCGCTTCCACAAACTTCACAACGAGGCCGCAGGCGACAACTGCCGATATGAAGTAGGGCATGTAGCTGACGGTCTGGATCGTCTTCTTGAAAGCCTTCTGATGAATCTCGTTCAGGATCAGTGCAAAAATGATCGGAGCGGGGAAGTTGATTACGAGGTCCAGGACACCGATTGCAATCGTATTGCGGATCAGACGCCCCACATAAGGCCCTTCAAAGAAATCCTTGAAGTTCTTCATGCCGACCCATTTGCTTCCGAAGATACCCTTTACCGGGCTGAACTTTTCAAAAGCCATTAAGAGGCCGACCATCGGCGCGTAGTTGAAGATTGCGAAATAGGCGAGGATCACCGCCAGAAGAATGTACACGACTTTGTTCCTCTTGATATCCAGGAACAGGTTGTGCGGTACGTTCCTGATCCCGCCGCCCGACCGATATCCCGAAGGCGCAAAGGCCTGATTCGGATCCAGCTCTTTTTTCTTTTTCTTTGCCATTATGATTTCT
Organism: Lachnospiraceae bacterium; assembly: GCA_017543275.1. Classification (GTDB taxonomy): domain Bacteria; phylum Bacillota; class Clostridia; order Lachnospirales; family Lachnospiraceae; genus UBA1267. The sequence continues at coordinate 53,662 of JAFYGJ010000018.1, read as the reverse complement.
CCTATCACCGTGAAATGTAATATGGTTTCCGATAAAGCCAAAGCTTCTTTATGATGAGCTAAGTATACTAAAACGGCAGGTTTTTTACCTGCCGTTTTGCCTTATGAATATTCACGATTTGTGCAAAGACATTTGTGTAAAAAGAGTGAACTGCACGAAATGTTTATTATTTCGTGCAGTACTGTCAGATGCTCACAGCCGCTGCAGACCGATCATCCGAAGCTCGTTAACCTCCATGCGGAAACTCAGGAGCATTTCGCCCTCAACAGGCGTACGGGTCTCGGAAAGCACCTCCGCGACCGCTGTCTGAGAAAGATACTCGATATCATCCCGCGAGAGATTTTCAAAGCCTCCGAGTTCCTGCCATTTCTTCATCACGCTGCCCCGTTCCATATTCAGAACGCGCTGACGTATCCGGTATTCCGACTGCTCGAGACCGGTAATCTGAAGCTGCATCGGCAACGGATCTGTATTCTCAAAAAAATCCACGATATCGTCAATGCCGAACGAATCCTCTTCCACCATATAGTACCGCGGCCCGAGATATTTGCGGTTCCAGCACAGAATCCGAAGCTCTCCCGGGTGGTATGCCGTAGCTAAACAGTTTGGCGAAGACGCCAGACGGATATTCCCAAGCTGTCCGATAAAGCGAAATCCATAATAGATCGGCTTTCTGACACCGTTTTTCGTCAGGATTCCGCCGCCACCGGACAATTCTGCCATCGTATCCGAAAACAGGGACAGCAGGTCCGTTGCGTAGAATATCCCGACGGTATCCGCGTTGGAAAGTGCCGGCAGGACCTCATCCGCGCAGGCTGCCGCACGGTAGCAGGAATCCTGGAGAGCATTCCGGTTGGTGACGCTGATACCGTATTCTGTCACCCAGTACTCCCCATGGAAGCCAGCTTCATTGAGTGCCTGACGGATCAGCCCGGTTTCAGCTGTCATGAACCCCCTGACAGGACTTTTCACAAAAACATCATGGGAATCAATCGTACCGCTTTTGGCATATGGGAAATGGGCGCTGGTAAAAATATCCGGAATCCGTCCATTGTTCATAAAATTGCGGATTTCCTCCAGTTGGTTATTCATGTCGCTGTCCGGAATCAGGCCGGGACCGGCAATTCGGGCCGTCGGGAGGATACGGCGGATGACTTCATAGCTTTTTTCCCATACCCGGGAGAAGGAATAGTCCCTGCCCTCATGATAAGGCCCGTCGCTCAGTGAATTGGTGAGTTCAAACACCCAGTTTCGAAGCGTTTCCTCATGGTAGCGGTTTTTCAGGTGTTTCAGAAGGTCCTCCAGCGCCGAAAGCCAGGCCTCAAGATCCCGGAAATATTCCCTGAGCGGGGAAACATAGATTTCTCTTTTCTCACTGGCCATCTGACGGTCTTTTCTGACCGTCAGATCCATCATGATATTCAGCTGGTGATCCACGCAGAAATCCATGATTTCATCCATCAGCGAATAATTGCTGTAGGAGCCGCTCCGCTCGTCATAGATCCTCATATTGTCCGAAAACGGACTCCAGAGCCGTATATGACTGGCTTTCATCCGTTCCACAAGGAACAGCACCTGCTTCTGCATGCTGGCGGAACGGAGTGAAATGACCGGCCCCACGTTCAGGATCCGGCTTTTTAACCCGCCCCATTCTGTTCCGCCGTCCGCGGGAATCTGTACTCGGGCAATCGCCTGTGAAGAAGGAACCCGAAGTTCCTCTTCCGCCTGCAGAATCTCCAGTGCTTTTTCACGATCCGGTTCAGGAGAATCATGATTTTCTTCCTTCTGAACGGTCTCCCGATATTTTCCGGGGGCCATTCCGAAGTTTTCACGGAAGACGCGGTTCATGACCGTTGGAGATGAAAAACCGGTGTTAAAAGCGATATCGGTAATACTGTGATCCGTATCCCGGAGTTCACGCAAAACCGCCCTGAGGCGCAGGTTTTTCAGATACTCCGGAAAGTCTTCCCCGGTCGACTGTTTGAAAAGGCGCGACGCGGTTGACCTGGAGATATACAGCCTGTCGGAAATTTCAGTCAGACTGATTTCGCTGCGGTAGTTCATCCATACATAACGCAGGATCTCCTGTGTTTTTTCATCACGGTCATTTACACCGGCATCCGCCTTCTCCAGCAGGCTGAAATCATCCAGAAGCGTCTGGAGCATGAGATAATACAGCCCCCTTGCCTTATAATGTTCCTGGTCGGCAGTCCTGAGGAAGCACATCAGAAGTCCGCGCAGGATGTGCTGGATTTCCCGGATTCTGCCCCCGGATTCTTTGGTGCTGTCCAGATAGAACCGAAGCGTCGACCGTTCGGTCTCTCTCAGCATTTCAAAGAAAGGAATCTCCAGGACAGCGCAAAACAGGTTGTCCCCGGCTTCAATCCGCGCTTCTTCCATCGGATTCAAAAGCAGCACATCTGCTTTCTGCATCAGGGCAGTTTCATTCGATGTTGTTACGCTGCAGCTGCCGTCCACAATATAAATGATTTTCAGCAGATCAAATGAAGCCTCAAGAGTCCTGCTTTCATGAAAAATAGAAAAGTCAAACTGAACATCCTGTCCCGCCATAGTACGATCCTCCTCAGAAGCTTCCTCTCCCGTTGACTTTCGCGTCGTCTGCGGGAAGGGCCTGAACGACGTCCCAGTGCTCCGCAAGTTTCCCATCTTCGATCCGGTACATGTCCACAACTTTCGCTGCGCTTCCGTTTTTGAAGCTGCATTTGAAGAAAACGGCGACGGTGTGATCGTCGGATTCAAAAACCTGCTTCACGTCCATATACGGTTCACTTTTGAAAAACTCCACCGCGAACTTTCGGAATCCGGCTCTCCCGTCCTCTGCACCGACACTGTGCTGCCTGTAGTCCTCGCGCATGAACTCATTGAGCTTTGTCAGGTCATGCGCATTAAACACTTCGTCGATGAATTTCAGGACCAGTTCTTTGTCAGTCATGGTATACTCCGATTATGTGAGATACGGGGGAGAAGTTGAGCCATTCGGGGACAGGTACCAAGTGGGTCAATTGACGAAGCAATTGACCCACTTGGTACCTGTCCCCGAATGGCTCAACTGCCCCCGCTTTATTCATTATTCTCCGACGTGGAGATACTTTTCTTTCAGCGCCTTGAGGTTCTCGACCTTCTTCTGGGTCATGGCGCCGTTCGCGATTTCATTCCGGTGCTCCAGCTTGCCGCCCCAGCGCATGCGGGAACGATCCTGCTCCGCCTGTGAGAACTCATAGGTTGCGGAACCCGCCTGCATCTTCACGACGCCGTGAATGCCGCAGATCGCGCATTCCACGTGGTCGGAGCCGGGATAGACCCGGAACATCGACTGATGGCAGACCGGGCAGGCGCCGGGCTCTTCGCCGCGCCACTTGGTGCGCTCTTCATCGGTCTCTGCCGCAAGCGCTGCGATGACATTCTCCGCCATTTTGTCTGCGCGGGCCATCTCTTCGGGAACGCCGAGGATGTGCTGGACATTCATCGCGCCGTAATAAACATGCGTGTCGATGACATCGACGCCTGCAGACATCAGGCCTTCGTACATGATCGGGATCGTCATGATCGTCCAGTTCTCGGTCCGGGCGCCGCCGACGCCGACGAGACAGCCGATCCTCGGCTTGAATGCGCGCTCATCCGGGAGAAGGACATTCTCTTTGCCGGATGCGAGACGTTCCTTCTTCGCTTCCGCAAGGAAGGTGATGTCGTGGGACGGACCCATGCGGTCGCAGAAGGTCTTGAATGTGCCGGAGGGCGAGGTCTCATACACAGGAGAACCGATCAGGACACAGTCTGCATCACAATAAGCGTCCTCTAAAATGTGGAAATCATCCTTGTGGATACAGGTGCCGTTTGTGCGGCCGGACATGATGCCGACGACGCAGGCGCAGCAGCCGGTGCAGGGTTTGATGTCCAGATCGTCCGGACGGAGGAATTTAATCTCATGGCCGGCTTCCTGGCACTTCAGGAGGACTTCTTTCAAAAACACGTCTGTGTTGGACATTTTTCTGCCGAAAGACAGGGCTAATACTTTACTCATATTTTACCTCACTTATGATGGGATCCCCCCGGTTCAGGCCTTACCGGTCTTTTCCCGGGATGACGGAAAGTTTACGCTTCGATGAGTCTTCTCATCGCTTCCTGATGACGCGCAACCTGGGTGATTGAATCCACGCCGACGTCACGAAGATGCTCGCCGCCTTCGTATTCGGAGCTTAAGAAGCCGTGGTAGCCGGCCTTCTTGAAGGCATCGATGACTTCGGGAAGCGCGACCGCGGTTTCCTTGTAATCCTCATGCACGTCGTAGAACTTCGCATGGGTGTGGTAAATATATTCGATATTGTCGATGATGTCCTGCGGCTCCGACCAGGAATAGGTAAAGGAGTTGTTGGCATACCACTCGTTTCCGGGGTTTGGGCCGAGGGCGCCGACTTTTTCCATCATTTCCTTCATGCCGTTCGCCATGCGGTATTCAAAATTAGCCTTTCCGAGGTCGAGATCGTATTTGATCTTCACAAAACCGTTGTTCACGCGCATTGCATAGGCTTCGTCAACCACCTTGATGCCCTCTTCGGTCGCGCCCATGCGGCGCGCCTTGTCGGCGACGACGTCCGGAAGGTTCCGGCAGAAAATGCCCATGTCCGGAATGAAGCCGAAGTACTTCGTGCCGGTCCTGCGGATCATCGAAAGGTATCCTTCCGCCCAACCGGAATTTAAGGAGAAGGGCGCGTGCACTTCAAGACCGATCTTGACGCCGACCTTTTCCGCGTACTCCAGGGATCCTTCGATGACGGGCATCGGGGTGGAAACAAGGGTGCGGATGACCGGGAAGCCTAAAAGAGACGCAAGGTACAGGTCCCTCTTCATCATGTTGACCTGCTCGCCGATGGACAGCATCCGGTTCCGATAGATCCGGTTCTCCAGGAAAGCGTCGTAGCAGGAGGGCTCGAGGCCGTATTTTTTCAGGTCCGCGAACCATTTTTCACGGAAAGCTTCGTCCTCGATCGGCTTCGGGAATCTCCTGATCATCTGCTCCGCAAGAAGCTCGACGCCGGTCGCGCCTGTCTTCGCGCACTCTCTTAAGCAACCTTCGAGATCCAGAATCCCTGCATAATATTCATCCTGGTAGCTGTAGAAAGAAATACTTCTCTTGATATCGTAACTCATGCTCTTACCTCCTTAAATCGCAAAATCTGCCTTGCATTCCGTAATCCACGGGAAGGGCATATAGGAAGGCGCGATATGCTGGACCGCGGCGAGATGATGCTCACCCTTCGAAAGGCCGCCGGCCTTCTTAACGTTAACCGTCGCATAGTCGCCGAACTCCCAGCGGTAGTCGGAATCGACAACCGTCGACATTTCATCGAGCGTAAACGTTTCACCGTTCACGGTCATGCTGATATCCTCCGCGGGAATATCTTCGCCGTCGATATTCACCTTGATATCATGAACGATCGAGAGGGTAATGCCTCTGTAATACTGTGACTTCCAGCGGAAACGGAATCCGACCGCTTCCCCGTTCTCAATAATGTTCTCAAACCCGTTCGGGTCAAAGATCACACGTGCTGCCATGGTTTCCTCCTTAAGTGTAATGATTGCGTCATCGGGGACAGGTCCCGGTGACGATTTTCAGGCTTCGAGTTCCGCGACGTAATCGGCGGCTTCCATGCCGGCGATGCGGCCGGTGTTGACCGCGAAGCCCATGGAGTTGCCGGGAAGCAGGAACATGTAGCTGTCGTTGTAAAGGTTACAGGCGTCCGCGCCGGCCGCGTAGAGGCCGGGGATCGGGTAGAAGTCGCTGTCGCAGGCTTCGCAGTTCTCGTTGATGCGGATGCCGCCGACAGTGCCGTAAGCGCCGGGGGCGATCTTGTTGGCGTAGAAGGGTGCCTGGTAAATCGGCTTTAAGAAGCGGCCGGGCTTGAAGAACTGGGTGTCGGTCGTATCGCAGAAGTTATTGTATTCGTCGATCGTCTCCTGCAGGATTTCCGGATCCATTCCGAGCTTTTCGGCAAGCTCTTCGATGCTGTCGGCAACGACCGGGTACTCGTTGTTGTTCTCTTTCGCCATCTTGATGCCGTCATAGAAATCGGAAACGTCGGTATCCGAACGCACCATGCTGACGACGTCGACGCCGTTGCGGATGTAATCGCGGACGATCGAATCGTCGACGATGACGTAGGTCGTGCGATCTTTCTGGTTGGAAGCCACATTCGAAAGGAAGGTGGTGTTCTGCATGTATTCTTCGTTCATGATACGCTTGCCGAAAGCGTTCACGAGCAGGTTCGGCTGGAAGAAGATATTGGAAACGCTGTCCGGAAGTCCGTCCACGCCGACCATCATCGCTGCCTGCTCCATACGAACCGGCACATGGTCGACGCCCGCCTCCCAGGCCATCCGAAGGCCGTCGCCGGTGATGCCCGGAATCGCGAAGTTGAACATATCCTTGCCGAAAGTATAGCCGGTCTCTTTATAGATCATTTCCGGATTTGCGCCAGCGCCTCCGGTTGCGATGACTGCCGCCTTGCAGTTTACGCGGATCTTTTCGCCGCTGTTCGTCTCCGCCAAAACCGCCGCTACCGCGCCGTCTTCCTTGACGATATGCAGGCCGCGGGTCTCTAAAAGGAACTGCACGCCCAGCTCCAGCGCCTTATTGTAAAGGCCCTTGTTCATGAAGGAAGCCGCTCTCGGTCCGATCTTCTGGCCGGACTTTACGATGTGCCAGGTACATTCGGACTGTGGGAAGTAACGGTATGCGCCTTCGAATTCGACGCCCATCGACTCCAGCCACTCTATCGTCGACGCAGACTGCGAAAAATAGCGTTTTACGAGCCTTGCGTCCACCTGGTAGTGTGTATACTCCATGAACATGTTGAAGGCCTTTTCGACCGTAATATCGACCATCTGCGCCTTCTGGTACTTCGTGCCGATGCCTAAGGGACCCATGCCCATGTTGGCTGCGCCGCCGACGGCCGCTGCCTTCTCGATGACGATGACCTTCATGCCTTTTTCCGCTGCCTGGACAGCCGCCGAAAGCCCCGCGGGACCGCCTGCGATGACGCAGACCTGAGTATCGTATGTCTTCATGTTCTCTCCTTCCTGAAGGAATTTATTAAGATCGAATAATGGTTCTGATTTTCCAGAAGCTGCAGGCTCCTGCGCCGCTTTTGCAGCTGCCGTGCCCTCGGGCCGCCGGATTCGCTTGGATTTCTTTTCGGTTTTTTCGCCCTCTCCCGGTGTTCCTTTTCCGACCTTTACAGGACGGTCCGGAAGCTTCGGAAGTGCGCCTTCGGTGAGTACGATCGCCTGCTCCGGACAGATCTCCCGACATTTGCCGCAGAGCGTACAGAAGCCCTGATCGAGCATATATACATATCCCGGGCGCCCATAGATGGCCTTATCTTCGCAGATCCCGGCGCATTTGCCGCAGCCGATGCACTTCGCGGGATCGATGTACATCTTTTCCTTCCGGAAGCAGAGACCAGCGGGACACTGCTTCTTCATATGTGCGTCGTATTCGCTGCCGTATTTCTCAAGCGAATCCAGCACAAAGTCCGCGCCGCGCTGTCCGATCGAGCAGAGGGAAGAGAAATCCATTGCTTCGCCGATTTCCCGGATGATATCAAGATTTTCCGCGCTGCCCTTTCCAAGCCGGACTTCCGTGAGGAATGCCTGGATCTGGAGAAGTCCTTCGCGGCAGAAAGTGCATTTGCCGCAGCTTTCCGTCCGGGACTTCAGAAGCTCTGCTTCCACTTCCATGAGAAGACAGTCCTTTTCGGTGAGGACCGTGATCACGCCGTTTCCGATATTGCACTGCGGAAGGATTTCGATATCAAAGAATTCATCCGGCGTATACAGGCGCGTTCCAAACCGGAAGGCCTTCACATCTGTGATTTCCGAAAGCTCCTCGGAAAACGCTTCCGCGGGCTTCGTTCCGAAGGGAATCCTCTTCCCCTGCCCGATCGAATCACCCTGTTTCAGGAAGATGGTCACCTTCGGGGCAGCTTTATCAAGGAACATCCTTCCGCACTCATAGGCGGTCTCAAGATGGTACGCTGCGTGATCCGGGAAGGATCTTACGGGAATGATGCCGTAGCGGATTTCGTATTCCGCGCCAGAATCCGCGAACACTTTCCCGAGCTCCTCTTCTCCTTCCGGAAGGTAAATCAACGCATTTTTTGCATCAGCGAGATCGGTCACAAGCCGCATGCCGAGAAGTACGGTTTCGATATTAGCTTTTACAACAGAGAGGAATGCATGGTCAAAATCGTTGTTGTTAAGGCCGAATACGATCTCCTGAATTCCCTCGTCTCCGGTTTCCTTTTTCAGGTCGTCCATCCGGTGGTACAGCAGGTGATGATTCACGCCGTACTCATAAAGCCGCGCGTCCTCAATCAGCTTACGGGCGTCACTTTTCCCGCGGAGGTCAAGCTTTTTATACAGATCCGTCATGCTCCCACCTCCTCTTTCCGGGGCTGGATATCACTCCAGAGTCTCGGCCTTGAAATCCGAAGCGCCAGATCGCACTGCAGGCAGCGCTCCGCTTCGCCGCAGATGCTGCAGTCCCCGATGCCATGGTCGAACAGGCTGAAATTGTCCTTCCGAAGTTCCACGCTGTCGATCTCGGGCTCTTTCCGCTGAAGCTTTCCGAAGCCCTCGATATGTCCGATCCATGCATCCGGGTTCTGTTCCGGTGCCAGTTTTTCCGTAATGTCTCCGTCACCGCCAAGATACCGGTCGATTTCCGATGCAGCTTCGCGCCCGGCTTCAATTGCCTGGATCACAGATTTTGTTCCGTAAACTGCATCGCCCGCACCGAAGATGCCTTCGGTACTGGTCGCACTCTTTCCGGGGAGGCAGACGACATAGGCTCCGCGGAAGAGCTCCAGGCCGCTTTCTTCGGTAAGATCCGGCTTCTGGCCGACCGCAAAGATCACGGTATCGGCGTCGATATGATGCTCGGAACCTTCTTCCTTCTCCGTAATGGCTCTCCGGTTCTCATCAAAATGGAAACCGAGCACGTTCATGAAGTCCACACCGGTCACGTGATCGGTTCCGGTGATCCGCTCGAAGCTCTGCGCCGGATGGACGAAGATGCCTTCTTCCTGCGCCTGTTCGATTTCCTCGTCGTCCGCGGTCATCTTGTCACGGGCTTCCAGGCAGGCTACATGGATTTCCGAAGCTCCCAGACGCTTCGCGGACCGTGCGCAGTCAAATGCCACGTTTCCGCCGCCCAGGACGATGATCCGTTCGCCGATGCCGGTCGGAAGGCCCATCGAGCAGTTCCGCAGGAAATCAATGTTCAGGATGACGCCCGGCAGACTCGAGCCCTGGATCGGAAGCTTCGTTCCGACATGGGTTCCGATTGCAAGAAGCACTGCGTCGTATTCCGCCAAAAGCTTCTTCGGCTCCGTAATCCGCTGATTGTATTCAATTTTCACGCCCTGATCCGTGATGACCGAGACTTCCGATGCGACGATTTCTCTCGGAAGACGATAAGCCGGAATGCCGTATCGCATCATGCCGCCGGCTTCGGGAAGAGCTTCTTTTACAGTCACGTCGTGACCCTGTTTCCGGAGGTAATATGCCGCAGTCAGACCCGCGGGACCCGCACTGACGACACAGACCTTCTTTCCGGTATCTGGAAGCTGTTTTCCTTTGCCGCGCCAGTATTTGCCGGTATCGTGCTCCGCTGCATAGCGCTTGATACCCCGGATCGACATCGCCCGGTTTACATCGGCGCGTTTACAGGAAAGCTCGCAGACATGCGTACAGATGAGGCCCAGCGTGCCGGGGAAGGGAGCTTTCTCACGGATCACAGCCGCAGCCGCGTCGAAATTTCCTTCCTTCACAAAGCGGATGTATTTCGGCACATCGGTATGGGCCGGGCATGCTCCGCGGCAGGGAACGGTCTGGTCTTCTCTCGTGAAGTCCTTTGTCTGTTCCCGAAGCTTGTAGCGGATCGTTCCGGTGGGGCAGACTTCTGCGCAGGCGCCGCAGAAACGGCAGTCCGCATCCGAAAGCAGCTTCTCATGAAGCGTACCGATATAAGTCTCAAGATCTTTTTTGCGGTAATCAAGAACATCAGCCCCTCTGAGGTTCTGGCATGCCCGCACACAGCGTCCGCAGAGGATACAGCGGTTCATGTCGTGCACAAGAAGAGGATTCCGCTCCTCGGTCCTGAAGCCCTTGGTGCGGTGCTTCATACGGGTATTTGAAGCGCCGATGTACTGAATCATGGTCTGCATTTCGCAGTTTCCGTATTTGGGGCAGGTCGAACAGTCCTCCGGATGGCAGGAAAGAAGAAGCTCCATTGCAAGTTCGCGAAGCTTTCTAAGCCGTTCGGATTTTGTCGTGATGACCATGCCCGATTCTGCCCGAAGCCTGCACGAGGGCTGCGGATTCGGATTCCCCTCCACCTCAACGATACACAGTCTGCAGGAGCCGTTCTCCGGCAGGTCCTTGTGATGGCAGAGATGCGGAATGTAGATTCCGGCGTCCAACGCGCATTCCAGGACGTTTTTTCTGTCCGGTACTTCGAGCCGGACTCCGTCAATGGTAATTACAGCCATAAGATTTTCTCCTTTTTGAAGGATTTTGGATAAAGATATTCCGTCCGATTATTCTGATTTTATCTTAACCTGTGAAGGGCCTGTTTTCAACGCCAGAGAGTAAATGAAATTTCAGTTTATGAAATTACATATAAAAAGACAGGTCCCGCACACCACTTTTGATCAAGTGATACGCGGGACCTGTCCCTTTCTATCGTATCGTACGATTCAGGTTTGAATCAGAATCTCACTTCTTTTCCGGTTGCGGCTGCCTTGTAGATGGCATCGAGCACCTGGGTCACGACCAGAGCTTCCTCCGGCTTTACAAGCGGTTCTGTATCATTGATGATCGCGTTCAGCCACTGACGGTTGTCAATGACGCCGGGCTCCGCCGCGCCGCCTTCAAAGTAGGCTACACCGCCGCCTGTCGCAATCTTCTCGTCCATCAGCTGGCCGTTCCGGCCGCGGTTGTAAACGAGCTGCTGATCCGGATAAGCCATGCCGGAAATGATTTCCGCGCCGGCCTTGGTTCCTGCGAGGGTCGTAGCCGCTTCCTTCGCGTCTCTCATATTGATTGCCCACGCTGCCTCGAGGGTGATCGCCGCGCCGTTCTTCATCTTAATGAAGCCCATCGCGGAGTCTTCTACTTCATAGGTTTCCGGATCCCAGGGTCCGAACACATTGCCTTCGGTCGCCTGCTGCAGATGTCCGAGCTTGTAGAACACGCTGCCGGTAACGGATTCAACGTCATAGTTGTTCATGCACCACAGGGTGATGTCCAGCGCGTGGGTGCCGATGTCGATCAGCGGACCGCCGCCCTGAAGGGCCTTGTTGGGGAATACGCCCCAGGTCGGAACGCCGCGGCGGCGGATAGCATGTGCCTTGCCGTAGTAGATGTCGCCGAGATCGCCTGCTTCACAGGCAGCCTTCAGGTTCTGGACTTCCGGACGGAAACGGTTCTGGTAGCCGATCGTGAACTTCTTTCCGCTCGCTTTCCAGGCGTCGATCATCTTCTGCGCGTCTTCGGGGCTGTGGCTCATGGGCTTTTCGCAGTAAACATGCTTGCCCTGAGCAAATGCCTCGACGGTGATTTCGCAGTGGCTGACATTGGGGGTACAGACATGGACGACTTCCACATCCGGATTCGCGCAGAGCTCTTTGTAATCTTCGCAGACCTGAGCGCCGGGAATGCCGTACTCTTCCGCTGCCTTCTGAGCTCTCTCAATGATGATGTCGCAGAATGCCACTACTTCGCAGAGATCGCTGTTCGCCTTCATTGCCGGAAGGTGCTTCTGGTTCGCAATGCCGCCGCATCCGACGACGCCGATTTTCAGTTTTGCCATAGATACTCTCCTTTATGATTAATTAATTATAATATAATACTGTTTCGGTTCGATTGCAACGCGTTTTTTTATTTCTCAAACTCTACCGCTTTCCCGGTTTTTGCAGACTCGCGGAAGGCATCCATAATACAGAGATCCCGGCGAACCTGTTCGACCGTAATCTCGAACTCTGTGTCATTTTCGATTGCCTCGATATATCCGCGGAACCAGTCCTCACTGCCGGATCGGACTTCCGGAAGCGGCTCTTCATAAAGGAGGCCGGGTTCCGGCGGCCCGAAGGATCTCGTGGGGCCGGCAGATGTCATCGTGATCTTTCCGGGTACATTCTCTAAAAGGTGCTTCGTCCGCACAATCTTCTTCGTCTCCTGCATGCCGTTCACGAAGTCCACGTCGAAGATCGCGGTGCCTGTATCACCTAAGACGAGCCAGCTGCGCTTCGGCGTCAGGAAGTAAGTCCCGAGCTCGATTTCCGCGGTCAGGCCGCTCTCAAAACGGAACACCAGAAGGAAATAGTCATCAACCTCCTGATTGATGACCTTTTTGATGTCCGCATAGACGCTCGTCACCTTCTCCGGCACCATGTCCAGGATCTGGTCAATCAGATGGATGCCCCAGTCATAGAGCATTCCGCCGCCCATCTCCGGATAAATGTGCCAGTCGTGCATGTTGCCGTTCACACCGTACATCATCGAGCGGATCAGGTAGGTCTTTCCCACAAGTCCGTCGCGAAATACTTTCTTCATCGGGACATAGTCATGGTCATGTCTTCTCTGCTGGTGTACCGTAAAACGAACGCCGTTTTCCTTCGCAGCCGCAACCATTTCGTCATAATCCGCGACCGATAAAGCCGCCGGCTTTTCGCAGATAATATTCTTTTTCGCTTTCGCCGCCTTAATCGCCGCTTCCTTGTGCAGGGGGTTCGGAACTACAATCAGGACCGTATTAACCTCCGGATCATGGATCAGTTCATCCATTTCCGTGTATTTCCGGACGCCTTCCGGCGCGTCATCCATCTGAGAAGAAACGATGTCACAGATCGCTGTCACAGTGATTTCCGGAAGCTTTGACAGAAGGTTCATATGCTCATGGCCCATGAAGCCGTAGCCGAGAATTCCGAGTTTGATATCCGCCATGTGATGCCTCCAGTTTCTATTATTCTTTGTAATCCGGCGCGTAGCTGTAGAACGGTGCGAGAAGATCTCCCATGTCGTCCCTGTGCGCCGCAATATTCTGCTGCACTATTTCCATCATGTCATGAAGTTCATGATAGTGCTCATACAGTCCGGCAAGCGTGTTTCTCGCGCGCTTCTTCTCCGCTTCGGAGAAGCTGACCCGGATCTTTCCGTCGGAAACTTCAAGATTTCCGTAAATCCCGCACAGCGGGCACTCAATCTCGGTGCCTTTTCCGGTCGGAGAAATCAGCTTATTGTGACAGACCGGACAGACGCCTGGCTCGCCGTACCATTCAACATCGTCAAATTCTTTGCCGATTGATTCTGCGAGATGCTTTCCGAGACCCGCGACGTTCTCCATGAATTCCGGATCGAAAACCGGACTCGTACGCCGTCCCATGTCATAGGCGTTGATCTGACCGACGGTTTTCATCACGGTGGACATGCCGAACATATACAGATTCGGAAGGCCCATCGCGGTCCAGTTTTCGGTCTTTGCTCCGCCAACCGAGATCAGCGCCACGTAATGTTTCCGGAAAAGGCGCTCGTCGAGAAGTTCCTTTGCGCCTTCCGCGATGCGCTTTTTCTGTTCTTCAGTCGCAGCAGCGAGGTCATGCGCGGCACCGAAACGGCCGAAGAAATTGACGAGCTGTCCGGTAGGCGCGATCGAATACACCGGTACGGCAAGAATGATGCCGTCTGCATCCAGTATCTCCTGTTCCAGCGCCAGGTAGTCGTCCTTCAGAATACAGCGGATCTGTCTGCCGCGGTCTCGGCTCGCAGAACAGGCACCGCAGCCCCGGCAGTGGCTGATTTCCATATTCATCGTATTGATGAATTTCACGTCTGCGCCGACTTTTTCCGCAGCCATCAGGGCTTGTTTCGCAATAATATCACAGTTATGATTCTTTCTCCCCATGGAGATTGCCAGGATCTTCACAATCGATTCCTCACTAATCTGTACATGTTACTGCGCTGCTGCCCGGATCGCGGACATGATGATGTTGCCCTTAAGCTCCGAAACCGGGGCCGAACGGGAGCAGTCGCAAATGATCTTCTTAAAGCCCTGAAGAAGCGGTCCGTAAGCATCTGCATGCCCGAGAATCTGGATCAGCTTCACGCCGGCGTTTCCGACGTTCAGGTCCGGCCAGATCAGGACATTGGCCTTTCCTGCAACCGCGCTCTCGCGTTTCACTTTTTTTTCAGCAACGGCGGGAACGATCGCCGCGTCCAGCTGGAACTCACCGTCGAGCTTGAGATCGGGGCGCTTTTCCTGCGCGATTTTTACCGCGGCGCTGACCTTGTCGATCAGCGGTCCCTGGCCGGAGCCGAGTGTCGAATAGCTGATGAAGGCACAGCGAGGTTCCCAATCGAGAAGCTCCTTCACGGTCTCGCAGGCGCTGATCGCGATGTCCGCAAGCTGCTCTTCCGACGGATTGGCACAGACGGCCGAATCACCAACCGCAAGGAGCTCACCCTCGGAACCGCAGAAGCCCGGTATTTCGCAGAGACCGATCGAAGAAACCGTGGAAATGCCTTCCTTGAGTCCGATGATCATCTGTCCCGCTAAAAGCACATCTTCTGTTGTGTAGTTAATCCCCGCAAAAGTGACATCCGCTTCTCCTGCTGCCTGCATGACCATCGCGTAATACAGCGGATCTGCCATTCTTCTGCGGAGCGCCTTTTCCTTGAGGCGGGTATCCGGAAGCGCGGTATATTTCGCGATAACGTCAGCAATAATTGTTTCATCCGCAAGATCCGCGTAAGTGAACTTTTCAGGATCGAGGCCGCGTTCGGAGGCAAGGTCTCTGAGCTTTTCGGTGTCTCCGACCAGAATCGCCGAGATTGCTCCTTCTAAAGCGCACTCGTATGCCGCCTGCATCATCTTTTCATTCTCGCCTTCCGGGAAGGCGACCCGCATCGGATGTTCTTTAGCCTTCAGGCTCAGCTTTTCCAGAATACTCATTCCATTTCCTCTTCGACTTTGTCAACAAGGTCGCCGATCGTCTCGCAGGCCGCCGCGTCCTGCAGCTGGATCATGACATCCAGTTCATTCTCAATCTCGGATACGAGGCCGACCATCAGGACCGACGCGCCGCCAAGATCATCCTTGAAGGTGGTGTCGAGGCTTAAATCTTCAGCATCCTTTTTGTAAAGCTGTGCGATCATTTCAAAAATCTGCTCTTCCAGTTCTTTTCTTTCCATGGTTTTTCTCCTTATTTTTATTATTTCGTGTACTTTTCATCCAGATCAAATACGACCGTCTTGTAGCCGTCGCGCTGATAAATCGCCGCGTGCACATCGAGAGGAAGCTTGTCGAGAAGATCCTTCCGGGTCTTCTTGGTGATGCCCCGTACAACCGCATTCAGGCGGCTTCCTTCCTCTAACTCAATCTCGCCGTAAGCGAAACGGCCGAGCGCCTTGTATTCGGGCTTATTACTGAGCGGAGCCGGCATGACGATCGAATGCATCTTCGCCTTGCCGCTGATCTCGACCCACTCGGTCTCGAGACTGCCGCAGCTGTTGCAGGCGTAAACCGGCGGGAACTCCACCGCGCCGCAGACCGGGCACTTCCGGCCCATGATCTTGCCTTCCTCAAGGTAATCGTAGAAGCCCTGAACCACCTTCTGCAGCTTCACAACGGATTCCTTCTTTTCAGGTGCATCCCCGGTAACTTCGCCGAGCGTCCGGATAATGTAGGCGCAGATATTCTGCGCGCCGCCGTAGCCCCGGAGCATTGCGGTCTTCGGAAGCTTTTTGACCTGGTGGTCACCGCATTCGCCGCGCATCTGCTTCACGCACTCGTAAAGGTCCGCAAGACCCGATGCCGCATGTGCGTGTCCGAAGGAGGTACGGCCGCCGTTTGTGTTGATCGGCTTATCGCCGTCGTAGGCGGTACGGCCTTCGCAGATGTATTTCCAGCCTTCGCCGTAGGGCAGGTAACCCGCGATTTCGGCCGAAACAAGGTGCGATGTAATGATGAAGTCGTTCGCGTAGAAGAGGTCCAGCTCCTCCGGCTTCACACCGGTCACTTCATAGACCTGACGGACCGCTTCCTGGGTTGCCGCGACTTCAAAATGCGGGGTTGTCGCTTCGCAGGCCGCGCAGCCGGAGCCTAAAACTTCGATTGCCGGATGCGACTTATTGCCCATGTACTTGTCAACCATGTCGGTCGCGCAGACGATCACCGCCGCCGCGCCGTCGCACTTCAGCTCGATGCCGCTCATTCTCAGAAAATCACCGTTCTTGGGATTGTAGGGAGAGCGCATATAGTCCATGACATCGTCATAACCGGCTTCCTTTGCAAGATCCTCGTAAAGTCTTCGCTCAATCGCAAGTTCGTTTTTGCTGGCGTTTTTGCGGTTGTTGAGGCTCATGTGAATCAGGGTGTCGTCCATTTCCTGATCGCTGATACCGCGGGTCCTCTTGTACCACTCAGCCGCGTCGTCGTAGATCAGTTCCTGGCCGGCCATAAGACTCCGGGTGTAGTTCCGGTCATAGAGCCAGGCTGTCGTCTGCAGGAACTTGTCCATTGTCATCTTTTCGCGCTTATAGGGGTGGCTGCCGATTGCCAGGCTGTCACCGAATTCCACACAGGCGGAAAGGACACAGTTGTATTTGCCGGAAGCGACCGCGTTCACGGCCTGCTCGACCGCGTAATAACCCGTGCAGCAGGCTTCCGAATGGTGGATCGAAGCCTTGCCCTTCATGCCGAACCAGTTCGCGACCTGGATGTTCGGCGTCAGGTAATTGGAGCCGTTTAAGGGCGAAGCCTCGCCGTGGAAATAAAAATCAATATCCTGCGGATTCACGCCGGCGTCTTCCATCGCCTGGAGCGCCGCGTAGCCGAAAAGCTCGCCTTCCGTGAGACCGTTGGTTTCTTCCTTATCCACCGTATACATAAAAGGTGTACAGCCGACGCCGATGATGGACACGCTGCGCGCATAGGGGTTCACTTTAGTCTGGTTCATGTTCCCTCCTCGTCTCGTTTTATTGATTTCAGTTTAGCACGGGAAACGTGATTTTTCACGCGCAGGACAGAAAAGATATTTCAAATACTGAAATTAACTGACCCATTCGGGGACAGGTACCAGGTGGATCAATTGACAAAGCAATTGATCCACCTGGTACCTGTCCCCGAATGGGTCAGTTCACAAATATCAAATATATTCTGCCCAGTCGAAGCAGGCCCTGTTCTCACTTTCCCTGCCGGAAGAGGTGGCGTACACACCGACGATCGCGCCGACCATCCCTCCGGTAACCGGCGGATTGATCCGCGCTGCATCGCCCCTGACAGGAAGATCACGAAGGTCTTCTTTGTCTGTACCGTACAGGAAGATGATCTCGGTTTCCCGCTCGGAAAGCCGAAGGACCGTATTCTGTCCCGCCCACGGAATCTCGAGAAGCACCCGGAATTCCTTTTCCTGTTTCAGGTTATTCTCGATAAAGCTTCCGCTTGTGCTGAGCCGGATTTCGGAAACGCGTATTTCCTTCTTTCCGCCGAAGATTCCGTATTCCATCAGGTAACCGCTCTGGTTATGATCGAGCAGGATGCCTGCGCTCTCGCCCTCTTCCTGCGGCTCAAAATCCATGGCAGCGGTGAAGTCAAAACAGAACGACCGCTGGCGCCGCGCCACATAGCTCAGAAGTTTTATCTTCCCTTTCATCGCGGGGTCAAAGAACGCCGGATACGGCGGATCCTCGACAGACCTCGGATTCAGTTTCAGGATCAAGCTGCTGTCCCGAAGCTCATAGAAACAGGGATCCGGCGTGCCGATCGTCACCCAGTACATCGCAAGCTCATCCTTGTCAAAATCGTCAAAGGAAGCCTCGGGCTCCACCGGAGTAAAGGGAAGGCAGGATGGCACCGGATAGGACAGCTCCACTTTTCCCGTCATGGGGCAGAATACCGGCCAGTCCTCCTGCCAGATTACCGGGAACAGCACGGTTTCCCGACCGAGGTTCTTATGATAACCCTGAAGGAAACGGCTGGCGAGTGCCACCCCGTACCAGCTTCCGTCCGGCAGCTCCACGAGGTCCGCATGGCCGACATTCGCGAGCGGATAATCGTAGCCCAGGTGCCGGTGCGTCAGAACCGGGTTCCCGCTGAAGCCTTCATAACGCCCCATCACTTCCCGGCATCTGGCAACTGTCACCGCATGATAATGCTCCGTACCGCCCTCTGCGATAATCAGGTAATACCAGCCGTCTTTTCTGTAGATGTGCGGCGCCTCCGGCGACCCGGCCCCAATCAGTGCACAGTTCCAGACGTATTTTTTCGGAGAAAGCGCCTTCATCGTATTGATATCGAACTCACATACCCAGATTCCGCGGGTTCCCTCAAATCCCATGCCGGGAATCAGTTCCAGGTTTTCATCAAAATTCCCCGTCCCCTGCGCATAGCATTTTCCGTCGTCATCAAAGAAAATCGATGCGTCAATGCCCGGAATATCCTCGAGGAACACCGGATCCGACCAGGGGCCGACAGGGTTATCTGCCGTAATCATGATATTCCCGCCGACTGAAAAATTCGCTGCAATGATATAGTATTTTCCGTCATGGTACCGGATCGTCGGCGCCATGACGCTTCCGTTCTCCGAATCCCCCGGAACATAATGCTGCCTGACGCGGTCCAGCGCATTTCCGATCTGTTCCCAGTTCACGAGGTCTTTCGAATGGAACACCGGAATCCCCGGAAACAGCCCAAAGGAAGAATTGATCAGATAGTAATCATCTTCCACCCGCAGGATGGAAGGATCCGGGTAAAAGCCAGGGATAATTGGATTTGTAAAAGCTTTTTCAGACATAAATTCCCCTTTCAAAAACCTGCTGAAATACACGCTGCCCCCTCCGTTTCTCGGAGAGGGCAGTATTCTTATTCGTCCAAATACAGTTTCCGGTACTCGATTTCCACTACACACAGAAACAGCTGCATGATGAACATATCCACAGCCTGCTTCACACCCGGAAGCGGGAAACTGATGTCCGCCTGACTGTTTTTCGCGAGCCGCCTTGAGTCTGTGATGACGCAGAGCTTCGCGCCTGCATTCCGTATTTCCCGGATAATCACTTCGATGTTCAGGCCTTCCACACCTGCCGGTGCCATCAGGATCACGAGATCATTCGGTGAAAGCACTTTAACATGCTCCAGGATGTCCTTTTCCTGATGATGAACGTCGCAGATTTTGCCGCTCATGAAAACGTCTGACTGGATAAATACCTCGGTAAAATAGATCGAATATGAGTAAATCGCAACCTTTTCGGCCTCGTGCATTATCCGGTTCAGTTCATGTACTTTGTCGTAATCCAGCTGTTCCCGGAATTTCCGGTAAAGGTCATCAAACGTGTCAAAGAAGAATCCGGCCATCTCCTGTTCTTCCGGCCTGTTTTCCGGAGAAACGAGGCGATTGTGGATGTCGTACTTGCGGACACTGTCCAAAAGATCCTTTTGGAAGTAGGCATAGTTTTTGTAGCCAAGTTTTCGGACAAGCCGGCTGATGCTCGGTGCCGACGTGAAGCAGAGATCCGCCAGATCAAAGATCGTCAGGTCCCCGATTTTCCGCACATGCGCCAGAATATTCCGGACAATTGCGCTCTGCATGCTGTCCGGCGGAGATGAATTGTAATAGGCGAGAAGCCGCTCCATTCCTGTCATAGCTTCATATCTCCCGATTACTGAGATTCTTTTCTGTCCATTTTGATGTTGTTATTATTTTACGTCGGTTCAGAATTTTTGTCAATCACTGAGACTGGAAACAACAAGCAAAATCTGACCATGTAAAAATATATCGTTCTGGCCATTTACATAATACCACGCATCTGGTAAACTCAGGAAAATCTCATGGAAGCCTTCATTTTTCAGACATCAATGCGAGGCGGAAAGGAACACATGAAAAAGAATACCATCCAGATCATTATCGGTGCAGTGCTGTTCGCACTTGGACTCACTGCAGTCATCCTGACAAGAAAATCGGGCATTGCGGAAGATGCGACAGGCGCAGAACAGGCACTTTTTTCCATCAGCCTGATCGGACTCCTTTTGGGCGCGCTTGTTATCGCAACGGCTTTTATGAAGCCAGCGCGTACGATGGACGTCAAAATCCTGACCATGACCGCAATGATGGCAGCACTCTGTTATATTGCTTTCGCCTTTTTCAAAATAGATATTCCGGTTCCCGGTTCGATTGAGAAAACCGCTTTCCATCTCGGAAACACCTTCTGCGTACTGGCAGCACTGCTTTTGGGGGGCATCTGGGGCGGCCTTTCCGGTGCAATCGGCATGACCATCGCGGACCTTCTCTCCGGTTACGTCACTTCCGCGCCGAAAACCTTCCTCCTGAAGCTCTGCATCGGCCTGATCACGGGACTCGTTGCGCACCGGCTCCTGAAAATTGACTCAGAGACCGATAAGAAGAAAGTTGTCTGGAAAACCGCTGTTTCGGCATCGGCAGGCATGCTGTTCAATGTAATTGCAGACCCGATCGTCGGCTATTTCTATAAGCGTTACCTCTTTGGACTGCAGCAGGATCTCGCGAAAGCGCTTGCGAAAATCAGCGCTGTCACGACACTTGTCAACGCAGTAATCGCCGTGATTGCCGCATCGATCTTCTACTATGCGCTGCGTCCGGTAGTCCGGAGAATTTTGAAGAACGAGTGAGACTGATTTCCCTACGGATTGCTTCGACGCTTCGCGTCTCCCGCAATCCTCCCTTCATTCGGATTCCCGCGCTTCGCGCTTCATCCTCATGAAAGAGGCGTGGATTGAAAAAAGAGAGAGGCCTCTGAGCAAGCTCAGGCCCCTCTCTTTTTAAATCCACTGGAAAATCAAATGGCTAAGAAGAACTTCACCAGGAACAATACCGAGATGATGTAGGTCAGGACCGAGACCTCCTTTGCCTTACCGGTGAACAGTTTCATCACGGTGTAGGTGATCATGCCGAGGCCGATGCCGTGGCCGATTGAGCTTGAAATCGGAATTGCGATCAGCATGACAGCAACCGGAATGACCTGGTAATTATCCGTAAAGTCGATATCCTTCAGGCCGGAAAGCATCAGCACGCCGACATAGATCAGGGCGGAGCTCGTGGCAGCAGCCGGGATCAGTGCGGCAATCGGCGAGAGGAACATGCACAGCAGGAAAATGACGCCGGTTACGATGGCTGTAAGGCCGGTGCGTCCGCCGGCTTCAACGCCGGACGCGGATTCGATAAAAGTCGTAACCGTGGAGGTACCGGTGACGGAGCCGAGCATGGTGCCGACCGCGTCGGACACAAGTGCCTGCTTCATCTGCGGCATATTGCCCTCTTCATCAATCATGCCCGCGCGCGAAGCGGTTCCGACAAGCGTTCCGATCGTGTCAAACATATCGATGATGCAGAAGGTCAGGATCAGGCTGATTGCAGTACCCCAGCCGATCGAGGCGAAGGTTTTGAAATCGAGCTTGAACAGTGTCGTGTCCGCCAAATCCTTAAAAGGCGGGACGAAGGATGCCGTCGCAAGGGATGCAAAAGGATTCTGGCCGAGGAAAATCGCTTCACCGGCCCAGTACACGATCGAAGCCGCCAGCATACCGAGAAGCACAGCACCTTTGACCTTGAAATGCGCGAGAATGATGATCACCAAAAAACCGATCAGAATTGTGCACACAGTCAGTACCATGGTCCCCCACTGACTACCGAGCGCTTCTTTCGCAGTTCCCGCCGTCAGCGAACCGAAGAAGTCCCGCATGACGTAGAAGGGAGAGGTATAGCCGTTGGTTTCCGAGTAAATGCCGACATTGGAACCGAAGCCGATATTCATCAGCATCAGGCCGATCGCCGGCGAAATGCCGATCCGGATCGGAAGCGGAATCGCTTTCACGATCTTCTCGCGGACATTCAGAAGCGACAGCGCCAGGAATACGACGCCTTCAATCAGGATAATGATCAGCGCTGCCCGGAAGCCCTGCAGATAACTCACACCCGCAAGTGCCGCAACCTGTGCGACGACCACTGCAAAGAAGGAGTTCAGGCCCATGCCGGGGGCCATCGCGAAAGGCTTGTTTGCCAAAAATCCCATGAGTACGCAGCCGATACCGGATGCAATACAGGTGGCCATGAATACCGCGTTCCACAGCGGCTGTCCGCCGTCCGCGCCGAAATTCGTCAGCAGGTTCGGGTTCAGTGCGACAATGTAAGTCATCGTCATAAAAGTCGTGAATCCGGCCAGAATTTCGGTCATGACGGTCGTCTTGTTCTGTTTGAGTTTAAACATGCAGACTCTCCCCTTTCTCTTAATCCCCTTTTACTTCCCTTCGTAGCAGATTACGCTCTCTACATCGTAACCCTGAAGTTTTTTCCGGCCTTCAAGGCCCGCAAGCTCCATCAGGAAAACCATTTTGACGACTTCGCAGCCAAGTTCTTCGACAAGCTCCGCGGCCGCCTTAACCGTTCCGCCGGTCGCAATCAGATCGTCAATCACCACAACCTTCTGGCCGGGCTTAAGGTCATCCTTATGAACCTCGATAACCGCGCTGCCGTACTCGAGATCGTACTCTTTCTGCACAGTTGCACGCGGCAGTTTGCCTTTTTTGCGGACCAGAATGAAGGGCTTATGCATGTTGTAGGCGATCGGCATGCCGAACAGGAACCCTCTGGACTCCAGACCGACGATCACGTCAAAGTCCGTGTCCTCTAACTTCTTCTGCATCTCGTCGATCGCCAATTTCAGTCCGTCCGGGTCCACGAGAACCGACGTGACATCACGGAACATAATCCCCGGTTCCGGGAAATCAGGAATCGTAATCACATAATCTTCTACTTTTTTCATCACGGAATACTCCCTCCAAAATGAATTCGGAACTCTTCGTCAAAAGTACCGATAAATACAGTATACACGATCAAATACTGGTTGAAAAGTAGAAAATCTGACATTTTTACTTGAAATCATTATGAAAAGTGTATACAATAGATGCGAGTCGGGAGGAAAAGGAAATGCGTACAGAACCCTTTACAATGGAACGAAATGTACTTCAGGTCGGCCAGGAGGTGGAGATCACGGAAGGCCGCCTTCCGCGCGCCTGGTATTATACCGCGGAACCCGCCGCGGCGATGTCCGCGAATATCCCATTAAACAAACGGATCACGAGCACGAAAGGCGTCGTGACGGCAAAAAGGCTCGAGGGGAGCACCTATATTGTGGATATCACATTTGAAGAGTAAAAAGCAGTACGCAGGGACAGGCCCCTGCGTACTGCTTTACCCGATCTTATTTCTTGGTACTTGCCGGTTTTTTCTTCTGCCCGGAGCTCGTTGCGCTCGCAGGTTTTTTCTTCTGGCTGGAACTTGTGGAAGAGCTCGCCGGTTTTTTCTTCTGACTGGAGCTTGTGGAGGAGCTCGCCGGTTTTTTCTTGTTGGAGGATGAGGTCTTTGGCTTCTCCTCCTTCTTTTCTTCCTCTTCGGAAGTGTCAGTCGAAATCAGGGATCCGAGAAGACCCATCAGGCCGCCGCCCGAAGACTGGTTGGACTGGGGTTTCTCCTCTTCCTTCTCTTCTTTGTCATTGCCGCCGAACAGGCCTGACAGAAGTCCGCCGCCGGACGATGAATTGTTCGAAGAACCGGAGCCGAGGCCGTCACCGCCTAAAAGGTTCATGATACCGCCGCCCGAAGACGAATTGTTATTCGAAGACCCGCCGCCCATCAGCGCCGAAAGAAGACCGCCGCTGTTATTGTTGCTGTTCTGGTTCAGCAGCATCGTGAGAAGCAGGGGCGCTGCTGCGGACAGAATCGATCCGGAGGCATTGGAGCTGGTATTTGACTGGGAAGCGGTATTTTCAATTGCAGATCCGGAGTTTCCGCCGAGAAGAAGCGAAAGCAGATTGCCGTTCAGAAGGCCTCCCCTTGTCGGGACCTTATCCGCTTCCACCGCATCCTGCAGTTCCTGTACGCCCTTTTCGGAAGCTGTCTTCTCTTCGAAGTTTTTAATCATATCCGGAAGGGCTTTCTGAAGCACCTTCTTGGTATCCGTCTTGGTCTGGCCGGTTTTTTCCGCGATTTCCGCGATCAGTTCCGGGGTTAATACACTTTTCACATCCATATTTAACATCCTTTCCGTTATGACAAAACGGCCTTTCCGCATAAATACACGGAAGGCCGTTTGTGTTTTTAACTATTATTCCGCCGGTACCGGTACAAGATCGTCTTCAGTCACTTCTTTGTTGTCTGTCTTGATTTCATCGCTGACGCCCATTCTCTTTGCACAGAAGGAGCACATACGGGTACGATTGTGTTCGATCGCTTCTTCGACAGAGCTGTAGGTCAGGGTATCGGTGTGGTTCAGCGCCTGGCAGTCGTCATATGCATGATAGACATGGCCGAACGGAGTCCAGAATACGTCGCCGCCGACTTCTTCCGCGGCTGCAGCCTTCTCCTCAGCGGAGATCGGGTTGTAGTCGATGCTCGTCAGCGCGCCGATTGCAAGGGCAACTGCTGCTGCGATTACGGCGATGGTCTTGGTCTTCTTGTCAGCATTCTTGTCGGTAAGCGCAATGATGATGAAAGGAATAAACGCAAAGGCCGCAACGATGACGCCCATATTGTTCCAGAGCCAGAATTTCACCTTGTTCTTCTTGCTCGCAGGATCAATCCGGTTCGCACGCTTCCAGAGCTGGGAGCCGATGATGACACAGATCAGATCCAGTACCAGGAAGGCAATCAGCTGGGCAATCTGCGGAATGAACTTCAGATCAACAATGCCCTTTAATACAAGCACTGCCAGCAGCTCAAATCCGATCGCCGCAAGCCACAGAAGGATCGCGCCAACACGGAAACCGGCCGCAGACCCTGTCGGAGCCGCTTTTTTATAAGCCTGCTCGACGTCCTTTTTAGAGCCCTTTTCACCGGACGCGGTCTGGTATGTTTTCTTCTTTGTTTCTGCCATAATGGAGAATCCCCCTTTAATAAAAATAGATAGCAATACTATAGCACCCTTTTTGCGAATGTGCAAGTACTTACCGCTAAAAAATGCGGTCTTCCTCAGGGAAGACCGCTAAATGTAGTGGATAGCCTGAAAATCGGTCGTCAGTCTTCGAAATCCTCAAACGCCTCAATACCCTTCTTCGCCTCAGCCTTCTGATCGCCGTGCTTCACGAAGATCATCGTCACAAAAGCAAGCGCCGCAAAAATCATCGAATACGGGAAAAGAATCCTGTAGCTGATATGCTTCATCAAAAAGCCTGCGACGATTGGAGTCACCACCTGCGCTGCCATCGACGCCGTGTAATAGAAGCCCGTAAATTTGCCGACATCGGATCCCTTGCACATCTCAACTACCATCGGAAGGGAGTTGACGTTGATCGCCGCCCAGGCCGCTCCGACAACCGCAAAGAGAATGTACATCGGAATCGTGATCTTGTGCGCATTCCAGGTCATGATCGTCGCAAGAAGGAAGCAGGTCGAAAGCAATGCGACACCGATCATAATCATCTTCTTCCGGCCGATCTTGCTCGCGATAATACCGATCGGGATGAACATGATCGCAGCGCCGACTGTTCCGATCAGAAGGCAGGTCGAAGCGCCGCCGAGGCCTTCGCCCATAACCTGATCGACATAGGTCGTAAACCAGGTGGAGACGCCGTTATAAGCGATAAACCAGAGTGCAATTGACGCAAGGAGGAATCCGAGGGACTTTTTGACGGGCTTCGGAAGCACTTCCTTGCCGGATTCGGTCGTTTCCGCGAGGTTCCATTCCGGGTGCTCTGCTTCCAAAGCCTGTGTTTCCGCAACGAGTTTCTTCTCCTTGATCAAAATGAACAGCAGACCGACCGCGACAAACATGATCGCGGAAACAATCAGGAAAATCGGCTGGTAATTCACATGCTCCAAAAGTTTGGTTTTAGAGGTCGGATACAGAACCGCCGCAAGCCCGAGGTAAATCGCGCCGCCGACCGTACCCATCAGGTTGATGACTGCATTTGCTTTCGAGCGGAGCGGCTTCGGCGTTACATCCGGCATCAGTGCGACAGCGGGTGAACGGTAAGTGCCCATCGCGACAAGGAGCAGGCCCAGCACGATGATGAAAGAAACCATCTTGAAAGGCGAGGCAGCCGCCGAATAGGAATTATCCAAAAGCGGCAGGATATTCATCAGGATGATCGCACAGCCCGTACCGAACAGGATGAAGGGCATGCGCTTGCCGATTTTGGTATTGGCCTTGTCCGACAATCCGCCGAAGAACGGCAGAAGGAACAGTGCCAGCACGTTGTCGGCCGCCATAATCACACCGGTGAAAGTCTCATCAAGCTTGAATGTTTTCGTCAGGATCAGCGGAACCACCCCGTCATACAGCTGCCAGAACGCGCAGATCGACAGGAAAGCAAAGCCGACGAAAAAGGTTCTCTTAAAATTCAGTTTCATAAATCCCTCCGCGCATCTTGCAGCGCTTCCATAAAAGTGTTATGATAATAATACAATATTCAACCGGATTATTCAAGGAGATTTGGCGAAAATGACAATATTATCAGAGGACAAAAAGAAAATCTTCTTCCGAAAGAACTACGCCCACCGGGGACTGCACACCAAGGACCGCCTGGTCCCCGAAAACTCGCTCGCAGCCTTCCGGCGCGCAGCCGAACGCGGCTACGGAATCGAGCTCGACGTGCAGCTTTCCCGCGACGGAAAGGTGGTTGTCTTCCATGACGATACGCTCGACCGGGTAACCGGCGTCGTAGGCCGCGTGGACAGCTACGACTGGGAAGACCTTCGGAAAATGCACCTATGCGGGACCGATGAGACGATTCCGCTCTTTACGGAAGTTTTAGCGAATATCAAAGGCGCCGGCCCGCTGATTGTCGAACTGAAAACCGGCCCCCGGAACGTTGAACTCTGTGAGAAAACCCTTGCGATCCTCCGGACATTTGACCAGGATTTCTGCATCGAGAGCTTCAATCCCTTCATCGTCTCATGGTTCCGGAAAAACGCGCCGGATATCGTCCGCGGCCAGCTTTCCTCCTGTTATGAGGATATGCGGAAAGAACAGCCTGGCCTGATTTCGTGGCTTCTTGCAAACTGTTTCTTCAACTACATGGCGCGCCCGAACTTCATCGCCTACCGGATCGGCCCCCACCCGAAAAAGATTGACCGTCTGCAGAAGAAGGGGATTCTCCTCTTCGGCTGGACTGCCCACGACCGCAGCAGCGAGAGCTACAACGACGGAATGATTTTCGAGTTTTACGAACCCGATCTGAGCTATTAAGGAGATATTTATGCCGACTTTCATCAACAACGATCACCAGTCCATCTACTACGAGGAGTACGGTTCCGGAGACCGGTATCTTCTCTGCACCCAGGTCGGGCACGGCGAGAATTCTTTCGAAAAGGAAATGGCCCGCCGCGGCTTCCATGTGTACCTTCTCACAAACCGCGGTTTCGGACGCTCGGAACACATCACCGAAGACTATCCGAACCACTGGTACGACAAGTTTGCAGAAGATGTCATCTGCTTTGCGGATCAGATGGGCATCGAACGCTTCTGCTACTCGGGTGCCTCCCACGGAGCCGGCACAGGCTGGCATGTCGTACTGAACTATCCGGGGCGTGTCGAATGCTTCTTCGCCGTCGTCCCAGGCCCGCACAGCCTCGCAGAAGGCTCCATGTCCTACAAGAAAATGCTGGAGCTTGGACTTGTCCAGCCGAAGCCGATGCAGATGCCCACTTCGGACCCGGCACTTCTCTTGCGCCGTGAAAAAGAGCATGAAGCAAACGAGAAGCGGCGCGCGGAGCCGGACTATGAAAAGGTCTACAATGACCCGGTCTCCCAGAATATCCAGTACGGCCGTCCGCTTGCAGCCCTCGGCTCCGAAGAAGCGCTGATCGCCGCTCTCAAAACCATTGAAACTCCGGTCCTGATCCTCGGCGGCACGGAGGACTTCATCTCCCGCCCCGACCTCATGGTCCGCTCCGCCGAAAACCTCAAGAACTGCAAGCTCGTGATCTACAGCGGCTTCGGCCACGGCCTCGACATCTACGAGGAGATGGCCGACGAGGCAGAACATTTCTACCGAAACTGGACCGGAAACGGAACCGTATATACGAAAGTGGAGCCCTGAAAACCAGGGCTCCTGTTCTTTTTCTTTATTCATTGCTCTTATCGTTCGAAATTTAATGCGGCTTTCGATTATTTCGTTCGATTTACTTGACATTTTTACATAAATCGACTAAAATATTGCTGAAAGGAGGCATGACTTATGACTCAAGTTACAGCTACAGAATTTAAAATGAACCTGGGACATTATCTGGAAAGAGTCCTCACTGAAGATATCTGGATTACAAAAAATGGAAAAACCGTCGCGAAACTTGTTAATCCAAATGTAACTGCGGTTGATTCTATCTCCGGTATATTAAAAGGCCGGATCCCGGAGGATATCGGACGGCACTCGATCCGGGAAGAAAGGATGACGCGCTATGCGGATGATGATTGATACGAATATCATTCTGGATGTTCTTTTAGAACGTCAGCCTTTCTATACCTGTTCAAAAGCAGTGTTGGAACTGTGTGAAAGCAAGGATATTCATGGTTTTATCTCGGCCTCAGCCGCAACAGATATTTTCTGCCTGATCCGTAAAGGTCTTGGTAGTACAGATGAAGCATACAAAGCTTTGGGGCATATTCTCGATATTGTAAAAGTACTGACTGTTACAAACACTGATGTTACAGATGCTTTTCTTCTAAAAGCCAGGGATTTTGAAGATTGTCTTCTTGCCACCTGTGCCAGGTCCAATAAATGTTCCGGCATCATTACAAGAAACAAGAAGGACTTTCAGGAGTTCGGTATCACACTATACTCACCGGAAGAAATCCTGGATAAGGTGAGTCATCCGTAATTCGGCTGAAACTCAAAAATCTCACAAGAACATTTTCTTTTCAACTCCATTTTAGGTTCGCTTGGTACACTCGTGTCGTAAAAAAGAAAAACCGGGCCCTAAAAGGCCCGATAGATAACACGAAAAGGAGAACGAATATGGAAGAGAAAAAGAAACTTTCCAGAGGATGGAAAAAAGCAATTATCGGAATGAGTATCGCCACCGTATTTACCGTTGCGATGGTCGCTGCTGTCGCAATCGTCGGCGTCAAACTCTTCCGCGAATACAAACAGTACAAAGCCGTGCAGGAAAGATCCGCCGGCCAGGATTTCCGCGTCGGGGATTTTGACGGCTTCGACCCGCAGGAACTGCCTGATCGCAGTCAGCTGCCGGATCAGGGCCAGTGGCCGGATTCAGAGCAGCTGCCCGATGACGGAGAAATGCCGGACCGGAGCCAGATGCCGAAGCAGGGGCAGCGCCCCGGAAACGGACAGATGCCGGGGAATGGACAAATGCCCGGAAATGGTGAGATGCCCGACGGCGAGAATCAGGCGCCTGAATCTGATCAGAACAACGGACAGAGCGGGAAGAAATTCTTCTAAGATGATTGATACGAAAGGCCCACTGGTTGAATGCCAGTGGGCCTTTCTGTTTTCGTAACCTTTATTTGTTCTTGTCCTTTTTCTTCTTCGGCTTCTGGTCGTAGTCCGCCGGGAGTTCCTTCAGCAGTTCTTCTTTATACTTCGCAAAAGTAGCCAGCCTGTCCGCCGTCACCTCCGGATAGCGCGGGTCCATTTCAGTCAGCGTAGCCAGAATAATCTCGGAAACCACGTAGCGCATATACCACTTGTGGTCAGCCGGTACGACATACCACGGGCAATGCTTTGTCGAAGTCGCGTTAATAGCGCTCTCAAACGCTTCCTGATAGGCGTCCCAGTACGCACGCTCCTCATAGTCCCCGCCGCTGAATTTCCAGTTCTTTTCCGGTTCTTCGATCCGGGAAAGGAAACGCTTCGCCTGTTCGTCCTTGGAAACGTTCAGGAAAATCTTGACAGTACGGACATTGTTTCTGTAAAGGTACTCTTCAAAATTCCGGATATCCTCATACCGGTACTTGATGACCTTATCAAGATCGATTCGCCGGGCGTTTGCCTGTGAGCGGTACAATTCCTTGACTTTTCCGATCAGAACATCTTCGTAATGTGAACGGTTGAAGATGGCAATTTCGCCCTTGGCCGGGACCTCTTTGGCGATACGCCACAAAAAGTCATGCGCCAGTTCGTCGGAACTCGGGGCCTTAAAAGCCGCTTCATGTACGCCGTGCGGAGAGAGGCAGGACAAAACAGCGCGGATCGTGCCGTCTTTGCCGGCCGCATCCATTGCCTGGAAAAGGAAAATGACGCCTTCTTTCTTCTCGGCATACAGTTTTTCCTGCAGTTCGTCGATCAGTTCATTGTTCTTCTGCATTTTCGCTTCCGCATCCTTGCGGTCAACGCAGAGACTGGTTTCATCCGTAGAGGATTTCGAGATCTCAAATGAATGGGATCCATCATAACAATATTTCTTGAACGGCATATTGATTTACCTTCCTTTTTCTAATAATTCCTATATCAAAAATCTCTTACATATTTGGCTAACGAAAAAGGTATGATTTCACCCGATTTCGTTTCACGATATGCCCGCTCTTCATGCATATAATCGACTATTTCTTTAGCTTTATAACTTTTGAATCGTTGTATTACAGAATCTATTACTTCTTTATCTTCATCCGTAAGTACTCCATAATCCATCCCTTGAGTAGGATATATATGCAACATAGAGTCATAATTGAAGCTCTCCTCTTCATGAACATTTAAATTTTCAAGGTTCATAAGGAGATAATGGCCGACAGGCAAAGCTCCCATTTCATTATGTCTATAGACCAATCCGGTTATTGCATGTCCATAAAGTTTATAAGAGCGTGCATCTACATACCAGAGCATCTTCATTAACTTAACTTTGAACAGATTAGATACTTGATCGGCAATATAAGAAATGGCCGCCTCAATCTTATCGATATTCAGCACTACAAAGCCGTTGGAATCCGATGGTTCTTCCAAGCCGGCATATTCACCCTCTAATGCCTGCCGTGACAAATATTCTTTTCCATAAGAGTCAAGCTTCTCTATGATCTTAGCCCTGACTTCATATCTCTTTATGCCTGAAAATTTCGCAGCATTTTTCTTTAAAAACTCCAGCGCTTGCAGCGGATTATCTTTTATCAGGCGCAGCATTGTGTCATATGCTTCATCTTGTATGGCTTTACTCTCGTATCTCGATATTGTTGCTTCACCCCAGCCAAGCAACCTGGCAAGATCCACCTGGGAGAGTCCATAGTTTTCTCTTATAGCAACAATTTCATCAGAGGTTAGAAGTCCCTTCTTTATTCGATATGCATTTCGAGCATTCAGAAGGTTTTCATTGGTCATAGATCCAGTTTCAAACTCATTCTCATCTTCGTCAGCATTTTGGCAGAAATAATATCTTTCTTCGTAGGATACTTTTTCCCCTTTTAGAGTGATCGTAGCTAAACGTTTCCTTTCTTCGACTTCATGTATCTTGTCACATAATGGACAATCCATATGAACCTTTCTAATCAGATAACTGCCCTCCATTGTTACCTCCTTTTCAAAACCATTTACGCATAGGGAAATATCATCCGATCCTTTGCGTAATGGAATGACACACACAAGACGTGTCTGTTCTGATCTCCTTTAATCTTAACTTTTATGTACACAAGCCTTCTGTTAATATCTTTTCCAAAAACAAATAATAATGGCGGGTTAAAATCATCTTTATCTATTTTTGTTTCTGAATACTCTGCAATGGTTAATTCCCTTAACCTTGATACCACATCCCACGTATCGTAATCTAAATCCAATAAGGTATACGGAGTAGAATGCGCTTCATCATTAGTCTTTTTCTTTTTTATCAATATAAAATCAGAATCTATATCAAAATCCTCTCTTTCCAGAAACTCTTTTAAATCTTTCAGAAAGGCGATAACTTCTCGTTTTTTTGATTGAGTACTAAGAAAAATGTCAATCACCTCCCATAACAACGTGTATACTATCAATTGATAGTGTACATATCAATTGATAATTTGTCAAGCGTTATTTTGAATCGTCGGTACACCTCGTCATAAAAAACAACTGTTTTTGTCTTCGAACTGTCTTTTCTCTCTATATCAGCGTCAAAAACCGATTCTCAAATACCATCGGTGCCTGGAACAGTTTCACTCCGCCGTTTTTGAACTCAACCTGTACGGAATACTTCCCATCCGCATCCTTTTCGGAGCGCTTCATCACGGTACCCACGCCGAATCTTTTGTGATGTACTTTGACGCCGGGTCTGATGACAGACGGATCGACAACCGGAATTGTCCGAGCCGACTCCTCAGGCGCAGAAACAGGCGGTTTTACGGGCGGTTTCTTCTCGGCGACTATCGGAACAGGAACCGGCTTTACTTCGCTGTAAAGTGTCTTTTTCGGCGTTTCAGACGGTTTCTCGGACATCTGGATTACTTTTCCGGAATCCCTGTTTTCCCTTGCCTCCGCGCGCTTTGCCTTCGCCGCCATGGATGCATTCTGCAGCTCATCCATGTGCTCATATTCTTCTCTTGTGATAATCGTGCTGAAAAGACCGACGCTCTCATCGCCGGAATGCCTGTTGATTCCGGTATACTCCAGAGAGGCATCTTCATAACGCTTAAAATGGTAAACGGCGTCGTTCATCAGCGTATCATTGAATACACCGAGAGACACCAGCAGATCAAAATCCTTCAGCGTCAGCCCCGTCACCTTACGGAACAGCGCCGGCTCGAACTGCGTAATGACATCCTTCAGTGTGTATTCGCGGAAGTCTGTCAAATACATAAAGATCGGAATGCGGGCCGCGAACTTGATCAGCTTCTCCTGAATCATCTTCCGCTTCGACTTGTACTCTTTTTCTGCCTCCGAGAGCTCCTTCTTCTCCTTTGGCGTCAGCGCCTCACCTTTCTGTTTCAGCTTCTTTACAGCGTTGGAGCGGTTGATAATGGTCTCGATATCCTTATTCAGTGCACGGAAACCTTCGATATTTTCCAGCGCTTTCAATGCTTCTTCGCTGTCCAGGATCCGCTGCAGCGTTTCATTATCCACGTTGACAAGAAGCGCCGACTCCCACCTTCGCGCAAGAAGCGTTGCGGAAGTTCCGGCCATCGTCATGTCCAGAATATCAGCAGCGGACACAGCAGTCATGGAGCTGCCGTCATAGGCAAGCACCGGCAGGAAGTTCACGAAATCCGCCACTTTCTTCTCGGGGTTTGTTTCATTCACGTCCAGATTGCAGCTGTAGTCCGCGATCTCGCGCAGTGCACGGTCAATCGCAAAGTCGAAGATGTAGCACTCCCGCTTCATGATTTCCTGCGACTGGTCTTCGCGCGTCATTGTCCACGGCGACTGCACACGGAACGCCGCCTGGAAATAAGTTTCCGGAGATGACAGGTTCCGCAGCATGAAAATGCCGGTCCAGGGTCTTACCGTAACGCCGGTCGTGAGTTTTCCGCAGGAAAGGGTAATCGACTTCGTGGCAAGCGCCGGGCTCATCGATTCACGCACCGGCGCAAGCGCCGCAAGACCGATCCCGGCTCCGGTTCCGGCGCAGATATTGATTGTATAGTCATGATAGAATGTATTGACCGGACGCGCCAGAAGTTCCGCCATCGCATAGCAGGACGCCACGCTCGGAAGGAACCAGAATGTATGCGTCAGGATGTTCAGAAGACGGGCATCCGCATAAGGCATCGCGGGCTTGTCGCCGTTTCCGACCCGCAGTTCATCCAGCGTTGTCGGCATGAACGAGCCGCGAATCAGGTTCAGCCATTTCTGGACAGAGTTCTCATGGACAAAGCGCGCTTCTCTGAGCGGCTGTCTCGCATCAACCTTTGCCTTGAAGAACTCGTTCAGGTCAAACTCATTCAGATCGCTGTTGTAGGCGATATTCCGAATCTCATCCGGCATCTTGTAGGTCATCAGAACCATCCGCGGCAGGGCGGCATAGGGATTTGCCGCACCTGGTGCCGCGCGAAAACCCGGAAAACGCGACAGTTTCGGCCACTCTTCCTTCGCCCGCTGCTCGTCCGAATAAGTCCAGCTGTAAATCTGGTCCTCGATGAATTCACCGTTATTCAGCGCACGGAACGGTGTACCCGAAAGGAAAAGATAGTATTTTGTAGTAATCGGCAGGAACGACTCATTGTAAGCGTTATCTGCCTCTTCTTTCTTGTACTTTTCAATATCCAGCGTATCATAGGAATCATCGTCTTCCATCTGGAACAGTTTTTTCGCGTTCTCCCGCCATGCCCCGAAATGGTACTCATCAAAGATCACGAGATCCCAGTTGATTGTATGAACCCATTCATTTTTTGCCTTGATTCCGCCGGATTCGTTCGTCCCAAGGTAATCCTGAAATGAGCCGAAACATACGATTGGCCGCCGCTGGTCAAGATCTTCCGGCGTTTTTCCGTTCTCAGCCTGCGTCTTTCTGGAATAGAACTGCCAGCCCTCGAAATCCACGTGGCGCATCAGGTCTTCTTCCCAGGCATCTTCAACCGCGGGCTTAAACGTCAGTACCAGCGTACGGTACAGGCGCATCCGTTTTGCCAGCTGATATGCCGCAAAGGTTTTTCCAAAGCGCATCTTGCAGTTCCAGAGGAATTTGGTGGTTCTTGTCGGATTGTGCAGCGCTTCGTTGAAAAAATAAGTGGCAGTCTTTTCAACCGCTTCCTGCTGTTCCGGACGCATGGAAAATGTCAGCGTCCGGTTTTCTTCGTTCGCCGATCTGGTTTTGACTGCGATAATGGCCGCTTTCACATCATCAAGCGTGCACTTGTAGAATTCCGTCTCTCTGCCGTCTCTCGACCGGGCAGGGTGGATTCCGCGCCTTTTCAGGGCAGCATGAACCTCTTCGTCCCGAAACGATCCGCCGTCGTTGTACAGGGCAGACTCATAATGCAGAATGGTAAACGGAGCGCCGGTCGCCGGACGAAGAGTCGGGTACTGCTCTTCCACACGCTCAATGACAGGCCGCACCGTATACCCGACTTTCAGATAGCCTCTGTAGAGCGGATTCGTGTCTTCGTAGACGTAAACAGTTGGATTGATGTCTGGCCGCTGGTGCGTATATTGGTCGAAAATGTCAGGCATCGGCATCACCTCCTGATAAATCCATGGGGCGAATCAATGAATCTATAAATTTTATTTCTTCTTCAGATAGTCCATATTTCTTAAATAGTTCTTCATCTGTCCATGGTTTAGAGAAATCCTGAGCAGGTACAAGCTGATACACGCCTTTCGCAGCATTCTGTGTATTCTTTTTCAGAAGTATCATAAATCTGAAAAACTTAGTTGCGATATATGAAATGACATTAGTACACTCATTCTCATTTTTCAATGGTCCTATTACTAGATAGCTTTCATTGCAGACTGTGTTTGGTGCTCCATAAAATGGAGTTGGTAAAATTGGGTGTGGAAAAGAATCACTTCCACTCCCTGCTTTTCCAATATATACTTTGTGCCAAGGAATCATTTCTTTTCCTTTAACGATTTGTGATTTCGGAACAAACGCTGTTGTTCCACGAACAGTTCTGTCGTTTCCACTGACATATACCATCAAGTCAGATTCCGTAAGCTTTTCCTTATTACCCTTAAATGTATTTGGTAATCCGAATGGCATTCTTGCACTTACAAAGTCAGACATTGACGATTCATGAAAACATTGAACTTTATGTAATATTTCTACAGCTTCGTTATATCGTATAAATGTATCACATCCACCTTCAAGTAACGGACGAACAACTGGTCCAGAAACATTTTCACCATCATGTGAAAATACTGAACAATCACCCTCATTATCTCGATCCCACAAAAAATATGAAACTCCGCCTTTAATCTGCACTCCTTTAAAACAATCTCCGGCATCTGGAAAATCATGAATCACACGAATACGATTATCGTGCAGCATTTTTTCTCGAAAGTCATCCAATCCTTTTCCTCCGGTGAACCAACGAGAAGGTGTGATCATTGTAATAAAGCGAGGATTAAGTCTGATCGCACAATCAACAAATAGTTGATATATTGGTTTAGCGCTGGCTCCGTTTCCACCTCCATCAGACATTTGATAAGGGGGATTGCTTACTATAACATCAAACTTCATATTCCAAATCTCCTCTGGCTTTATGGCATGAATAAATTCATATGCATGCGGTTCCATATCAGAAGGGCGTTCATATTCTTTTGCGCTGGCTCCACACCATTTACATTTCTTATCATCTCCTACACCAGTCCATGTATGCTGGATCCTATGAAAAATGATATTCCCCTGCACATCATCCTGTTCAAACTTCGTTATCGAAAACGGTCCATTCGGATATTTGCTGCAGTAGACACTCCTTCTTGACAGCAGTGATGTCAGTTCCGTAATCGCAATCCCGTAAATCTGGTTATGGAACACCCAGTCGATGCATTCCTGCAGGGAATCGAACTGATCCCGCTCTCTGGCTATGAATCTTTTTGCGGCTTCCCGCAGAATAACACCGCTCTTGCAGGCCGGATCGAGGATCTTCGTCTCCTTGTTCCGGAAGAGCTCTTGCGGCAGCAGGTCCAGCATTTTGTTTGCGATGTCCGGCGGAGTAAAAACCTCGTCGTTCGACAGATCGGCGAGGCAGGAAAGCACATCCGGTTTATAGAGCCTCTCATAAATTGATTCCATTCTGTACCTCCCAGTAGTTGATCGGTTCAAATTCCTGTATCGGGGCGGGAATCCATGCGTGGGTCTCTTCGTCGTATTCCCAGCCGCCCAGATACATCTGTAGGTCCATCTGTTCGTTGTGGCCGCGCATCAGCTCATCCAGCCGGTAATCGCGCCGCTTCATCAGGTCCCCGGTCATCAGATCCCACTGTGCAAAGATAATCGGCTGGTCCGTGTCGTTTCCTTCCGGATCGACACGCATCATGGTCAGAGCATTTCCGCAGAGAATGTTGTGTTTCAGAATGAAGCGGACCGCCTCTTCACAATCCGGCATAACAGCGTCTTTGCAGACCGCTGCGTATTCACCTTGCCAGATTTCATACAGCCGGTCCTGACATTCCCGCACATTGTCGTCCAGAAGATCCACTCCATAGACACTGGACACCGCAAGCACAGAATATTTCTCATATTCCGCTTTGCTCTTCCCGTACTTTTTCTTTACAACCGCAAGTTTCCTCCGCAGAATTTCCGCAAGAAAATTGCCGTTGCCACAGGCAGGTTCCAGGAAGCGGCTTTCGATACGCTCTGTCTCATTCTTTACGAGGTCGAGCATTGCATTGACCTCTCGTTCAGCGGTAAATACTTCTCCGTGTTCAGCTACACGTTCCCGCGATTTGATCTGTTTTGCCATTCAATCTCTCCGTCACATCTGCGTCAATCAGATCTGTTTCTTATGTAATTTCTGATCTTTAACACATCTCGGGCATAAATATCCCTTGGAGAAGGATAAATCCTTCAGAGTTTCTGATCTTTAACACATTTTATAACGGATTTCCGGAATTGACAAGAGATGCATGCTGATTTTTAACACATTTCACATTCTTGCCTTTAGCACATGGTCAAATACGAATTGTGTTAATGTTAAGAAAAACAGAGATGGGGTATGCCGCATGAAAATATACACATATAATGGCCGGAACAACCTTTGCGGGCAGCGGGTTCGTACCGCGCGTCTTGCAAAAAGCCTGACCCAGCAGGATCTTGCTGCGAAACTGCAGACAGAGGGGATTGTGATTGAGCGCGACAGCGTCAGCCGCATAGAGATCGGTACAAGATTTGTGACAGATTATGAGCTGAAGAAGCTTGCGAAAATATTAGGTGTGTCAGTGGACTGGCTTCTCGAGGAGGAGGACTGAGCGAATCTGCTTACGCCGACAACAGGAAAGACGGGACAAGCCGCGGCTTGTCCCGTCTTTCCTGTTGTCTTTCGCTTAATACTTATTATGCACTTTCTCCGCAAAGCACAAAACATCCTTGATCTCGATCTTCGTCCCGTCGTCAAGCACTGCCGTTCCGCTCATCCGGCCAAAAACCTGATGCTGGTCGGAAACGATCACTTTGAAATCGAGGCAGGCCGCGCGGTCCAGGATTGGTACGAAATCCATCTCGAAGCGCCCGTCCGAGGAGCTGAATTTCCATGGATCCGTATAGCCGCTTTCAGGGATGTGGAAGGTCACGTCGTCGAGTTTGTGCGCCTTTCCGTTGTAGAAAAGGATATTTTCCGAGGCAGCCTTCGTATTACCGAAGCCATAGCCGATATTGAAGCCGAAACTGTTTCCGTCAAGGTCCGCATTCCCTGAACCCCAGTACCAGGTGTTGTCGTAGGTCCAGACGCCGCGCCCCCAGTCCAGCGTTCCGAAGTCCGTTGCAGGGTCGAATTCGAAGCGCTTTCCGTCAAATTCAATCCAGCCCGAAGCCCGCATGCAGTTGATCTTCTGGTTGTAGTAGAAAGCGTGCTTTTTGTCCCAGGGCGTCGCGATGACCATCGTATCCATGTCCGGCTGCTGCAGCTCGATATCGCAGGTCAGTGTTTTCTCATTCTGAAAGTTCTTAAACTCGCAGGTGATTCTCCGCTTCCCTTCTTCTGCTTCAAAACGCATCCGGAGCCGCTTGTCCTCGAATTTTGTAACGCCCGGGCCGGAATTCTGAGGAAGCTTCAGCTTTCCCAAAGTGAAGGGTTTCAGGACTGTCTCCGTATGCTCCTTTGGTTTCTCCCCGAACTCCAAAAGCGAAACCGACTGCAAACCGATATAGCCGTCATCAGAAATGGTAAAGGCGGCGCCGAAATCACGGCCGAGCACCAGATAGTAATCCCATTCCTTGATGCGGAAAGCCGGCGCCTTGACCATGCGGCGCTTATACTGCTGCACCATCCGGCGCGACCAGCCGGGCTCCCGCAGATTTCCGTTCTCGTCCAGGAGCTTCTGGACAGTTGTTACTTCGTGATTTCTTTCCATGGTAATTCCCCCGGATAGTTGTGATGATAACATTATAGCGGATATCGGGGGAGATGTAAACAGGAGGTGTTATGTTGCTTTCGCTTTCGCAGGTTTTTTCTCAAAACGCTCGCGGTTTTTCTGATCGCTTCGGCCTGAAACGATCTCACCGGCTTTCTTCAGTGACATTCTCGTCAGCAGCGGACCGACGAGTTCATAGATCAGCACACTGAAGAGAATGATATTCCGGATAGTACCGCCCATTTCCGGCCCAAGTGCCTGAGCGGAAACAACCATGCCCAGGGCCACGCCAGCCTGCGGGAACAACGTGATGCCAAGGTATTTTCTGACTGTTTCACTGCAGTGCGTCAGCTTTGCGGAAAACCTTGCTCCAAAATACTTGCCCAGACAGCGGGCCAGGATATATACCACACCGACCAGTATGATCAGCGGATAGCGGAATACACCGAGGTCCAGTTCCGCACCGGAGAGTACAAAAAAGACAGCATAAAGCGGCACCGTCCATTTGGACGACCGGTTCATGATATCCACGGAATATTCGCTCAGGTTGCAGAACATTGTCCCAAGCATCATGCATACCAGAAGCGATGAGAAGCCGATGTTCAGGCCTGATGCAAAAGGAATCTTCACAGAAGAAATGGCAATCGTCATGATCACAAAGGCAATCGTCAGGGAAAGCCGGTTCGAGTTGGAGAAGAAGATTTTCTCCAGCACGGTCAGAAGCCATCCCATGAATGCACCAAGCGACAGGGAACAGATGATTTCCAGAAGCGGATTCACTGCAACGGTGATGATGTTGACAGTGCCGCCGTTGATCGCCTGAGCGATTCCGAAGCTGACTGCAAAGATCACGAGGCCGACCGCGTCATCCAGCGCGACGATCGGCAGCAGAAGATCCGTAACTTCACCTTTGGCTTTATACTGACGAACGACCATCAGTGTCGCAGCCGGCGCCGTAGCAGAGGCAATTGCGCCGAGTGTGATCGCCACAGGCAGGGGAAGGATTTCCGGCCCGAGGATAAAATGCAGGGCAATCAGAGCGATATCCGTCACGATTGTCGCGAAAAAAGCCTGGGCAATGCCGATCACCGTGGCTGTCTTTCCTGTTTTCTTCAGCTGCGCAAGCCGGAATTCATTTCCGATGTCGAACGCAATGAAGCCCAGTGCAGCCTTGGACAGCACCGATACTTTTTCCAGATCTTCACTGCTGTCAAAGCCAAGTCCCGGAACCGATGTCGCCCCCAGGACATACGGTCCTACCAGTACGCCGGCTATCAGGAAAGCCGTCACGTCGGGGAAATTCAGGTGAAGATATTTAAATACACGAGTCATCATCAGCCCTGCAAAAAGAGCAAAGGCCACTGCCAAAAGAATCCGCATAGTGCGAAACAACCTTCTTTCCAAACCCGGGTCATAAAAAAGCGGAGGGGCTGTGTCCCTTCCGCAGTCCTGGGCTTCCATTCATGTTCTGATTATCAGCACCCCTAATTATAGCTTTTTTCCTACGGTTTGCAAGAATGAATGTTTTCCAAAAATATTGTTCGCAGTACTGATATTTTTGTCAGTCTTCACCCCAGAGGCTTCACAATCCTCGCTGCAGCCTCCCTGGTATCCTCCACACTCCCAAATGATGAGAAGCGGAAATACCCTTCGCCGCAGGCGCCGAAGCCCTCGCCGGGGGTTCCGACGACCTGGATTTCGTTGAGAAGCAGGTCAAAGAATTCCCAGCTCCCCATCTGATCCGGACATTTCAGCCAAACGTAGGGGGCGTTTTTACCGCCGCAGTACCAGATGCCGAGGCGCTGAAGTGCCTCCATGAGGACCCGTGCGTTTTCCTTATAGACGCGGATGTTTTCCATGATCTCCTGCTGGCCTTCCGGCGTGAAGACTGCTGCGCCGCCTTTCTGGATGATGTAGGAGACACCATTGGTCTTGGTCGTCCGGTTCCGGACCCACATATCGTGAAGACTCATGCCGTTCCGTACAAGCGCCGTTGGAATCACCGTGTAGCCGAGCCGTGTCCCGGTAAAACCGGCTGTTTTGGAGAGGGAGCAGATCTCGATTGCACAGGTCTTTGCCCCTTCGATTTCAAAAATACTCCGCGGCAGCGCGGGGTCTTCAATAAAGGCTTCGTACGCCGCGTCGAACAGAATCACCGAACCGTTTTCGTTCGCAAAATCCACCCAGCGCCGGAG
Organism: Lachnospiraceae bacterium; assembly: GCA_017543275.1. GTDB lineage: Bacteria > Bacillota > Clostridia > Lachnospirales > Lachnospiraceae > UBA1267. The sequence continues at coordinate 12,502 of JAFYGJ010000018.1, read as the reverse complement.
AAGGCTGCGGCTGAATACGGCACCTGTCGGGTTATTCGGCGAGCAGATATAGAGGATGTCCGCCCGCGCATCGTCGGAAGGCTCCGGCAGGAAACCGTTCTGTTCGCCCGAAGGCAGGTGCAGGATCTTCCGCCCTGCGATGACGTTCGCATCGACGTAGGCAGGATAGGCGGGCTCGATCACAAGGGCACTCGATTCCCGATCAAAAAGATCCAGGATGTCCCCCAATTCGTCGCTTGCGCCGCTTGACACAAAGACCTCGTCATCCGAAAGCAGGACCCCTCGCCTGCGGTAATGTTCCGCAATGATCTCCCGCAGAAAAGGCGCGCCGCATTCGGGCATATAACCGTGAAAATGCTCCGGGTTCGCCTGATCGTCGACGGCCTCATGGAGCGCTTTGATGACGGCGTCACAGAGCGGCAGGGAAACGTCCCCGATCCCCAGTCGGTACAGATGCGCGCCGGGATGCTCCGCAAGATACGCCTTCGTCTTCTGCGCAATTCGGAAAAACAGATAAGAATCCTTCAGGTCCGCATAATGCATGTTCGGTTTCATCACAGCGCTGCCTCCCCCTCATAAACGAATTCCGCCGGACCTGTCATCAGCACTTCGCCGCTGCTCTGGACGGTGATTTCAAGTGTTCCGCCATCCAGTTCCACCAGGATCGGCGTATCCGGCCGGCAGAAGCCTTTCTTCACGGCTGCCGCCGCCGAAGCGCAGGCGCCGGTTCCGCAGGCCATAGTAATCCCGCTTCCGCGCTCCCAGACCCGCATCCTGATCTGGTTCTCTCCCGTGATCCGAGCAAATTCAACATTGATGCCGCCCGGAAACGCTTCATGCTTTTCGATCAGCGGTCCCTCGCGCTCCGGAAGAAGCCTTCCCGAATCATCCGTAAAGATCACAAAGTGCGGATTTCCAACCGATACCGGAATACCCGTCACGAGAACTCCGCCGACTGTAATCTCCTGCTCTTCCCCGGCTTCTGCCCGCCCCATTTCAACGGTCACTGCCTTCACTTTTCCCGAGCGGGCCGTGAGATGCAGTGTCCGGATGCCGGAAAGCGTCTCAATCCGGAGTACTTTCCGGTCCGTATAGCCTTTATCGTACACGTATTTTCCGACACAGCGGATTCCATTCCCGCACATCTTCGCTTCACTGCCGTCGGCATTGAAAATGCGCATCCGGAAATCCGCCGTTTTGGACGGCGATATGTAAATCATCCCGTCGGACCCCGCCCCGAAATGCCGCTCCGAGAGCTTCTGCGACAGTTCGGCGACGTTCTCCGGAACTTCTCCATAGACATAAAGATAATCGTTTCCCAGGCCCTGCATTTTCGTAAAGTGCATCTTTTCTGTCTCCTTTTATTCTGCGTTGATCACGGAAACACCCAGTGTCACTTCCTCTAAAACATCCAGAAGCATCCGGACCGTATCAAGGGAAGTCAGCGTCGTGATATTGTTTTCCTGCGCGGCGCGGCGGATCATGACACCGTCGCCGTAATGGATGCCGGACAGGATCGCCCGGGTGTTGATGACATAGCTCACATATCCGGCGCGGAGTGAATCCAGCACCTCGGTACTGCCCTCGGTCGGTTTTCCGAGGATTTTCGTGCGGATTCCGCGGGAATTCAGTACTTCTCCCGTGAGCGTCGTCGCCTCGATGTTGAAGCCCATTTCATAGAAGCGCCGCACCAGGGGAACCGTTTCCTCCTTGTCCTCGTCTGCGACGCTCACCAAAACGGTCCCGTAGTTTTTGAGCGTCAGTCCGGCCGCGAGCATGGCCTTATAGGCCGCACGGTGAAGCTTCTCGTCGTAGCCGATCACTTCTCCGGTCGATTTCATCTCGGGCGAGAGATAGGCGTCCATCCCGCGAAGCTTTGAGAAGGAGAAAGCCGGAACCTTGACATAACAGCGCGTTTTCTCCTGCGGATAACGGTGGAACAGGCCCTGCTCCTGCAGTGTCACGCCGAGGATCGCGAGCGTTCCGATGTCTGCGAGGCTGTAGCCGGTTGCCTTGGACAGGAAGGGAACCGTGCGCGAGGAGCGCGGATTTACTTCGATGATGTAGACTTTTTCGGAGCGGTCGACAATGAACTGAATGTTGAACAGTCCGATGATTCCGATCCCGGGTCCGAGCTTATCCGTATAATCGAGAATTGTATTTTTCACTTTCTCCGAAAGGCTGTAGGCCGGGTAAACGCTGATGGAATCGCCCGAATGCACGCCGGTCCGTTCCACAAGTTCCATAATGCCCGGCACAAACACGTGCCGCCCGTCGCAGACTGCATCCACTTCGACTTCCTTGCCGCGGATGTATTTGTCGACAAGGACAGGCTTGTCTGCATCCACTTCGGCCGCCGTCTGCAGGTATTCCCGGAGCGAGTCTTCCTTCGCAACGATCTGCATCGCGCGACCGCCCAGAACGAAGCTCGGCCGAACGAGAACCGGATAGCCGATCTCATGTGCTGCTGCAAAGCCTTCCTCAATGCTCGTCACTGCCCGGCCTTTCGGCTGCGGGATATTCAGGGACAGCAGAAGTTTTTCAAAGGAATCACGGTTTTCCGCACGCTCGATCGAATCTGAGCCGGTCCCGATCAGTTTGACGCCGCGCTCTGCAAGCGGCGCCGCCAGGTTGATCGCCGTCTGGCCGCCCAAAGTCGCGATCACGCCCTCCGGTTTCTCCAGCCGGATGATGTTCATCACATCCTCCGGGCAGAGGGGTTCAAAATACAGCTTGTCCGAGCAGGTATAGTCCGTCGAAACGGTTTCGGGGTTGTTATTGATGATGATGGCCTCGTAGCCGGCCTTTTGGATTGTCTGGACCGCGTGCACCGTGGAATAATCAAATTCCACGCCCTGTCCGATCCGGATCGGCCCGGCGCCGAGGACAATAATCTTCCGCCGGTCCGACACGACCGACTCATTCTCTTCCTCATAGGTCGAGTAAAAATACGGAACGTAGCTTTCAAACTCGGAGGCGCAGGTGTCAATCATCTTGTAGACCGGCATGATGCCGGCCTGTTCCCGGATGCGGAAAATGTCCGTCTCTTCCCGCTTCCAGAGAGACGCAATCTCCCGGTCCGAGAAGCCCAGCCGCTTGGCTTCGCGCAGGGTATCAAGGTCATCCGGGTGCGCCTGAAGCGCTGTTTCCATCTCCACGATGTTCCGGATCTTCCGGATGAAAAAGAGATCAATTCCGGTCGCGTCTGCAATACGCTGTACGTCGGTTCCGCGCCTGAGAAGCTCCGAAACTGCGTAGATCCGGTCATCCGTTCCGATCCTGATGTAGCGGAGAAGTTCTTCTGTCTCCATCCCGTCGAACTTATTCAGACGGATATGATAAGCCCCGGTTTCCAGCGAACGGATGCCCTTCAGGAGGCTTTCTTCAAAGGTTCTGCCGACGCTCATGACTTCGCCGGTCGCCTTCATCTGGGTAGACAGCGAATTATTGGCGTCCGCAAACTTGTCAAAGGGGAAGCGCGGAAGCTTCGAAACAACATAGTCGAGGGCCGGTTCGAAGGAAGCAGGCGTGTTCGCAAGATGGATTTCATCGAGCGTCATGCCGATGCCGATCTTGGCAGAGACGCGGGCGATCGGATAGCCGCTTGCCTTACTGGCAAGCGCCGAAGAGCGCGAAACGCGCGGATTGACTTCGATCAGGTAATACTGGAAAGACTTCGGGTCAAGCGCAAACTGGACATTGCAGCCGCCCTCGATCTGAAGCGCACGGATAATCCGGAGTGCACTGTCCCGAAGCATGTGGTATTCTTTGTTTGTGAGCGTCTGCGAAGGGCAGACGACAATGGAATCGCCGGTATGGATGCCTACGGGGTCCAGGTTCTCCATGTTGCAGACCGTGATCGCCGTATCGTTTTTGTCTCGGATGACCTCGTATTCGATCTCCTTGAAGCCCTTGACGCTCTTCTCAACGAGCACCTCATGGACCGGCGAAAGCTCAAGCGCATTTTTCATCAGCGGAACGAATTCTTCCGCATTGTCTGCAAAACCGCCGCCGGTTCCGCCGAGGGTGAAAGCCGGCCGCAGCACGACAGGATAGCCGATCTTTTCCGCGATCACAAGGCCTTCCTCGATGGACATCGCCGTATCGGAGGGAAGTGTCGGTTCCCCGAGGGATTCACAGAGTTTCTTGAACAGTTCCCGGTCTTCCGCCTGCTCGATCGAGCTGCTCTTCGTCCCCAAAAGCTCGACGCGGCACTCGCGGAGAACGCCCTTTTTCTCGAGCTGAATTGCGAGGTTCAGGCCCGTCTGGCCGCCAATGCCCGGCAGAATTGCGTCCGGCCGCTCGTAGCGGATAATCCGTGCGATGTACTCGAGCGTCAGCGGCTCCATATAAACCTTATCGGCCACAGAGGTGTCGGTCATAATCGTCGCCGGGTTCGAATTGCAGAGAATAACCTCGCAGCCCTCCTCCTTTAAGGCAAGACAGGCCTGCGTTCCGGCGTAGTCAAATTCGGCCGCCTGCCCGATCACGATGGGGCCGGAGCCGATCACGAGTATTCTTTTAAGCTCCGGTCTTTTCGGCATGGTGTTCCTCCATCAACTGAATGAAACGGTCAAACAGATGCGCGCTGTCCTGCGGTCCGGGCGCACTCTCCGGATGATACTGTACCGAGAAAACCCGGTCCTTCTCGCAGGAAACGCCCTCCACGGTCTGATCCAGCAGGTTTCGGTGCGTAACCAGAAGCGACGTGTCTAGAAGACTCTCCTCATCAACCGCGTAGGAATGGTTCTGGGATGTGATCTCGATCCTGCCGGTCTCAAGGTCTTTGACCGGATGGTTTCCGCCCCGGTGGCCGAATTTCAGCTTGTAGGTCCTCGCACCGTAGGCAAGGGAAATGATCTGATGTCCGAGGCAGATGCCGAAGACCGGAAAGCGCCCAAGGAGCGATCGGATCGTCTCGATCGTCTCCGGAACATCCGTCGGATCGCCGGGCCCGTTCGAGATAAAGACCCCGTCCGGGTGAAGAGCTGTGATAAACTCCGCGGAAGTGTTCCATGGCACAATCGTAACCCGGCAGCCCCGCCGCACAAGGGAACGCACAATATTCTCCTTCATACCGCAGTCGATTGCCGCGACATGGTATTTCGCGTCTTCCGCGCCGGCGGTCCGGGGAGATTTGCAGCTGACCCGCGAGACAGCGTCCTTCGGCGGCGTATAGGCGCGGATTCTTTTGAGCCCCTCCGAAAGCGGCGTATCAATGGATGTGAGAAGCGCCAGCCTGGATCCGTAATCCCGGATTGAGCGGTTCAGTTTCCGCGTATCCACGCCGGAAATCCCGGCGATTCCGTACGTTTTCATGACTTCTCCGAGCGTCTTTTCGGCACGGAAATTGGAAGGCTCATCGTTATATTCACGCACAATCAATGCACCGATCGTGGGCCTTTCCGTCTCATAGTCGTCTGCCGCCATCCCGTAATTTCCGATCAGCGGATAAGTCATGACGACCGCCTGGTCGGTATAGGAAGGGTCGGACAGAATCTCCTGGTATCCGACCATCGAGGTGTTGAAGACAATTTCAAGGATTTTCTCTTCCACAGCGCCGAAAGACAGGCCGGTGTACTCCTGCCCGTCTTCCAGTATGATTTTCCGGTCCGGTTTCTGATTCATCGTGTATACTCATTCTTTCTGTTCGGACAGCCGCTGTTCAAACCGGTTTTTTCTTGTGTCTGCCGGGATATGCGTCGGATAGCATCCGTCAAAGCACGCGCTGCAGTAATCCGGATTCCCGACGAGTTCCCCGAGACTTTCAACAGGCAGAAAACCAAGAGAGTCTGCCCCGATGATTTCCGCAATCTCCGGAACCGTATGATGGCAGGCGATCAGGTTTTCCCGCGAATCAATGTCTGTGCCGTAAAAGCAGGGGTACAGGAAACGCGGAGCCGAAACCCGCATATGGATTTCCTCCGCGCCTGCCTTCCGAAGCAGCGAAACAATCCGCCCGCTTGTTGTTCCGCGGACGATCGAATCATCTATCAGGACAATGCGCCTGCCTTTTACCACTTCCTCTACAGCGGAAAGTTTGATTGTCACCTGATCCAGCCTGTCTTCCGGCGCAATAAAAGTCCTGCCGATATATTTATTTTTGATCAGGCCGATTCCGTACGGGATCCCCGAAGCCCGGCTGTACCCGAGCGCGGCATCCAGGCCGGAATCCGGGACGCCGATCACAAGATCTGCGTCGGCATCATGTGTGCGGGCAAGGATTTCCCCGGCACGGATGCGCGCAAGATGCACCGACCGTCCGTCGATGACGGAGTCCGGACGGGCAAAATAGATATACTCAAAGACACAGATTTTCTTCTGCTTTTCTCCGCAGTGTTCCCGGCGGGAGGTGATGCCTTCCTTGCTGAAGATCAGGATTTCACCCGGCTCAATATCCCGAATGAATTCCGCGCCGACTGCCCGGATTGCACAGCTTTCCGATGCAATGACATAGATTCCGTCCACAGTTTTTCCGAAACACAGTGGCCGGAAGCCATAGGGGTCTCTTGCGCAGATCAGCTTCTGCGGAGACATCAGCACCAGGGAATATGCCCCTTCCAGCATATACATCGCCCGGCTTACAGCCTCTTCAATCGAGGGTGCTGTCAGCCGTTCCTTTGTAACGATATATGCGATGGTTTCGGTATCGCTTGAAGTGTGAAAAATCGCCCCGCTCAGTTCCAGGGCAGAACGAAGCTCCGCCGCGTTCGACAGATTGCCGTTGTGCGCAATCGCCATCCGGCCTTTCTGATGGTTCACCTCGATCGGCTGGCAGTTATTGCGGTTTGTCCCGCCCGTCGTCCCATACCGCGTATGCGCAATGGCCATCGTGGATTTCGGAAAGGCTGACAGGCTGTCCTTCTGGAACACTTCGCTTACGAGGCCCAGGTCCTTGTGCGACACGAACAGACCGTCGTCATTGACAACGATTCCGCAGCTTTCCTGGCCTCTGTGCTGTAAAGCATACAGGCCGTGAACACAGATGGCTGCGGTGTTGACCGGGCTCCCGGCCATGACGGCAAAGACACCGCATTCCTCATGGATACTCATCCGGTCAGCCCTTTGACTTTTCCACTGCCGCACCGACAAAGCCCTTGAACAAAGGATGCGGTTTGTTGGGGCGGCTCTTGAATTCCGGATGATACTGGACGCCGACAAAGAAGGCCTGTTCCGTCAGTTCCACCGTCTCGACCAGTTTGTCGTCCGGCGAGATTCCGCTTAAGCGGAGTCCGCATTCCGCAAGCTTCTCCCGGTAATCGTTGTTGAATTCATAGCGGTGGCGGTGGCGTTCGCTGATCTCCGGCTGTCCGTAGCAGCGCTCCATCGTCGTACCGGGCTGGATGACGCAGGGATAGGCCCCGAGACGGAGCGTACCGCCCTTGTCTATGAGATCACTCTGTCCGGGCATGAAATCGATCACCTTGTTTCTGCACTGTTCGTTGAATTCCCCCGAGTTCGCGTCAGTGATTCCGGCGACATTCCGGGCAAATTCAATCACTGCAATCTGCATGCCGAGGCAGATGCCGAAGTACGGAATTTCATACTCTCTCGCGTAGTTTGCCGCAAGGATCATGCCCTCGATGCCGCGCGATCCGAAGCCGCCCGGAACAATGATTCCGTGCAGGCCGGAAAGTATCTCTGCGACATTGTCCTCGCGGATTTCTTCAGAATCGATCCAGTGGATATTGATGTGGACGTTGTGATAGAAGCCGGCATGGTGCAGCGCTTCCGCAACCGAAAGATAGGCGTCATGAAGGCCGACATATTTGCCGACCAGCCCGATTTCGACACAGTGCGTCCGGGCGCCGTTGATGCGGTCCACCATTTCCTGCCACTCATTAAGGTCCGGTTCCGGCGCTTCAATCCCGAGCTCCCGGCACACGACCTCCGAGAAATGGCTCTTCTCGAGCATCAGCGGAGCCTCATAAAGGTTCGGAAGCGTGATGTTTTCGATGACGCAGTCCGGCTTGACATTGCAGAACAGCGCGATCTTCTGGAAAATGGATTCCTCCAGCGGCCGGTCGCAGCGGAGGACGATAATGTTCGGATTGATGCCCATGCCCAGAAGCTCCTTGACCGAGTGCTGGGTGGGTTTGGATTTGTGTTCTTCCGAACCATGCAGATAGGGTACCAAAGTCACATGAATAAAAAGGCTGTTTTCCCGCCCGATCTCCAGTGAAATCTGGCGCACCGCCTCGATAAAGGGCTGCGACTCAATATCGCCGATCGTACCGCCGATCTCAGTAATCACGACGTCCGCGTTCGTCTTCTTTCCGACACTGTAAACAAATTCCTTGATTTCATTCGTGATATGCGGGATTACCTGCACGGTCGAGCCGAGGTATTCGCCGCGGCGCTCCTTGTTCAGAACATTCCAGTAAACCTTTCCTGTCGTCAGGTTGGAGTACTTATTCAGGTCCTCATCGATAAAGCGCTCATAATGTCCGAGATCAAGGTCCGTCTCCACGCCGTCCTCTGTCACATAGACTTCTCCGTGCTGATAAGGGCTCATCGTGCCCGGATCCACGTTGATATAGGGGTCAAGCTTCTGGGAAGCGACCTTCAAACCGCGCGCCTTCAGAAGCCGCCCGAGAGATGCTGCCGTAATGCCTTTTCCGAGTCCGGAAACCACGCCTCCGGTAACGAAAATATATTTTGTCATGGAAAGATTCTCCTTATATTCTGTGTCAGCCTGAACAGATGATCTGCCATCCGAGTGGAGGGTCTGTCATCCCGAGCGCAGTCGAGAGATCTCATCACTTTGTCGATACCCGTATGGGATGTCTCGACTTCGGCCTGCGGCCTTCGCTCGACATGACATATTCACTCCAGTTCCACCGTCGCCGGCGGTTTGGAAGAAATATCGTACACTACCCGCGAAATGCCGGAAACTTCATTCGTGATCCGGCTGCTTGCGCGCTCCAGAACCTCATATGGAAGCCTGCTCCATTCCGCCGTCATAAAGTCATCCGTCGAAACCGCCCGAAGCATCGCAATATATCCATAGGTCCTGGCGTCGCCCATCACGCCCACACTTCTCGTGTCCGTCAGCGCGGCAAAATACTGGTCCGGCTTTTTCGAAAGCCCTGCGGAATCAATCTCCTCCCGGAAGATCGCGTCTGCTTCCTGCACCATCCGAATCTTTTCCCGGGTAATTTCGCCGACGATCCGCACACCTAAGCCCGGACCGGGGAATGGCTGGCGAAAAACAAGCTCCTTCGGAAGGCCCAGCATCGTTCCGATCGCGCGGACCTCATCCTTGAAGAAGTCCCGCAAAGGCTCAATCAGCTCGTCAAAGGAGATCACATCCGGCAGTCCGCCGACATTGTGATGGCTCTTAATTACGGCTGACGCGCCTTTTCCGCTCTCGATCACGTCCGGGTAAATCGTTCCCTGCGCAAGCGCGTGCACATGACCGATTTTCCGTGCTTCTTCTTCAAAGACATGAATGAATTCCGCGCCGATGATCTTCCGCTTTTCTTCCGGTTCGCGCACGCCCGCAAGCTTTTCGAGGAAGCGGTCACCTGCGTTGACGCGGATCAGGTTCACGCCGAATTCGTGGCGGAAAGTCTTTTCAACGAAATCACCCTCCCCTTTTCGAAGAAGCCCGTGATCGACAAAGACGCAGGTCAGGTTCTGCCCGATTGCCTTATGAAGAAGCAGGGCTGCAACTGACGAATCCACACCGCCTGAGAGCGCCAAAAGTACCTTTTTATCTGTGTATTCCGCCCGATATTTTGCGATCGCGCAGTCTGCGTAGTCCAAAGCATCCCAGTCTCCGCTGCAGCCGCAGACGGAGAAAAGGAAGTTCTTCAGGATCTGCTTTCCATACTCGGTGTGCGTTACTTCCGGATGGAACTGCACGCCGTAGAGTTTCCGCTGATCCTCGCCCATCGCGGCGCAGGGGCATTTGTCCGTCCACGCCAAAAGCTGAAAGCCTTCCGGAATCACTTGAATCCGGTCCGTATGGCTCATCCAGCAGATACTTTCTTCCGGTACGCCCAAAAACAGCGGATGCTCCTTCACATGAAGGAGCGTTTTTCCGTATTCGCTGGAGTTTTCGGCCGATCCGACCTCTCCGCCCGCCATAACTGTCATCAACTGCGCGCCATAGCAGATCCCGAGAATCGGGACCCCCAGAGACAGAATCTGCGGATCGTAATGCGGCGACTGCGGGTCGTAAACACTGTTCGGCCCGCCCGTAAAAATGATGCCACGGTATCCTGCTTCCCGGATTTCCGGAAGCGTTGCCCGGTCATACGGCCGGATTTCGGCGTACACATGCTGTTCCCGCACCCTGCGGGCAATCAGCTGGTTGTACTGACCGCCGAAATCCAGCACCAGAATTTTGTCCATGTTCTCTCCCTGTCACATACTTTATCGGATGATGATACTCTCCCGCTCCGCGCCGACTGACACGTACGAAATGGGACAGCCGACCGCTTTTTCGATCATTTTGACGTAATCCTGCGCTGCTTTCGGAAGCTCCGAAAATTCACGCACCCCGGAAATATCGCATTTCCAGCCGTCCATGTACTCGATCACCGGCTCGGCTTTTTCGAGCTCCGTCGGGAAGGGGAAGCGGTCGGTTTCCCTGCCGTCAATCCGGTATTTTGTACAGACCGGAATCTTGTCCATATAGCTCAGTACATCAAGCTTTGTCAAAGCGATCACTGTCGCGCCCTGCATTTCAACACCGTAACGCGTCGCGACAAGATCAATCGGTCCGACGCGGCGCGCCCGGCCGGTTTTTGCCCCGTACTCGTCACCGGCTTCCCGAAGCTTCTCCGCTTCTTCGCCGAACATCTCGCAGACAAAGGGACCTTCGCCAACACAGGTCGAATAAGCCTTCACAACGCCGACCACTTCATCGATCCGGGCGGAAGGAAGCCCGGATCCGATCGGTGCATAGGCGGCAAGCGTATTGGAAGAAGTCGTGTAGGGATAGATTCCGAAATCGAGGTCCCGAAGTGCACCGAGCTGCGCCTCAAACAGAATGCTTTTTCCGCTCTTCTGCGACTCCCGAAAAAGCGTACCCGTATCACACACAAAGGGCCGGATCTTCTCACAGTAATCTGCAAGCCACTGATCCAGCATTTCCATGGTATATGCTTCCGCCCCGTACACCTTTGTCAGGGTCAGGTTCTTCCACATGAGAAGTTCCGACAGGTGCTCCCGAAGCTCCTCCGGATAGAAGAGTTCCCCGGCGAGCACCGTCTTTTTCTGGTACTTGTCCGAATAGAAAGGCGCAATTCCCTGCTTCGTCGAACCGTACTGCCTGTCTGCAAGCCGCGCCTCCTCCAGAGCATCCAGCTCCCGGTGCCACGGGAGAAGCAGGGAGGCGCGGTCACTGATCCTGAGATTATCCGGCGAAATCTCCACGCCCTTCGCCCGGACATCCGCGATTTCCTTCATCAGGTTTTCCGGGTCGAGCGCCACGCCGTTCCCGAGAACATTCATGACGCCCGGCCGAAAAACGCCCGACGGCAGGAGGTGGAGGGCGAATTTGCCCTTGTCATTGATGACGGTATGGCCCGCGTTTCCGCCGCCCTGATAACGTACGACCAGATCGTAGCGTTCCGTCAGAAGGTCCACCATCCGGCCCTTTCCTTCGTCGCCCCAGTTGATTCCGACAATCACACAATTGCTCATTTCTGCTTTCTCAAAACCTCCATTGCTCTTAAAACATCTGTTTCATCAGCATTTTCTTGCTTTATTCCCCGCTTGCTCCGTAGTTTTTCAGCACGCGTGCCGAAGGATCATCCACGTCACAGCCCGGCCAGGTACGGTTCGGCATCCAGAAGTCTGTGATCATTTCCGCCTGTCCCGGATAGTATTTATCGAAAATCTCCCGGTACAAAAGCGATTCTTTGGTAAAAGGCCGTGCGTGACCGTATTTCTGCCGCCGAAGCTCGAATTCCGCATCGGTATACTGTGTTTCGGCGTACTCTTTGAGGTAATCCACCATCGAATGTCCGACCGCATCGGAGAAGGCTGCCTTCTCCCGCCACAGGATCGAATCCGGCAGGTATCCGAGGCCTTCAAATGCGTGACGAAGCAGGTATTTGCCTTTGCCGTATCGGTTGACCTTCATCTCCGGGTCCAGCGCCATGACATAGCGGACAAAATCAAGATCTCCGAACGGCACCCTTGCTTCAAGAGAATTCACGGAAATACAGCGGTCTGCACGAAGCACGTCGTACATATGAAGCTCTCTGATTCGCTTTTCCGCTTCCTTTTGGAACGCTTCTGCCGACGGTGCAAAATCCGTATATTTATAGCCGAACAGCTCATCTGAAATCTCGCCGGTAAGAAGCACACGGATATCCGTCTGCTCGTGGATTGACTTGCATAAAAGGTACATACCCATACTTGCACGAACGGTGGTGATATCGTACGTTCCGAGAAGCTATATTAATTCTTCAAGGGAAGAAATAACTTCATCCGGCGTCATTTATATTTCAGTATGATGCGAGCCGATAAAATCGGCAACCTGCTT
>JAFYGJ010000017.1:0-106558 GCA_017543275.1 Lachnospiraceae bacterium | reverse complement strand
TGCGGGTTTCAGAGCCTCAAAAGGGCATAAAAAAATGGAGACGAAGGGATTCGAACCCTCGACCTCTCGGATGCGAACCGAACGCTCTCCCAACTGAGCTACGCCCCCATTGCTTTTCTAAAGCTTTTAAATTATAATCTTTTTTTCATTATTCGTCAAGTAGATTTTTCACGACTCTGATGATCACTGCTGATTACAAACGCGGCAGGAGAAGTGCTTTTCTGAAAGGCAGATCCATAACACACAGCATAACACAGATTTTTCACTTGCCAGATTATGCTTTTCCGTGTATACTATTACTAAGTATGAAGGAAAGGAAGTGATGCCGGATGCGAATGGAGAAGATTAACAGCAGTCAGATCAGAATCGTGATTACCAGCCAGGACCTGCAGGAATGGAAGCTGTCGGTTCGCGAGATGAAGTATGGCAGCCGCGAGACCACCGAACTGTTCCGGCAGATGCTGCAGAAAGCGGCACAGCAGTTTTCCTTCAACCAGGAAGGGCTTCCGATTATGATTGAAGCCGTTCCGATCGGGCCGGAGGAGCTTCTTCTGATTATTTCGGCTGTCGAGGACGCGGAGGAACTGGATCCGCATTTTGCTTCTTTCTCACCGCCGAGTCCCGCACTTCCGGGCTTTTCCGAGGAGCAGACGCAGAGCTTCCCTTCTGAACGGGAAGGACATGCACCGCGTGCGGTTGTGCTGTCGTTTTCGGATATTGATTCGGTGATGGAATTCTCCTGGAGTCTTGGTACGAGTTTCAAGGGCAGAACAGCACTGTACCGCGATCCGTCGGCATCAGGATTCTGCCTTGTGATGGAGAAGCCGGAGGAGATGGAAAAGGAAGCTTTTCTGCATTTTCTGAACGGACTTCCGGAGTATGCAGACATCATTCCGACTTCAGGTGTGCTGTACGGATATCTTTTAGAGCATGAGACGCCGGTGATGGAAAATCCGGTGCGGGTTTTTGCGGGTTTCTGATTTTTCGCAGACAGATTTGATATGATGTGTTTTCAGGCCACGGGCAGGAGCTTTGCTTACGCTTCCCGTGACCTGATTTTGTACAGAAAACCCGGCATGCGCGGCTGTGCTCACACAGTGCCGCATATGCCGGATAAAGACAGCATTCGGAGTGACAACATGTGGAATAGAATTATGATGATCGCCGGCGCGGTCTGTGTCGCGATCGCTTTTTATCTCGTGACCCGGCTCAGGCGTTTCAGTTTTGTCAGGAGCCTCGCCGGAAATCATCCGGTGCTTTCATGGCTGCTGCCTGTTGCAGCGGTTGCGGCAGCTGCAGTTTTTTTCCTGCTCCTTTATAATATGTCTGCAATGGTGGTCGTGCTTTTGGAGCTGATGTTCGCCTTCCTTCTGACAGATCTGGTGTTTTTGTTCCTGCCGAAGGGAGAGAGCAGGGATCTGCAGTGCATTCTGGGACTCATACTCGGAGTCCTGATCCTTACAATCGCTTTTTTCAATGCGCATCATGTGTTCCGGAAGCAGTATGATCTCACGACAGATAAGACGCTTCCACAGGGTCAGCTTCGGATCGCACTGATTGCCGATGCTCATCTCGGCGTGACGCTCAATGCGAAAAACTTTCAGAAGCAGGCGGACCGGATTTCGGCGGAAGAGCCGGATATCGTGGTGATCGCCGGGGACTATGTGGATGACGACACGAGCCGCGAAGATATGATTGCCTGCTGCCAGGCGCTTGGAACGATCGGAACCCGGTATGGCATTTATTATGTCTTCGGAAATCATGACAGGGGATATTTCAATTATCGGAACTTCACTTCACAGGAACTTCGGGAGAATCTTCAGGAAAACGGTGTCATGATTTTAGAGGATCAGAGTGTGCTTCTCGGCGCGAAACAGGAAGATGCGGCAGCGGCTGGGAAGACTTTTTCTGTCGGCGGATTCTATGTGACCGGGCGGCGGGATCGTTCGTCGCAGGGCCGGGCTGCAGCGGAAACACTTACGGCGGATCTTTCTGAAAACTGTTATCAGGTCGTTCTGGATCATCAGCCGAATGATTATGCGGCGGAGGCCGATGCCGGCATGGATCTGGTGCTTTCTGGGCATACGCACGGCGGGCACATTTTCCCGGCGGGACTGATCGGACTTTGGATCAAAGCAAATGACCGCGTTTACGGGCACGAAAAGCGCGAAAATACAGACTTTATTGTCACTTCCGGCATTTCCGGCTGGGCGATTCCGTTCAAGACCGGCTGCCGTTCAGAATATGTGGTCATTAATGTCCGGCAAAACGGGGAGTGAATCAACCGGACAGAAAAAGGGGGAAAGATTGATGAAAAACACAAATCAGAATAATACAGGCCTGAAAACCGGTCAGCGGACATACTGGACTGCCGTGAATGCGATTGTCGCGGCACTTTATGCGTCCCTTACGATTGCAATATCGCCGATTGCCTACGGGGAGATCCAGTTCCGCGTAACGGAAATGCTGATTTTCCTTGCTTTCTACAATAAGCGTTATATTCCCGGGCTGATCATCGGCTGCTTTCTGGCCAATCTGGCTTCGCCGATGCTGGTTTACGATATCACGTTCGGTACCGCGGCTACTGCAATTGCCGTTATCGGGATTTCATTCATCGGACAGATCATCAAAAAAGAGACCGTCGGTCTGTTTATCGTACCGGTGATCGGGGCGCTTGCCAACGGACTGATCGTCGGCCTTGCGCTGCATCTGGCTTTTGACATTCCGTACTGGATCAACGCGCTCTATGTCGCGATCGGCGAATTCGGCG
This sequence comes from Lachnospiraceae bacterium, assembly GCA_017543275.1. Lineage (GTDB taxonomy): Bacteria > Bacillota > Clostridia > Lachnospirales > Lachnospiraceae > UBA1267. Next base: position 103,788 of record JAFYGJ010000017.1, on the reverse strand, counting down.
TGCTGGTTCTTGGGGCAATTGTATTCCTTTCTGTCGGAAAGATTCCTTCGATCCGGAAAGCGCTGTACTGGCATTTCTGATCATGAGGATGCTGCTTTGAATCTTGTCTGGAGGCTGCAGAATGAAGATTTTTGACCTGCACTGTGATACGATTACCGGACTTTCCCGCATGAATGCGGGGCTTCGTGAAAATGACATGCATATTGACCTGCAGAAGCTCAGGAAAGCCGACCAGCTTGCACAGTGCTTTGCGGTTTTTGTACATCAGAAATGGTGTGAAAAGACCGGTACTTCGCCGTATGATTACTTCAAAGAGAAGCGGGACGTGTTTTACCGGGAGATGGAAGAAAACCGGGACATGATTGCACCGGCTTTCTGTTCCGCGGATATCCGGAAAAACGCGGAATCCGGCCTGATGTCCGGGATCCTGACAATCGAAGCGGGGGAGCCTCTTCAGGGAAAAACGGAGCGTGTGGAGGATTATAAAAAGGACGGCGTGCGTATGATTACGCTGACCTGGAATTTCGAGAATGAAATCGGCTTTTCCAACAAAACCGGCGGACATCTGAAGCCGAAAGGCCGGGAGATCGTGGATACGATGAATGCGCTCGGTGTACTTCCGGATGTGTCGCACCTGTCAGATGAAGGTTTCTGGGATGTGGTGGAACTTTCCGGCGGGAAATATCCGGTTGTTGCTTCCCATTCGGATGCACGGGCCCTGTGCAGTCACAGCCGCAACCTGACTGATGAAATGCTCCGGGCGCTTGGGAACACCGGCGGAATTGTCGGCGTCAACTACTGTGCAGATTTCCTCAGGGAAGGTTCGAACGACGCTACGATGGAGGATGTTCTTCGGCATACACTGCACCTGATGGACAAAGCAGGAGCCGACCACGTTGCGATCGGCTCCGACTATGACGGTATTGATTCCACACTGGAGTGGAAAGATGCTTCCGGAACGCCGATGCTCCTCGAATATCTCCACAAAAAGATTTCCTGGACAGATCTTGAGAAGATCACGCACCTGAATGCACTCAGGGTATTTGAATAAACTGTTTACTCAAAGCGCTCATCGATAACACGATGAGCTTTTTTCTCGCTTCTCGGCAGGACGCCGATTTCGACAGCCTTGACAATCGGAGTGAAACCGATCCGGGACTTGACCTTTTCGGCAATACGCCGGGTGAGATCCGCGAAATCCACATCACCTGTGGTTTCGACATAGATACGCATCGAATCACGGCCCTCCACATGCGAGATGCGGATCTGGTATTCGGAGCCGATCTCCGGGAAGCCCTGGAGGACTTCTTCGATCTGGTTCGGGAATACATTGACGCCCTTGATCTTCATCATGTCGTCGGTACGGCCCTGAATCGTGTCGATCCGGGGATAGCAGCTTCCGCAGGGGCATTCGCCCGGAATGATGCGGGACATGTCATGCGTGCGGTAGCGGATCAAAGGCGCGCCTTCCTTGACGAGGGTTGTAATGACGATCTCGCCCCATTCGCCGTCCGGAAGTGTCTCACCGGTCTTCGGGTCGATGATCTCAAGATAGAGATAATCGTCCCAGTAGTGCATGCCGGTGTTATAGCTGCAGTTGACGCCGATGCCCGGACCGTAGATCTCTGTCAGTCCGTAAATATCATAGAGTTCGATGCCGAGGCCGGAGCTGATCCGGTCTCTCATTTTCTTCGTCCAGCGTTCGGAACCAATCACACCCTTTTTCAGCTTGATTTTGTCCCTGAGGCCGCGCTTCTCGACTTCTTCCGTGAGAAGAAGCGCATAGGAAGAGGTTGCACAGATGACAGTCGTTTCAAGATCCTGCATCATCTGAAGCTGTTTCTCGGTATTTCCGGGGCCCATCGGGACGGCCATCGCACCGAGTTTTTCCGCGCCGTTCTGGAAGCCGATTCCGGCGGTCCAGAGGCCGTAGCCGGGGGTGATCTGGATGCGGTCAGCCTTTGTAATCCCTGCGGTTTCATAACAGCGCTTGAACATTTCACCCCAGTCGTCGACATCCTTTGCGGTATAGGGAATGATGACAGGCTTTCCGGTCGTGCCGGAGGATGAATGGATCCGGACGATCTCGGATTCAGGCGCAGTCATCAGACCCAGGGGATAGGCATCCCGGAGGTCGTTTTTCTCGGAGAAGGGCAGTTTTTCAAAGTCCGCAGGCGAATCCACATGGGAAATGCCGGCTTCCGATAGTTTTTTGCCGTAGAAACTGCCGGACTTCACAAGTGCTTCGATCCGGGAATTGACGAGGGCAAGCTGTTGTTCAGTGATCTGCATAGGGGTTTTGGTTCCTTTCATATGAATGTTTATTCAGGAAAACGCTGATTTATTCAGTGTTTCCTCAGAAAAAGTATCGAAGCGCCCGGGAATTCAGGTCCCGGAAGCTTTCACGGACGGTTTTTCGCATGACTGCATCGACTTCTTCCACGCTGAAGGGCAGTACACGGGAATGAAGCGCGGCGCCGAGGAGCACCATGTTCAGTGCACGCGGCGAGCCGAGTTCCTCGCAGGCTTTCTGTCCGTCGACAAGGATCAGGTTCTCAACGTTTTTTTCGAGATATTCTGTCATTTCCTGCCCGCTGTAGGGGGCGCCGGAAAGGGATGCGGTGGTAGGCATGATCGCGTGTGTGTTGACGACTGCTGTGCCGCTTTTCCGAAGGTACGGCAGCATGCGGACGGCTTCGCCGGGTTCGAAAGAGAGCAGCAGGTCTGCAGTCCCTTTCGGAAACATGGCAGAATAAATACCGGTTCCGAGCCGGATCCAGCTCTGGACGCTGCCCCCTTTCTGGGCCATTCCGATGGTTTCAGCACTTATGACCGGAATTCCCTGCTGCATCGCAGTCTGGGCAAGAAGCTTGGAAGAAAGGACAATGCCCTGGCCGCCGACGCCTGTAATTAAGATGTTGGTCTGCATGGTTTCGCCTCCCTTACATTCCGGATCCGGCTGTAATTGCCTGTACCGGGCAAAGCTGTGCACACAGCCCGCAGCCAGTGCAGAGTGCGGCTTCGATCGTAACCCTTCCTTTGGAAAGGACCAGGCCCGGACAGCCGAGCTCACGGATACAGCGTTTGCAGGTGATGCATTTTTCGGGATCGATCATTGCCGGCGGATTTGATTTCACGAGTACTGCACAGGGCGAACGGAAAATGACTGCTTTGACGCCGGGTTCTTCCGAAACGCGCTTCACGATGCGGATGGCTTCGGAAAGCATCAGCGGATTGACGGTTTCGACAGTTGTGACGCCAATACCCCGGAGAACCGCTTCTATGTCAATCCGATCGACAATCTGATCCATCAGTGTGCGGCCTGTACCGGGGTGCGGCTGATGACCGGTCATGGCTGTCGTGGAATTGTCCAGAACCACGAGTGTCATATCCGCCTGGTTGTAGACCGCGTTGACAACACCCGTAATCGCGGAAGCAAAGAAGGTGGAGTCACCGACAAAGGCAAAACATTTCGTGCCCGGATCCATGCGGCCGATGCCCTGGGCGATATTGAGTCCCGCGCCCATGCAGAGGCAGGTGTCAACCATATCAAGCGGCATTGCATTCCCTAAAGTGTAACAGCCGATGTCGCCGCAGAAAACAGTTTTCTGTCCTTTCATCGCCTGCTTGACCGCATAGAAGGAAGCGCGGTGCGGGCAGCCGGCACAGAGAACCGGCGGACGGACCGGAAGCGGGGGCGGATCAGGCAGAACGTGTTCTTTCTTGTCAGTGTCTTCCGGCAGAAGCTCCGGAACAAAACGGCGCAGCGAATCCGCAACCGAATCGACGGTGTTTTCGCCGGCAGGCGCGATGTCGCCTGTGAGTTTTCCGCGGATTGTCACGTTCAGATGGTACTTTCCCGCAACATAGGTGAGTGCCCGTTCGATCACCGGATCGAGCTCTTCGATGCAGAGTACTTCGTCATGTGCCTGCAGGAATTCGAGCGCAAGTTCTTCCGGGAAGGGGTAGGGCGTGGAGATTTTCAGGACAGGGAGGCGGATTCCGAGAACCTGCAGCGCATCCATGGTATAGGCGAAACTGATGCCGTGGGAGGCAAGAGCCCTGCGGGAGGAAGCATCGATAGAACAGATCTGATTCCGTCTGTATTCGGAGAACTCCCGCGACAGCTCCGGCTCGCACTTAGCGATTTTTTCATGCGCCATCCGGGAAAGCTTCGGGAAGATAACCCATTTGGAAGAGTCTTTCACAAAGCCTTCCGTGACATTGACGGAATATTCCTCAGGATCCTTCACCTCGATCGAAGCGTAGCCGTGGTCGATCCGCGTCGTCGGGCGGAACAGGACCGGCGTGTGGTATTTCTCGGAATATTCGAAAGCCTCCTGAATCATCTCATAGGCTTCCCGGACAGAGGACGGATCAAAACAGGGAAGCTTTGAATAGGCGGCGAAGGTTCGCGTATCCTGTTCGGTCTGGGAACTGATCGGCCCCGGGTCGTCGGCAACGAGCACCACCATTCCGCCTTTGACTCCAATATAGGCAAGGCTCATCAGCGGGTCGGAAGCTACATTCAGGCCGACCTGCTTCATTGTGACAAGCGTGCGCGCACCGCAGTACGAGGCGCCGGCACAGAGCTCCAGCGCCGCTTTTTCATTGACAGACCATTCGACGTAAAGACTGCCGTTCTTGTATTTTGCCGCTGTTTCCAGCACTTCTGTCGACGGTGTTCCGGGATAGCCCGCGGCAAGATTCAGCCCGGCGGCGACAGCGCCCCGGGCAATTGCGGCATTTCCCATCAGAAACTCGGTATGCATTCTTATTTCCTCTTGAGAGCGTTCAGTTCTTTCTGGTTTTCTTCCAGAATATAGTGTACCATCCGGCTGTGTTCCTCCGAATATCCGTAGAAATAATTCGGATAGCGTTCGGTCAGAAGTTCATTGATCTGCGCGATTCCCTCATGATTCTGCGAGCGGATCTTGTAACGGTCGCCGGTGATGGTCGTAATATAGAGCGTGTAAATCATCTGCTCGTTCTGGCTGAACAGCTCAGACTTCAGCTCCTGTGTTTCAAAAACCCAGAGGGCAGACTCGAGCGGTATAATCTCGGTACGTTTCCCGGAAAAATGAATCAGGTACTTCGGGGTCAGGGCGAGCACGGTGTTCTCAAGGATACACTGATCCGCGTACTCCGCAGCCGCGTTTTCGATAATCCGTTCCGGATCGCCGTAGCGCTGAAGTCTCAGATATTCTTTTGTGAATTTGCTGATCCGGATCTCCCGGACAGATTCCGACATCTGCACTCCTTTCCGCTGTTCTGCGTTCTGTTGACCTTAACAACATATTATAAAGGATAATAACATAATTATCAATCGGAAATTTCTATCCTTGCACTTTTCAGATTTTATGCTACAATCAGAAGCATGGAAGAATACGGACGTTTTGCGGAGGTCTATGACCTTCTGATGGAGGAAATTCCCTATGAAGACTGGTGCGGGTATCTCACCGGTCTTCTTCGTGCGTTCGGTGTCCCGGAGGGACTTTTGTGCGAACTTGGCTGCGGGACCGGGACGATGACGGAGCTTCTCGCGAAAGCCGGTTACGATATGACCGGAATCGACAGTTCCGAAGAAATGCTGCAGCGGGCCATCGAAAAGCGGGCGGAATCCGGCCTTCCGATCCTGTACCTTCTGCAGGACATGCGGGAGATGGAGCTGTACGGAACGATGCGGGCCTTCGTATCGGTCTGCGATTCGATGAATTACCTGACGAACCCTGCGGATTTCCTTACGGTCCTGAAACTTGTCAACAACTATCTCGACCCGGGCGGCGTGTTTATATTCGATCTCAAGACAGAGCACTTTTTCCGGGATATTCTCGGGGATTCGACAAGCGGCGCATCGGAAGAGCACGCGGCCTATATTCTGGAAAACGAGTATGATGAAACGGAGCATCTGAACAGCTCCTTTTTGACAGTCTTTGAGGAGCAGGAAGACGGGCGTTTCGAACGATTCACGGAGCTTCACGAGCAGCGGGCTTACAGCGTTTCGGAAATCCGGGAGATGGCAGAAGAGGCGGGGCTCCAATTTGTCGCGGCATACCGCGCCTTTACAGAGGAAGCGATTCAGGACGATGACGGTTTCTGCGAACGGATTTACATCGTGCTCCGGGAATGCCGGAAGACCGACGTCCCGGGTGTGCTGAAGGGATGAGGTCACGAAATACAGAAAGGCAGATCAACATGTCGGATTACATGATCAGAGGAACGGCAGCGGAAGGGCAGGTGCGCTTCTTCGCGGCTTTTACAAAGGATACGGTGGAATATGCGCGCGCGGCGCATAACCTGAGCCCGATCTGTACGGCGGCCCTGGGACGGCTTCTCACGGCAGGAGCGATGATGGGCGCGATGATGAAGTCGGAGGAGGACCTCCTGACCATCAAAATCGACTGTGACGGCCCGATCAAGGGGCTGACCGTTACGGCGGACTGCGCAGGCCATGTCAAGGGCTATGTCAAGGTAACGGATGTTGTGCTTCCGCCGAATGACAAGGGCAAGCTGAATGTCGGCGGCGCCCTGGATCTCGGGGTCCTTTCCGTGATCCGCGATGTCGGACTCAAGGAACCATACGTCGGCCAGACAATTTTAGTGACTTCGGAAATCGCGGAGGATCTGACATATTATTTCGCGACATCCGAGCAGACGCCTTCTTCGGTAGGCCTCGGCGTCCTGATGAACCGTGACAATACGGTTTCGACCGCAGGCGGCTTCATTGTCCAGATGATGCCGGGCGCCTCGGAGGAAACGATTACGGCTGTGGAGGAAGGCATTCGGAAAGTGACATCCGTGACTTCCCTTCTTTCCGAAGGCTATACGCCGGAAACCCTGATCGGGCTCATTCTCGGCGGACTGACGCCGGAAATTCTCGATACGATACCGGTTGCCTTCACCTGTAACTGCAGCCGTGAAAAAACAGAAGGCATGATTGAGAGCCTGCCCATTGAAGAACTCTCTGAGATGATCAATGAAGGGAAGGAAATCGAAGTCGTCTGTCATTTCTGCGGCACAAGGTACCTTTTCGGCGTGGAAGAGCTGCAGAAGATGCTGGAACGGAAAACGGGAGCGTAAAAAAGTTCGCGATCAACCGTGATTATTGATTGAAATATCAGCGTAACTGTGGTACACTATAACAAATAATGCCTGTTCAGGGGGACTTGTGCGCCCGTGAGGGGAAGAATCCGGCAGGAAGCGGCCTGCCCGCCCGCTGAATCAGTGCTTATATACAGGAAAGTGAGGATACTAAATGAACGTCTACAAGACTGAGGACATCAGAAATGTCGTGCTTCTGGGACACGGCAGCAGCGGCAAGACGACGCTCGCGGAGAGCATGGCATTCCTGGGCGGACTTGTGAGCCGCATGGGAACCGTCGGAAACGGCAATACGATCAGCGACTTCGACAAGGAAGAGCAGAAGCGCGGCTTCTCTATGGGCCTGTCGGTCATCCCGATCGAATGGAATAAAAAGAAAATCAACGTGCTCGACGCACCCGGCTATTTTGATTTCGTCGGCGAGGCGGAGCAGGGTCTGTCGGCTGCGGATGGTGCAGTCATCGTCGTTTCCGGAAAGGGCGGCGTGCAGACCGGTGCGATCAAGGCATGGGAGCTTTGCGAAAAATATCACACCCCGCGCCTGATCTTTGTAACGGGCATGGATGTTCCGGATGTGGATTTCGAGCAGATCGTAGACGATCTGAAGGCGAAATTCGGTTCCAAGGTCGCACCCGTTGTCGAGCCGATCAAGGAAGGCGACAAGCTTGTGGGCTATGTGGACGTTATCGAGGACAAGGGATACAAGTTCCTGGATGCCGGCAAATTCGAAGAGATCCCGATTCCGGAATCCGCTCAGGCAGGCTATGAGAGCTGCCATGATTCGCTGATGGAAGCGGTTGCGGAAACCTCCGAGGAATTCATGGAACGCTATTTTGAAGGCGAAGAGTTCACCGAGGAAGAAATCCGCGACGCGCTGAAGGCCAGCGTTGCCGAAGGCGAACTCGCTCCGATCTATGTCGGTGCAGGCGCAGGCGCACACGGCGTCCGTTCCCTGATGAACGACTTTTTCTCCTACTTCCCGGCTCCGAACCAGACCAAGGCGGTCGGCAAGCTTGAAGACGGCTCTGATTTCGAAGCGGATTATGATGATACGAAGCAGAAGAGCGTCTATGTGTTCAAGACCATGGTCGATCCTTTCATCGGCAAATATTCTCTGGTGCGAGTCAAGTCCGGCGTGATCAAGACCGACGATGTGCTTTACAATATGCGCACTTCCGACGATGAAAAGGTCGGCAAGCTGTACCTTCTGCAGGGCAACAAGACCATCGAGGTTCCGGAGCTTCATGCGGGCGACATCGGCGCATTTGCGAAGCTGAACGACGCGAAGACCGGCGACACCTACTGCGAGAAGAGCCTCGGCGTGACCTATCCGGTGATGGATTTCACGAAGCCCTATACCTACAAGCGCTATGTGGTCGCGAATAAGGGCGAGGATGACAAGGTTTCTGCAGCGCTGACGAGAATGATGGCCGAGGATGTGACCCTGAAGGTCGTGAACGACTCCGCAAACCGCCAGCAGCTTCTGTACGCGGTCGGCGATCAGGCGCTTGATATCGTTGTTTCGAAGCTCCTTTCCCGCTACAAAGCAGAGATCAAGCTGGAAGAGCCGAAGGTTGCTTTCAAGGAGACCATCCTGAAGCAGTCCGACGTGGACAGCAAGTATAAGAAGCAAACCGGCGGCCACGGCCAGTACGGCCATGTCAAGATGCGCTTCTCTCCCTCGAATGACCTCGAGTCGGCCTATGTATTCGAAGAGCAGGTCGTCGGCGGCACAGTTCCGAGGAACTACTTCCCGGCAGTTGAAAAGGGCATTCAGGAAGGCGTCCTCAGAGGACCTCTTGCTGGTTACCCGGTTGTCGGCCTGAAGGCAGTCCTGTACGACGGATCCTACCATCCGGTAGACTCCTCCGAGCAGGCATTCAAGACCGCGACTTCGATGGCCTTAAAGGACGGCTTCATGAAGGCGGGTCCCGTGCTTCTTGAGCCGATCATGAATGTCAAGGTTACCGTTCCGAACGACTACACCGGTTCCGTCATGGGCGATCTGAATACCCGCCGCGGCCGTGTGCTTTCGATGAACGGCATCGCAGGCGGCAAAACCGTCGTCGAGGCGGAAGTCCCCGAGATGGAAATGTTCGGCTACTGCACCGTGCTTCGTTCGATGACCGGCGGTATCGGTCAGTACGAAGTGAATTTCGACCATTATGAGCAGGCACCGCGTGACGTCCAGGAGAAGGAAGTTGCGAAACGTGCAGCTGAGAAGGAAGAGTAAACGGATCATACTGCGCATCACGGGGGCAGGTTTCTGTCCCCGTGACGTACATAAGGAGGTAGATTATGCAGAAATATGTAGTCGGCATTGACGTCGGCGGAACCACGATCAAGCTGGCGATCTTCCCGGTCGGCGAGAAAGATATCTGCACCTGGGAAATCGTAACCCCGGTCAATGAGCGCTTTCCGGAATTCTGGACCTCGATCGGCGAGACCGTTCATGCGAAATTCGCAGAACTCGGGATTCCCTATGAGCAGCTTGCGGCAGCCGGCATCGGCCTTCCGGGCCCGATCCGCGAGGACGGCTTCATTCCGCGCTGTGTAAATCTCGGAATGGGTCCCTGCTACCCGGGCAAGGAACTGGAAGCAGTGCTGGGCGTACCAAGTGCGGCAAATAACGATGCGAATGTTGCGGCGCTCGGAGAGGTATTCTACGGCGCGGCAAAAGGCTATAAGAATGCAGCTCTCTTTACGCTGGGAACCGGCGTCGGCGGCGGCATCATCGTCGACGGAAAGATCATCAGCGGCAACCGCGGTGTCGGCGGCGAAGTCGGACATTTCGTGGTCAATCCCGATGAGGAACTGCAGTGCAACTGCGGCAACTACGGATGCCTCGAGCAGTACGCCTCCGCGACCGGCATGGTCCGCTCCGCAAAGCGCATCCTGGAAGCTTCCGACAAGCCCTCGAGCCTTCGGAATTTCGAGGATCTTACCGCAAAGGACGTCTGTGATGAAGCGAAGAAGGGTGACGAACTGGCGCTTGAAGCACTGGAAATCTACGGGAAGTACATGGGCATCGCACTCGCGCACATCCAGCTGACCATCGACCCGGATATCTTCATCATCGGCGGCGGCGTGAGCCGGGCCGGTCAGATTCTGATAGATGTCCTTCAGAAATATTTGATCAAGTATACGCATATCGCCGAAGAGAAGGCGGGCATTGTTCTTGCTTCTCTCGGTAATGACGCCGGTACCTACGGTGCGGCCGCACTGGCGCAGGGGCTGCTGTAAAAAAGACGCCGATATGCTGCACGATTTGAAAGGAGATGGCCCCGAAAGTGGTTTTTCGGGGCCCTTTCAGATAGAGGCGGAACCAGGAGGAGAAGATTATGAAACTCATTTTACCGGAAAACTATGATCCGCGGCTTTCGATCCGTGAAACCCAGGATGCCATCAAATACATCCGCGACACCTTCCAAAAGGAATTCGGGCGCGAGATGAATCTGGAGCGGATTTCGGCACCGCTGTTTGTCAAAAAATCCAGCGGTCTCAACGACAACCTGAACGGCTACGAGCGGCCGGTCAGTTTTGATATGCTCTGCGAGCCGAGTGAGGAGATCGAGGTTGTGCAGTCACTTGCAAAATGGAAGCGCATGGCGCTTCACGAGTACGGCTTTGTGCCGGGTGAGGGTCTGTATACCAATATGAACGCAATCCGCCGCGACGAGGAGCCGGACAACCTGCATTCCGTGTACGTCGACCAGTGGGATTGGGAAAAGGTGATTACAAAGGAGCAGAGGACTGTGGAAACGCTTCAGGCAACGGTTCGAACGATCTTTAAGGTCATTAAGCACATGGAGCATGAAGTCTGGTACAAGTATCCGCAGGCCGTGAAAAAGCTGCCGGAGGACATCGTTTTCGTGGACAGCGAGGAGCTTCTGCAGCGTTATCCGGACAAAACCGCGAAGGAGCGCGAGAACCTGATCACCAGGGAATACGGCTGTGTTTTCCTGCAGCGGATTGGTGAAAAGCTCTCAAACGGCGAGCCGCACGACGGCCGCGCACCGGACTATGACGACTGGCAGCTGAACGGCGATATCCTGTTCTGGTACGAGACGCTCGACTGCGCTTTGGAGATCTCCAGTATGGGCATCCGCGTAGACGAGCAGTCGCTTCTAAACCAGCTTCAGAAAGCCGGCTGTCCGGAGCGGGCAGAGCTTCCGTACCATCGGATGCTTCTTGCGGGTGAACTTCCGTATACGATTGGCGGCGGCATCGGCCAGTCCCGGCTCTGCATGCTGCTCCTGGACCGTGCGCATATCGGTGAGGTGCAGGCGAGCATCTGGCCGGAGGAAATGCGGAAAGCCTGTCTTACGGACAATATTATTCTGCTCTGATTGTTCATCCCGGGCAGCCGTGAAAGGAAAACATCATGGAACTTCTGAACTTTATTGAAAAAGCCCCGACCGCATTCCAGGCGGTCAGAGAGATGCGGAATCTGCTCTGCGAAGCTGGTGCAATAGAACTCTGTGAAAGCGATCCCTGGGAGCTTCAGCAAAACCAGGATTATTTCGTTGTCAAAAACGATTCCGCGCTTCTTTCGTTCCGGATTCCGGAAAACTGCGGCAGCTTTCATATCTATGCCGCACATTCTGATTCTCCAAGCTTCAAGATCAAGGAAAACCCGGAGATCGTCGTCGAAAATGCATATGTGAAACTGAATGTTGAGCGCTACGGCGGGATGCTGATGTCAACCTGGTTTGACCGGCCGCTTTCCGTCGCGGGCCGCGTGATTGTCGGGCGGGACGGAAAGCCGGAGAGTATTCCGGTAAACGTTGACCGGGACCTTCTTATGATCCCGAATCTCGCGATTCACATGAACCGGGAAGCGAACGACGGCTATAAATACAATGCCCAGAAAGACCTGCTGCCCTTATTCGGCGGCATCGATGCGAAGGGCACTTTTATGAAGACTGTCGCGGAATGGGCAGGCGTTTCGGAACAAGAGATCCTCGGTCACGACCTCTTCCTCTATCCGCGCGTAAAACCCGTCGTCTGGGGCGCGGACAATGAATATATCTCCGCCCCGCGGATCGATGACATTGAATGCGCCTATGCAGGGTTTCAGGGCTTCCTGAAGGGAGAGAAGAAATCCGCGATCTCCGTTTTCTGTATGTTTGACAATGAGGAAGTCGGTTCTTCCAGCATTCAGGGTGCGGGCGGCATGTTCCTTTCAGATACGCTTCTTCGGATCTCGGAAGCGCTTTCCGATACGGAAGAACAGCGGATCCGGCGGCTTTCGGAGTCGTTCCTGATCTCCGCGGATAACGGCCATGCGCTGCATCCGAATTACCCCGAGAAATGCGACCCGACAAATCGCCCGAAGCTGAATGAGGGCATCCTGCTGAAGTATTCTGCAAACCTGCGTTACACAACCGACGGAAAATCGGCCGCGAAACTGAAGCTTCTTGCCAAAAAAGCCGGTGTTCCGCTGCAGATTTTCTTCAACCGCTCGGATATGATGGGCGGCAGCACGCTCGGCAATATTTCTCTGTCGCAGGTGCCGGTGCATTCCGTGGATATCGGCCTTCCGCAGCTTGCGATGCACTCGGCGTATGAAACTGCCGGCGTGAAGGATTATGCGAACCTGCTGAAACTGACGGAAACCTTCTTTGCCTGAGGATGGGAGCATGAAATACAGCACAATTCTCTGGGACATGGACGGGGTTCTGATGGATTCAGAGCAGCAGCACTGGCGCGCCTGGGAGCGGACTTTCCGGGAGCTTTTTGGAATTGACCGGATTGACTGGGAGGTCTACAAATATACGATCGGCGTGCGCTATGAAGTGGTCGCCGCCCTTTATGAGCGGGAATACGGCGTCGATGTGCGGCCGAAGGAAGTACAGGACCGCTATGATTATCACAAGGCAGCAGTCGAGGAAGAAGAGGGTTATCTTGTGACGCCGCATCTTCCCGAAGTACTGGCAGAACTTCAAAAGCGCGGATACCGGATGGCGGTAGCGTCTTCCTCCCCTCTCTCGGATATCGAGCGATTTGCGGAAAAAACCGGTCTTTCGCCGTATTTTGAGCTGCTGTTTTCCGGCGATCATGTGAAACATTCGAAACCGGCACCGGACACTTTCCTGAAAGCCGCAGAATGCCTTCAATCCCGTCCGGAATGCTGTGTAGTGATAGAAGACTCCTATTTCGGGGTAAAGGCCGCAAAAGCGGCAAATATGGCCTGTATCGGCTTCCGAAATCCCGGTTCCGGTGACCAGGACCTGACACTTTCGGATGCAGTCGTGGATGACCTTCGGGAAGTGATCCGGATTCTCGATCAGGGAAGCATCTGAGCACAATTTCAGATTCCCGTGCCGGATACGAAAAGAGAGATTATACGCGGAGCAGTCCGCTCGAAAAAAGAAGGAGAATGACCGATGGTTGGAAACGACCGGAAATTTTATACCGTTAACGGCAGACGCCAGATCCTGATCGCGGAGGATGAAGAGATCAACCGGGAGCTTCTTGTGATGATCCTCAGCGAGGAATATGATATCCTGACGGCTGCGGACGGTGAAGAAACGCTTCAGCTGATCTACGAAAACCGTGATACACTGGCGCTTGTGATTCTGGACTTGTACATGCCGAAACGAAACGGTATCGAAGTCCTAAAGGAGATGAAGGAAACGCCGGAAACGCACGGTATTCCTGTTATTGTCGCGACCTCCGACCATAGTTCCGAAGTAGAGTGTCTGAAGCTCGGGGCAAACGATTTTATTTCCAAGCCTTATCCGAATCCCGGCGTCATTCTGGCCCGGGCACAGCGCACGATCGAGCTTCATGAAGACCAGGAGACGATTCAGCAGACGGAGCGGGATCACCTGACCGGCCTTTATAACCGCGATTATTTCTACAATTATGCGGTGCAGTTCGACCAGCACCACAAGGACCGGGAGATGGACGCGATCGTGATCGACGTCAACCATTTCCACTTGCTGAATGAACGTTACGGCAGAAGTTATGCCGATGAAGTGCTGAAGCGGATCAGTGAACGGGCGCGTGAAATGGTCAACGAATCCGACGGTATTGTGTGCCGCAGGGAAGCCGACACATTCCTCATCTACTGCCCGCACGGACAGGATTACGAGGCTCTTCTCACGCACGCCTCCCATGGGCTCGGCGGCGATGAAGTCGGAGACGGACGCGTCCGGCTTCGGATGGGCGTTTACGAATGCGTTGACAAATCCGTCGACATCGAGATCCGTTTTGACCGCGCCAAAATGGCGGCGGACACGGTCCGCAACAGCTTCACGAAGACAATTGCTCTCTATGACAGTGCGCTTCACGAGCGGGAGTTATTTCAGGAGCAGCTGGTTGAGGAGTTCCCAAAGGCGATCGAAGAGCGCCAGTTCGCTGTTTACTACCAGCCCAAATTCAATATTCAGGGCGAAACGCCCATTCTTGCCAGTGCAGAAGCGCTGGTCCGCTGGAAGCATCCGCGGCTCGGTATGGTCAATCCAGGCGTCTTTATTCCGCTTTTTGAGGAAAACGGACTGATTCAGGAGCTGGACCTCTATGTATGGCGCGAAACCGCAAAACAGATCAAGCACGGAACGGACCAGTTCGGCGAAGCGCTTCCGGTTTCGATTAACGTTTCCCGGATCGACATGCTGGACCCGAACCTGCCGGATATTCTTCTTGATATTGTCCGGGAAAACGGGATCACGCCGCAGGAGCTGATGCTGGAAATCACCGAGTCCGCTTATACACAGGATTCGGAGCAGATCATCGAGATGGCAGAGCGCCTCCGGACAGAAGGCTTCGTGATCGAAATGGACGATTTCGGGACGGGCTATTCGTCTCTCGGAATGATCAGTCAGCTGCCGCTGGATGTACTGAAGCTGGACATGCAGTTCGTGCGCCGTGCTTTCCAGGAGAACAGTGACACCCGGATGATCGAGGTTGTCCTCGAAATTGCGAATCATCTCGGCGTTCCGGTTATCGCAGAAGGCGTGGAGTCCGAAGAGCAGATGCGGGTGCTTCGGGAGCTTGGCTGCAACTATGCACAGGGATTCTATTTTTCGCGGGCTGTACCGCCGGAGGAGTTCGAACCCTTCCTGGAGCAGAAGATCCGGATTCTTCGGGAGAAGGAACGAAATGAGGCGGAAATCCTTGAGAAACGGCGGGCAGGACTTTCCGACAGCGGTGAAGTAAAACGGCGCGATGAGCACGAAGCTACGGTCGAAACGCGGGAGACAGCAGAAGCTCACGGGGTATCCCTGCGCTTTGTCAACATCCTGTTTGCGGTTTTCGTATTCCTGCTGGCCGGCGCACTTTTTACAATCGACGCGCTTTCAAACCGCAGCTATACGGGGAGCAAAGATGCCGGCGACAACTATATTTCCTGCAAACTCGCTTCTGTCAGCCTGGAAGGCGCATCCGACTACCTGACGAACCGTGTGCGCAGCTTTGTCGTAACAGGAAACAGCGCTTATCTCGACGATTATTATGAGGAAATAACGGTCACAAAACGACGCGATCAGGCGCTTTCCGATCTCGAGAATCTGATGGAAGGTACGGACGGCACCGCATACAGCAGGCTTTCTGAAGCCCTGACATATTCCAATGAACTGATGCTTCGCGAATATGCAGCCATAAAGCTTGTTTTGATTGCGAACGACATGGATATCCCGGAGTGGCTCAGCGGGACGGAGATTTCGGAAGAGGATCTGATGCTGGGTCCGGATGCAATGAAGGTCACGGCGCAGCAGCTTGTTTTTGACGACGTATATATGGGCTACAAGGATATGATCCGGGACAAGGTCCGCGAATGTTCGGATGAGCTGGTGAAGGCATACGGCGCGGCCATGGAAAAAGCCTCCGGAAGACTCTCGCTTCTTCTCGGGCTCCAAACATCCCTGACGGTGATGCTGCTTCTGCTGGTGCTGCTGTTTGTACTCTTCCTGCGAAGCCAGGTCCGGAGTCCCCTGACCACGATGGTCGAACGGATCCGCGACAACGAGAGCGTGCAGGTGAGAGGGGCGAAGGAGCTGCAGTTTGTCTCCGGCACCTACAATATCATGCTGAAGGAGACACAGAAGACGCAGCGCGAACTGACTTACGAAGCCTTCCACGACGGGTTGACTGGCGTCTACAACCGGGCGGCTTACCAGATGTTCATGGACAGCATGGACTTGCAGAATATCGCACTTCTGATCATCGACATCGATCTGTTCAAGCAGTTCAACGACCTTTACGGTCACGACGTCGGAGACAGGGTATTGAAGAAAGTAGCTTCGCTTCTGCAGCATACTTTCCGTTCGGTCGATATCATCTGCCGTTACGGCGGAGATGAATTCGTGATCATCATGACCCGTGTCAACAGCTCTATGAGCGGACTTGTAAAGAACAAGATCGCGCACCTGAATGAAATCCTCCAGCATCCGGACGACGGCCTGCCGGAAGCGAGCCTTTCCGTCGGCGTGGCTTTCTCCGATCGTGAGAATCCGGAGGGAGATATTTTCAAGGACGCAGATACGGCGCTTTATTGGGTAAAAGAAGCCGGAGGGAAAGACTGCAGGGTTTACGGAGAGGACGGAAGAAACGGATAACATGAACCGGAAAGCACTGATCGCGATGAGCGGCGGCGTGGATTCGAGCGTCGCGGCATATCTCATGAAGGAACGGGGTTATGACTGCATCGGGATCACGATGAAACTGTTTTCAAATGAGGATATCGGGCTGGAACGGGACAGAAGCTGTTGTAGTCTTTCGGATACGGAGGATGCGCGTTCGGTCTCGAGGCGGCTCGGTATACCTTATTATGTCATGAATTTCTCGGGGGATTTCGAGAAAAACGTGATCGAACGCTTTATCGCGGCTTACGAATGCGGGATGACACCGAATCCCTGCATCGATTGCAATCGCTATCTGAAGTTTGAGTCTTTGTACCGGCGGGGACGGGAACTTGGCTGTGATACGATTGTGACCGGGCACTATGTCAGGACCGGGTATGACGAACAGACCGGCCGCTATCTTCTGAAAAAAGGGCTCGATCCCGGAAAGGATCAGAGTTATGTGCTCTGGAGCCTGACGCAGGACCAGCTGCAGCATTCCTTTTTTCCGCTTGGGGAACTGCAGAAGTCCGAGGTCCGGGAAATCGCGGACCGGGAGGGTTTTGTCAACGCAAAAAAGCACGACAGCCAGGATATCTGCTTTGTCACGGGCGAGTATGCGGACTTTATCCGCGAGCGTACAGGACGCGAATACCCGGAGGGCGACTTTATCGACGAAGAAGGACAGATTCTCGGACGGCACAAAGGTATCATCCACTATACAATCGGGCAGCGGAAGGGCTTTGGTCTTTCTTTTCCGCAGCCGATGTACGTGAAGAAAATCGACATTGAACATAACACCGTAACGCTGGCGAAAAACGAAGCACTCTTCTCAAGAGAGCTTCTCGTTTCGGACGTCAACCTGATTTCCATCCCGGGGATTCAGGGAGAACTGCGGGTCAAAGCGCGGGTGCGCTATCATCACAGAGAGCAGCCGGCTACGGTTGCGGCCCTTCCCGACGGAAAGCTCCGCGTCGTTTTCGACGAAGGGCAGCGGGCGGTGACAAAGGGCCAGTCTCTTGTGATGTATCAGGATGATCTGATTGTCGGCGGCGGAATTATTACGGAAACAGAGGAATAAAGATTTGGACTGGAGCTTCCTTTTCTTTGCAAACAGCATCCTTTTCGGTGTCGGTCTTGCGATGGACGCCTTCTCGGTTTCCCTGGTGCGGGGGCTCGTGGAGCCGCAGATGCGGGGAAAGCGGATGGCGCTGATTTCCGGTACTTTTGCGCTTTTCCAGACGGGAATGCCGCTTTTGGGGTGGCTTTTTGTCCACCTTTTAGTGGAGCGTTTTAGGGTTTTGGAGAAGTTTACGCCCTGGGTTGCTTTAGGGCTTCTCCTCTACATCGGCATTGGAATGATCATCGATGCAGTGAAGAACAAAGACGGAGAGGAAGACGAAGGCGCACAGTCCTTCGGCATCGGAAAACTCCTTGTCATGGGCGTTGCAACTTCAATCGATGCGCTGTCTGTCGGCGTCACGATCGCGGAATTTCCCTGGCAGATGGCGCTTGTCGAGGCAGTTGTGATCGGCATCGTCACCTGGGCTATCTGCCTTCTGGGCATCCGTCTCGGCGCCGCTTTCGGTACAAAGTTCAAAAAGCAGGCGGGTATGATCGGCGGCATAATCCTGATCGGGATCGGGCTGGAGATCTTTATCAAAGGGGTGTTTTTCTGACAGGAGGTTCCGATGCCGCATATTCTTTTAATTGAAGACGACATGTATCTTCGGCGGGACCTTCGGATCCTTCTTGAGAAGGACGGTTTCGCAGTCCTCACAGCGTCGGACATTGCTTCCGCGAAGCAGACGATTCTCTCTTCTCCGGATCTTTCGCTGATTCTTCTGGATCTGTGGCTTCCGGACGGGAACGGGCTCGATCTGCTGCCGTGGATCCGCGAAAGAACCCACGTACCGCTTCTGATTCTCACGGCCGCGGACGACGAGCAGTCCGTGATCGGAGGACTCGAACGAGGAGCGGATGATTATATTACAAAACCATTCCGGAATGCGGAGCTTCTTTCGAGAATCCGGGCGAACCTGAGGCGCCTTGCATATGAAAAGGAAGTAACGATCCTGGAAAGCACCGGGCTTGTACTGAACCCCTTTACCCACGAAGTCACGCGGAACGGGCAGCCTGTCCCGCTTACGCCGGTCGAATTCCGGCTCCTCCTGCTGTTTATGGAAAATCCGGGAATCCTGATTCCGCGGGAACAGATTCTGACGGTCTCGGACGGAGACTTTGCGGAAGAGGATTTCGAAGATAATACTCTGAATGTCCGGATCAGCCGTCTTCGCGCGAAGATCGGCGCCGGATTTCTTCAGACCGTGCGGGGCTTCGGCTACCGCTTTACCGGAGAAGTCCGGAGAATACACGGAGGTCTGTGATGCAGCCAAATGCGAAAAAAACCAGTTCGATCCTGCTGATTGCGGCAGCGTTCTGCCTGTTTCTTCTGCCTGTTTTCACCCTGTTTCTTCAGGGCCGTTTCCTTTTAGAAAGGGAGACGGCCTTTCTTGGACGGGTTCATCAGGAGCATCCCGAATGGGAAGCGGAAGTTCTGGAAATGCTGTACGAAGAAACGGACAGCGAAGAGGAGCTTTCAGCCGGTCAGAAAGCCTTTCTTGAAAACGGTTATACGAGAAAGGGTCCGGGCATTCTGAAAGGGCGTCTCATGCAGAGAAAGGCGCTTCTGATCGGCGGCGGAGCATCGGTTCTTCTGATTGCAGCGCTCCTTCTTTTGTTTCTGCGGCTTCAGAAGCTGCACCGGAAAGACCTTACAAAGCTCTCGCAGGAGAACAGGGACCTTTCGGAACAGCTCATGGAGATCCCGGCGCTGCAGCGCCAGAATGCGCGCCTGCAGCAGTTTATCGAAAACATTGCGCACCAGATCAAGACGCCGCTTTCCCGGGCGATGACCTCGATGGAACTTCTCCGGGACTTCACGGAGGAGGAGAACCGGGATTCGGAGGAGCATTTCCTTCCGGACTTTCTGCGGCCTTTCCCGCTGAAAAAGCGTCGGGATGATGAGAAAAACGCAGTGTATTCGGAACGGGTTTCGGAATGCATCACGCATCTTCTGGGGATCCGGGAACTGATTGACCGGCTCCTTGCGATCGGACGCATGGAAGCCGGCGAGGTCGTGTTCTCTTCGGACCCGATCAGTCTGCCCGCCGTACTGTCGGAGGTCTTGTCGGAGGTTCCGGAAGAAAACCGTCCGCATCTTTCGAAAAACCCGGAAAATGCCGCATTCATCTGGCATGGAAGCTACAGCTGGACCAGGGAGGCCATAAGAAACCTGATCACGAACTGCCTCACGCACGGAAAGAGCAGCGAACCCGCGGATATTACGCTCTTTGAACAGCCTGAGGAATATCGGATTACAATCCGTGACCACGGACCGGGCTTCTCAGATGAAGACCTTCCGAACATTTTCGACCGCTTCTACCAGCCGCAGGAGGTGAAGAAAGGACATGTCGGCCTCGGCCTGAACCTTGCGAAACTGATTATCGAAGGCCAGAAGGGTGAGATCACCGCCGGCAATCACCCGGAAGGCGGAGCGGTGTTTACCCTGTTCCTGCCGAGATTTCCGGAGATGAAGTAAAACCTGGAGTCTGCGAGATTTCCGAGCCGAGGGTTATCATACCACTCCCGAGGTGACTTGGGATCGTCACTGAGGGGGCAGTATGATCCCGCAGGCGAGTTAATATGTAAACCGTAAGCTTTCTGTAAGGTTGGCCTGTTATACTGTCCATAACAAAAGCTGCAGAGGATCCTTTCCCGGCGTCCGGCTGCTGCTGAAGGAAGGAGGACAGCCCGATGACAGAACTGATATTTCGTGGCATGAAGAGACGGAAAAAGGACGTCGTGTACATCATCCTCGTCAGCTTCATTGTCACTTTTTTCATGTCCGGGATTCTGATGTTCCAGAGCATTCTGGACTCCTATGTGCGGGAGAAGAACCGGGACACCTACGGGGACTGGGTAATCGCGTCGGAGTCTTCGGAGCTTTCCCATCCCTACCTTGCGGAAAAGGGCAGTGTTTCGAACGCTGTCTATCTCTGTGATCAGGAGGGTGCCGTCCTTGGAAAGACCCTCGGCAGCATTTCCGCGGAACTGATGGATTTCGGCCATATAGGACTCTACGAAGGACATATGCCGGAAAATGAAACGGAGATCGTTTCGGATCTTCAGACGCTTCAGAGGCTCGGGTACAGCTACGACCTCGGGCAGCAGATTACAATCCGCTGGAACGAGGCGGCGCTCGGAGAAGAAAAAGTGATCCGTGAGAAAAGCTATACGCTTGTCGGAACCATCAAGCCCTTTAACCAGCTGTGGAGCAGTCAGCGCTTTATCTCTTATCCGAACCTGTTTGTGACGGATCAGGAGATGCAGAGCTATGAGAAAGAAGTCCGGACAATCTGGTTTTACCGGCTGGATCCGGCGCGGACGGACATCGATCCGGAAGAATTCTACAAGGGCTTTCAGGAGAGCAATCAGGAAACACCGCTCGTATTCAACTCCTACGTTTACGGAAGTACCATCTGGGGCAGTGACGGCGCCTATAAGCTGGCCATCGGCATGATGATTGTGCTCGCGGTCTTCGCGATCAGCTTTGTGCTTTCCGCCTATGTCGACAGACGCCGATCTGCCTATTTCCGGCTCCGGATGATCGGCTGCCCGAGAATAAAACTGAACGGGATCATCTTCACTGAATGCAGCCTGCCCACGGTACTTCCGGCGGTTTTAGGACTCGGCCTTTCCTACCTTGCAGGGGCCATTGTCTGCCGGATCATCGCAAAGTCTGTCGGGCTTCGGGGCTTTTTCGGCTTCGATGGGCCGGTTTTCCTGCTGCAGCTTCTCGCCATATTCGGAACCATTGTGCTGTCGATCCTGCTTGCCATGCAGCGGACCCATGACCGGATGCTTTCGCAGGAATCCAAGGCGCTTTCCAAAAAGGAAATCCAAAGAATCCGCCGGGCGCTTCCGAAGCTTCGTCTGCCGGAGAAAGAGCTTTTCAAAAGACAGCGTCTGCTGCATCCCGGGACAAGGCTTGCGGCGATCCTGTTTACGGTCGTTGTCACGGCTTTTCTCTGCAGCTGTTTCGGCAAGGTGATTACTGCAATACAGGGATACCGGAACCTGAAGGAAGAACCGGACTACGTGATTTCTGTCCGGAATCCGGAGGAGATGGCGAGGCATTACCTGTATGTGGCGGAGGACGGAAGCCTCTATGAGAACGCGGATCAGGTCGGATATCTGCGCCGGACCTATTTCAATCCCTATTACGGACCGTCGGACGCCGACCTTCAGGTGCTGCGTTCCGTCGAAGGGGTTGCAGGCATGGAGGGATTGGTATGGGACGATATGCATTTTCTGCGCTGGGAGGGCTGTGAAGAAAGTCCGAGGCTGAAAATGACAAGCGGCATGCTCGTCGAAGGAACCGCGGTCTATACAGAAGTGATTACAGAGGCAACTGCTTCGGTGAATATTGTTTCCGACGTCGGGTTTCTGAAAGAGTTCTGCGGCGATCTCGGAGAGAGCTTCCCGCAGGAGGATTACGAGGCTTTCAAACGGGGAGAACTCGTATTTGTACTCGGGAAAAACGCACCGGATACCCTGAATCCGGAGACGGGTGAACTCGTGAAGGTCCCGGATGAGACGCTTCAGGACGGAGATCTCCTGACGATTTTCAGTGAACATAATGAAGACGGCCTGAAGATTCCGGTGCGGATCATCGAAAACGATTCCTTCCTCTGGAAATACTATTTTATCGTGAACCGGGGCGGCATTCCGGTCTTTGTGTCGGAGGGAGTCGCCGAGAAGCTTCGGGCACTCGAAAACCCGGTCCCGGAATTCCGCAAGAACCGGTTCCTGTTCCGGTTCAGCGCCCTGTCCTCATTTGATGCGACCGACAAAATCCTTGCATCCTATGCAAGTTCACAGGCGAACGGAGAGTATTTCAACAACGCGGAAAGCAAGCGCCATCAGATGCGGGAAGCCGTTCTCAGGCCGCTTCTGATCTTCGGATCGCTGCTTCTCATGACAACTGCAGTATTTTTCATCGTCCAGCGAAACTTTATCGAAATCCGCGGACGAAGAAACCTCGACAGCCTGCGCCGCTTCCGAAAGATCGGCATGCGGAGACGTGAACTGAAAAAGAACCTTCTGCTGTCGGAATGCTTTGAAGCAGCTGCGGTTTTTTGGGGTCTTCTCGGAGGGATCGTCCTGCACTGGATCAGCAGAGTCATAGACTACCGAAAAACGCTGGGCGGAGTGAATCAGGGGATGACCTTTGTCAATCTCACAAAACAGTATACGCAGAATCCTTATCTTGCGGCAACGGACAGACTTATCTCGTGGGATACGGTTTTCACGATCCTTCTTGTTGCGCTGCTGTTTGCGGCCCTGAGTCTTTTCGGTTACGCAATCAGCCGGAAAATGTTTGAATCGGAGGAAGTCTTATGAGCGAAAATATCATTCTGGAAGCCATCGATATCAGCAAAACCTATCACAGCTCGGAAGTAGCGGTCGAAGCGCTGAAGCCCTGCACGGTTTCTTTTTCCGAGGGCGAATTCACGGCGATCATCGGAAAGTCCGGTTCCGGGAAAACGACGCTTCTGCATCTTTTAGGGACGCAGGATGTGCCGGATCAGGGCGAGATCCTGCTTGCGGGGAAGAGTATCCTGAACCTGTCGGACAACGCGCTCGCCAGGGTCCGCCGCAGGAAAATCGGTTTTGTCTATCAGGATTACAGCCTGTTCCCTGAATATACGGCCTATGAAAACATCATTCTTCCGATCCGGCTCGACGAGCGGAGAGAGGATCCGGAAGAGATCATGGGCATCATGGAGACTTTGGGAATCACGCACTGCCGCGACAAGTTTCCGGGCGAGATGTCCGGCGGCGAGCAGCAGCGCTGTGCGATCGCGCGGGCTTTGGCGATCAAGCCTGCCGTGATCCTTGCGGATGAGCCGACCGGAAACCTGGATGCCGAGAACAGCCTGGAGGTGATCCGCCTCCTGTCCCGTGCCTCGAAGCGCTACGAACAGACGATTATCATGGTCACCCACGACCGGGAAGTCTCTTCCTACGCCGACCGGGTGCTCACGATCAAAGACGGGGTAGTGAGCGGGTGAGACGGTTCCATATCACAGATTCCCGTCAAGAAAAGATTTACCGGGAAAAACCCCGATAATCCGCTGTCTTTACCCTTGAAAAGAAGCGGCGAATTGGGTATAATAGCCACAGTTTGTATATTCAGGGGATCTTTTCGATTATGGGTATGTGGTTCAGCAATGTGAGTTCGTGGATGGCAGATCAGGGGATGTGGCTGCCGATCGTCCTGTTTGCGATCGGCCTTGTCTGTCTAATCAAGGGCGGCGACTGGTTTGTGGACGGAGCAACGGGACTTGCGCGGCGCTTCCATGTGCCGGAGTTCATCATCGGCGCGACGATTGTCTCGATCGGAACGACGCTCCCGGAGGTCATGGTTTCCTCGACCTCGGCCCTGAAGGGGATCGGCGACATGGCCTACGGCAATGCGGTCGGTTCCGTTATCTGCAACACCGCCCTGATTTCGGCACTGACGATTGCAATACGGCCGACGGAAGTGGAGCGGAAATCCTTCCGCTTACCGGTATTCTGTTTCTTTATTGCGGCAGCATTTTTCCTGCTGATTTCCTATCTGTTCCGGGACTTTGCGCGGATTACGGGCATCGTTCTTCTTCTTATGTTCATCGCCTATATGACCTTCGTCCTGATCCAGGGCTTCCGGCACCCGGAAACCGTGGAAACGGAGGAGGAAGAAAGCAAGGATAATCCGCTGTGGAAAACGATTGTCCTTCTGGTCGTTGGTGCGGCACTGATCGCAGTCGGCGCACGGCTTCTCGTCAATAACGGCACGAAAATCGCCCAGTGGCTCGGCGTCCCGGATACGGTCATCGCCCTGACCTTTGTTGCGCTCGGCACCTCGCTTCCGGAACTTGTAACGGCAATTTCCGCGCTTGTCAAAGGCCACAGCAATCTCTCTCTTGGAAATATCATCGGCGCGAATTTCTTCAATCTCGCGCTCGTCTGCGGCACTTCGATTACGCTTGCGCCTTTCCGCCTTCCGATTGAGAAAACGATCGCCGGGCTGAATGCGTCCCTTGTCGTAGACCTGCCGTTGATGCTCCTTGTGATGCTGATTCTGACTGTTCCGACCTTGATCCGGCAGAAACTGTCCCGGGTTCAGGGCATCCTGTTGCTTTTGCTGTACGCAGGATATGTGACCTTCCAGTTTGCAGGCTGAGCAGTCGGAAAAATATAGGCGTTCGGAGGCGAAGATGGGACAGCAGGAGAAGGGACAAATCGGTTACGGCGCAGTGATCTGCGTGTTTTTAGCGTCTCTCTGCTTCAGTACGGGCGGGCTTTTCATCAAGCTGATTCCCTGGGGCG
The DNA here is from genome assembly GCA_017543275.1 of Lachnospiraceae bacterium. Classification (GTDB taxonomy): domain Bacteria; phylum Bacillota; class Clostridia; order Lachnospirales; family Lachnospiraceae; genus UBA1267. The sequence continues at coordinate 78,685 of JAFYGJ010000017.1, read as the reverse complement.
CTTTAGCGATCAACGGGACAAGAAACCTGATCGGCGCAGCGCTGATCGGGATTTATCTCCTGATTACAAGACACCGGATTGTCCTGAGCAGGCAGGTGTTTCTTGGCGCACTGTCGCTGATGGGCGTTACGACGCTCTTTACGCTTGCGAATAAACTGACGACAGCCGCGAACGCGATCGTCCTGCAGTTTACGGCGCCGGTTTTTGTGATTCTTCTGATGGCGCTGATTTTCAAAGCCCGTCCCACCAGGCTGGATCTTATCACCTGCGCGGCGGTTTTTCTCGGCGTGATCCTGTTCTTTATCGACGGGCTTCGGGCCGGGAACCTTTTGGGCAACTTCATCGCGATCCTGTCGGGCGTCTGCTATGCGGGCGTCTTTATGATGAATACCGGAAAGAATGCCGACGCAATATCTTCCTGCTTTATCGGACAGCTTCTGTCCGGTGTGATCTTTACACCGTTCATTGCCGGCGAAACGGATTTCTCCTTCCCGGTTGTGCTTGCAGTCCTCGGCCTCGGCCTCGTGCAGGTCGGCGGGGCGTACATCCTGTTCTCCTACGGAATCAAGCGCACGCCGCCGGTTACGGCGAGCCTCATCACCGGCCTCGAACCGATCCTGAACCCTCTATGGGTCGCACTTTTCTATCACGAACGCGTAACGGTCCTTGCAGTCATCGGCGCAGTAATTGTCGTCGGGAGCATTATCGCATATAATGTCATCATGGCGAAAAAAGGGAAACAGGAAGCCGGACCCTGAAAGGGGGCTTCCTGTTTCTCCTTTTTCATATGCTGTTTTTTCTGTGGCTTAAGCTCCGAGAAGCGCCTCGTTGAAGTCATAGAGCGCTTCGTTGATGTCGAAAATGTCGTAATTTCCGCGTTCGATGAAATAGCGGATGATCAGTCGGTTTTGTTGCTCTCAGAAAGCGCAAAACCGGCCTTTTTCAGCATTTCCTCGGTCTCCGCAAGAGAAAGCCGGAGTGCGATCGCAAAGGCAAATACGGTGGTTTTTTTGGGCCTGTACGAGAGATTGGAACGGATCTTCGAAAAGAGCTTCCGGTCGATGTTGGCTTTCTTGTAGCATTCCGAATCCGTCATGCCCCGTTCGTCGATTTTCCGAAGCAGCATCTCGGTGAAGCTTTCATCGAGGGAATTCAAACGCCGTTGAAGCTCCGAAGAACTCATCGGCGCGCCTGCCATCGACTGCGCCATGGCGCCTAATGCCTGTACGGGAGCAGCCGGCATCGGAGGTTCCGGCTGCGGTGCTTCGTACGCTTCGATCACATCGGCGCATTCCTCGTCGCAAAAAGCCTCCGATGCCGCATCCGGATACGCCTCCCGCCGCGCCTTTCCGGCGGCTTTTTCTTTTCGCAGTGCCGAAAACAGCTTCCGACGCCTGGATTCGACCCGGTTCTCATTGTAATGGGCCTCGGCGTAGCTGTCGTCAATCTGTTCGCGGAGCTCCCCGAGAAGCTTTTTACTGAGCATCGAGACCTTCGGGTCAAAAAGCACCAGCGTGACGTCCATGTCCGTGTCATCAGTAAAAAGAAAGGCTCGGATTTCGTCAATCGCGACGGCGATGGCCTGATCCACGGGATAGCCATAGACACCGGCTGAGATCAGCGGGAACGCGACACTCAAAAGATTGTTTTCACGTGCTAAATTCAGGGAATTCCGGTAGCAGGAGCGGAGAAGCTGCTCTTCTCCATGCTTTCCGTCCCGGTAGATCGGGCCGACCGTGTGAATGACGTGCTTCGCCGGAAGATGGTAGCCCTTCGTGATCTTGGCCTCGCCGGTTTCGCAGCCGCCGAGTGTACGGCATTCTGCTAAAAGCTCCGGCCCCGCGGTACGATGAATCGCGCCGTCCACACCGCCTCCCCCAAGAAGCGAGTTGTTGGCGGCGTTTACGATGGCATCAACAGAAAGCCTTGTAATATCGTCCCGGATAAAGTTTAAAGGCATTCTTCACCTCCGTCATCATTGAGTAGTTTGTACAGCTCCTCCGGTGTTTCAACGATGATGTCTGCACCGGATTCCTGAAGTTCCTCCCGGCCGCCGTAGCCCCAGAGGACGCCGATCGCGGTCACTTCGGCGCCTTTTGCACCGACTATGTCATTGTCCCGGTCGCCGATCATCGCACAGGAAGATTTGTCGGTAATCCCGAGCTGCTGCAGGGCATAATTGATCGCGTCGCTTTTTTTGATATTGACGGTTTCCGTGAGATCCGGCCCTGCGACAAAATCGAAATACGGGAGTACACCGAAATGGCGAAGCACTTCTTCCGCCATCGGCTGCGGCTTTCCGGTCGCGACGATCAGGGTTTTGCCGTCCGCCTTGAGTTTCTGCAGGAGTTCTTCGACACCCGGGATCAGTTCGGCTTCATAGATGCCTTTATCGAGATAATATTCACGGTAGTCATGGAGCGCCTGATCGAAACCGGGCCCGGTGATCCCGTAGTATTTCTCAAAAGACACCCGCAGCGGCGGACCGATGAAAACATAAAGTTTTTCGCGTTCCGGCGGCTCGATGCCCTGTTTCCTCAGCGCAAATTTGACGCCTTCGGTGATGCCGATCCCGGGATCGGTGATCGTTCCGTCGAGGTCAAAAAGAATTGTATGGTACATGGATTTCCCTTTCCTGTTATCGGATAGTTACTGCAGCAGAATCTGAATGAGATCCGTCATCAGCGCGTCCCGCTTTACACTGTAAACATAATGCATGGTCTTTCCGAGAGGTGCTTTTTCATATTTCCCGTCATAGCCCGGAAGGCAGGCCGGCAGGATTGTTTCACTCATGTAGCGGTCGTTGTCATTTAAGAGGTATGCGACAGCCGTCACGTCCCAGATCACGCGCGTCCAGGGTGTTCCGGCGGCGTAGGAATCCGCTTCTTCGATCACATTTTTTGCAAGATAATCTGCGAGCGGGTTTTTCCCCACAAGCCAGTACAGAAGTTCCGGCTTCGAGATCCGGAACTCACTCACGACACCCTGGCATGGAAGCTGGGTAAAGTCCGCATTCCGGATGACAATCCGGGCGGCTGCGATATCCTGGAACATGTTGAATTCTTTCGTGTCCGGCATCTGCCGTGCGTGTCCGCCAAGCCAGATGACACGGATCTTTTCGGCAATTTCCGGATTCAGAAGAAGTGCCGAAGCGACATTTGTAATCGCACCGATTGCGACAACCGCGAGCGGGTTTTCTTTTGTGTACAGCATCGCGCGGGACGCGAGGTCCTTTGCCGCATCCGATATCACCGGGCTTTCTTCATCCGGAAGATAGCGGTCCGATCCGCGGAAAACGGAGGGGGCGATATCTTCCCGCTGAAGAAGCCGCAGCAGCTTCAGGATTTCCTGATAGCTTTTCTCCATGCCGTCCGCCGGACCGGTGGATTTCTGGTTGAAGAAGGGCGCGGCATAGATCGCTTTTGTATTCAGGCGGTCCGCAGATTTCAGAAGAAGTGAAATCGCGAACTGATCATCAATTTCGTTATAGGCGTCGGTGTCTAAAACAACGTCGATGGGGCAGTTTCTGTGATCAGTCATACAGTTGATGTCCTTTCTTTGATCAGTCGGAATAACGGAATTCGGAACTTCTCAGCGGATGCGTCTCCCGAAGATCTCACACACCAGCACTTTTGTTCCGTCCTCTTCATAGCGGAGGTTCTCCCAGTGAAAGCTGTCTTTTGTGATGTCCGAGAAGACCCAGTAGGATGCTTCTTCATCCAGCACCTTACCCATAAGCCGGCCGCCCTCTTTTCTGAAGCACAGTCTTTTCATGACGTGATCGCAGGTATAAACAACGTCATAACAGTGTTCCGACCGGTTAAACATGCGAAGCGAAGTTCCGTACTCGCCGTCTGGCTGCGGATCCGTTTCCATCGTGCTTCTGGAAGGAAAAATGAAAATGTCCTGGACGCCGGCGCCCTGAAGGATCCGCCGGAAAATCCATTCGCCTTTGACAAAACGCTTCGTTCCATCCGCGGCTTCGTCAAAATAGTCGCAGTCCCAGTCCCCTAAAAGCGGCGCGAACCAGTCATATCCGTCGGGAATCTTATCCGTTTTTTCGCTTAAGAGCGCATCGATAAAAGTATCCATGAAATCACCTCTCCTTTGCATCATACGATACCAAAAAACCAGCAGGAAGTCAATGTTCCTGCGAATTCCTGTTGACGAATGTTTTCCCGGAATGTAAGATAAAGCTATCCGCAGACGGAGACGGCAAGACGCAGAACGGAGGCCCGGCTTTTGAAAATCTATGAACTGAAATATTCCGTATCGAATCATTACCTGATTGAGGGAGAATCCGGCCGGATTCTTTTTGATACCGGCTGGGCGGGAACGCTCCCGGACTTCTGTCGGGTGATGGGAGAGCTGCAGATTCCGGTTCAGTCTGTTGACTATGTCCTGATTTCGCATTTCCATCCGGACCACTGCGGGATCGCGCAGGAAATTGCGGATCTCGGACCCCGGATCGCGGTCATGGATGTTCAGGAAGCATATATCCATGCTGCAGATGCGGTTTTTGAAAAGGAGCCGCAGCTTCATTTTCAGCCGATCGATGATGAAAAAGTTCGGGTAGTGCCGCTTCAAAAAAGCCGCGAATTCCTTCAGGAACGGGGTATCCAGGGGGAGATCCTGTCCACGCCCGGACATTCAGATGACAGCATTTCCCTGTGTCTCGATTCCGGGGAGATCCTGGTCGGTGACCTGAACCCGCTGTATGAACTCCCGATTCACCGGGGAACCAAAATCGCCGAAAGCTGGGAGAAACTGCTCTCACTGCATCCGAAAACCGTGTATTACGGTCATGCGAAGAAGGCGGAACTCGCGGATCCGGAAGCGCCTTCGGATCATGAAATGCGGTCGGGCCTTGCGGCATTCGGGAAGAAAACCAACCGGTATCAGCTGGTAGAAAAGATTATGAAAGGCATCGACCGGCACTGGAGTTTTGAAAAGATTCAGAAGAAAACCGGGGCGGATCCGGGCTTTATTGAGGATGTTTCAAGGATGTACCTGACGCACCAAAATGTCGGAGTTCAGGGAATCCTGGACAGAATAGAAATCAAGGGGAAATAAACGTTTTCCCGAAAACGGGGAGGAGAAAAGGAACATGATGAAAATCAGGAAAATCATGGTATTGTTGTCGGCATCGCTGCTGATCCTGAGTCTGCTTTCAGCCTGTGAGAAGGCTGCTCCCGGCACATCTGCACCGGAAACAGAGGTGACAGAGGCAACTTCGGAAAGCAAGGCACCGGATACATCCGCAGAAAAAGAGCCGGAACCGGAAACCACGGCAGAAAGTCCGTCGGAAACGGAAATTGAGAAAGAAACGGAATCGGAGGCCGAAACTTCAGCGGAAAGCGCCGGGGAAACCGAACCCGCACCGGTTGAGAAAAACGGCGACGTTTACATCCTCTTTACAAGCGATATCCACTGCGGAGTCGATCAGGGCTTCGGCCTTGCAGGTCTGAAACAGGTTCGGGACAGTCTGGAACAGCAGGGATATACGACGATTCTTGTCGACAACGGCGACGCGATTCAGGGCGAAGTGATGGGAACGCTGAGCCAGGGTGAGGCGATGATCCGGCTGATGAACACGCTGCATTACGACGTTGCAATCCCCGGAAATCATGAATTCGATTACGGGACGGAGCGCTTCCTGGAACTCACAGAAATGGCGGATTTCCCTTATATCAGCTGCAATCTGATGAAAGAAGACGAGCCGGTGTTTGAGCCTTATGTCATCCTGGAAGCCGCGGGGATGAAGATCGCTTTTGTCGGTATGACAACGCCGAAATCCATCACAAGCTCCACTCCGGTGTTCTTCCAGAATGAACAGGGTGAATTGATTTACAGCTTCCTGCAGGATGAGGACGGTTCTGCGCTCTATGCGGCTGTCCAGGACGCTGTGGATGCGGCGCGCGCGGAAGGCGCGGACTATGTCTATGCAATGGGCCATATGGGTCTCGAACAGGACTGTGCACCCTGGACTTACGCGGATGTGATCGAGCATACACGTGGGATTGACGTTTTCCTTGACGGACACAGTCATGACACCGAGCAGGTCGTGATGAAGAATCTGGACGGTGAAAATGTGGTGCGTTCGGCCTGCGGCACAAAGCTCTCCTGTATCGGTTACAGCTATATTTCCCCAGATACCGGTATCTCCGATACCGGTATCTGGAGCTGGCCCAATAAAACCGCAGCTTTTGATCTGTTCGGCATTGATAATGAAGCATCGGCGGCAGTTGCAGCGGCATTTGCAGAGATGAATGAAGTTACTTCCCGGATCGTTGCGAAGAGCAATGTGGAACTGACGGTGAATGATCCTGAGGAAACCGATGAAACGGGCAATCCGATCCGGATGATCCGGCGTGCGGAAACGAATCTCGGTGATTTCTGTGCGGACGCCTTCCTTGCAGCTTCCGGCGCAGATATTGCGATTATGAACGGCGGCGGTATCCGGACGGATATCAAGAAGGGTGATATTACCTACGGCGATATCATCAATGTCTTCCCCTTCGGCAATGAGGCCTGCGTAATCAAAGCGACCGGACAGCAGATCCTGGACGCTCTCGAATGGGGTGCGCGGAGTGTTCCTTCGGAGAGCGGCAGTTTCCTGCAGGTCGCCGGGATGAGCTATGAGATTGATGTGACGGTACCGAACCCCTGCATCACCAGTGAAACCGGCATGTGTGCGGGCATCGAGGGCGAGCGGCGTGTGAAAAATGTTCTGGTCGGCGGAGAACCGATTGATCCGGAAGGAGAGTACACGCTCGCCGGAACCAATTACACGCTTCGTCAGAACGGCGACGGCCAGACGGCTTTTGACGGGGCGGAGCTTTTGATCGAATGCGTTGCGATCGATAACCAGCTTTTGATTGACTTTATTACCGAGACCCTCGGCGGTGAAATCGGCGGCGATTACGCGGACCCCTACGGTCAGGGCAGGATTACGATTATGGAGGAGTGAAGCTTCACACTTGACAATCCGCTTAAAACCCATTATGATATGAGGAAAATACTTTAGCGCTTTATCGCAGTGAAGAGTAAGGCATATGCAGAACAGTAAAACCATAATTGTCAAGGTCGGCACTTCCACGCTGACCTATGACTCAGGCTATCTCAATCTGAAAAACATGGAAACCCTTGTGCGGACACTCTCGGACCTTTCGGGGCAGGGCTACCGCATGATTCTTGTGACTTCCGGGGCGATCGCTGTCGGAACGGAGACGCTGGGACTTCCCGAGCGTCCGCATGCCCTTCGGATGAAGCAGGCGGCGGCGGCAGTCGGCCAGTGCCGGATGATGCACATCTACGACAAGCTGTTTTCCGAATACAACCGGACCATGGCGCAGATCCTTCTGACCGGTGAGGATGTGGATTCGCCGGTGCGGGCGGAGCACCTCAGGCAGACCTTCAGCTCGCTTCTTGAGATGGGTGTGATCCCGGTTGTCAATGAAAACGACTCCGTGAGTTCGGCTGAAATCGAGACCGGGCAGACGAAGGTCCTCGGCGACAACGACACGCTTTCCGCGATCGTTGCGAAACTCGTCGGCGCAGACCTTTTGGTGCTGTTCAGTGATATTGACGGCCTGTATGACAAAAATCCGCGGATGCATGAGGATGCAGTGCTGATTCGCCAGATTCATGAGGTCTGTGACGAGATGTTTTCGATGGCCGGCGAATCCGGCACCTGGCGCGGAACGGGCGGAATGGTGACGAAGCTTTCAGCAGCGAAAATCGCGATGGAAGCGGGATGCGACATGGTGATTGCGAACGGCGCGCATATTGAAAAACTGTATGATATCCTTCAGGGAAAAGAAGTCGGGACAAGGTTTATAGCAGGCAGGAACTCCTGAGAAATAACCAGCAAGGAAGGACAGACTATGACAGAAATGGAACGGATGGGCGCTGCGGCGAAAGCTGCGGAGCAGGTACTGGCGCTTGCAGACACAGAGACGAAAAACAGGGCACTTCTTCGGATCGCGGAGAAGCTGGAAGAAAACGCACAGGAACTGATCGCTGCGAATGCACTGGATCTTCAGGCGGCGCGGGAGGACGGAAGGACAGCTGCCTTTATCGACCGGCTGACACTGACAGAAGACAGAATCCGGGGAATTGCCCAGGGGGTTCGTGAGGTGATGGAACTCGCGGATCCGATCGGTGACATCCTTTCGGAAGACATCCGCCCGAACGGCCTTCGGATTGTGAAAAGGCGCGTACCTCTGGGTGTCGTCGGCATGATATTCGAATCACGCCCGAATGTGGTCTTTGATGCGGCGGTGCTTTCGTTGAAAGCTGGAAACTGCTCGATCCTGCGCGGCGGGAAGGAAGCGATCCGGAGCAATATCCAAAGCGAACGCCTCATGCGGGAAGCACTCAAGGAAACCGGCCTTCCGGAGGACTGCATCCAGCTTGTTAAGGATACGAGCCGGGCTTCTTCGGAAGAACTGATGAACCTGACGGAGTATCTCGATGTCCTGATTCCAAGAGGCGGTGCAGGCCTGATCCGCTCCGTCGCGCAGAATTCACGCGTTCCGGTGATTGTGACCGGCGAGGGCATCTGCCATGTGTATATTGATTCGGCGGCCGATCTTCCGATGGGCGCGAAGATTTTAGAGAACGCGAAGAACTCCCGCCCCTCGGTCTGCAACGCGGCGGAATGCGTCCTGATTCACCGGGATGTGCTTTTGCCTTTCCTCAGAGAAGCACTGCCGCTTCTTGCCGAGAAAAATGTAGAGCTTCGGGCGGATGAGCGGGCTTTTGCGGCGCTTCAGGAGATTACCGGAGCAGAAGGCCTGTCCTATCCCGGGAAAATCCTCCCGGCCGGCGAAGAAGACTGGGATACGGAATTTCTGGATTATATTCTTGCCGTCCGGACCGTTGATTCTGTTTCGGAGGCAATGGACTTTATCCGTGAACATGGGACGATGCATTCTGAATGTATCGTGACGGCGGATGCAGCGGCAGCGGAGAAGTTCCTGTCCGGTGTGGATGTAGCCTGTGTCTACGTGAATGCATCGACGCGCTTTACGGACGGCGGCGAATTCGGCATGGGTGCGGAGATCGGCATTTCAACACAGAAACTGCATGTGCGGGGACCGGTCGGCCTTCCCGCGCTGACCAGTACGAAATATCTCGTGTACGGCGACGGACAAATCCGTTAAGAAAGGAACAGCATTATGGCAATCATCGGATTTATCGGAACAGGCAATATGGGCGGTGCGCTGGCACTGGCTGCAGGGCGGAACACCGAAGGGGACCGGATTCTCCTCTTTGACAAGGACAAACAGACCGCCCTTCGGATTTCTCACGGAATCCCGAGGAGCCGCGTGACGGAGCGGGATGAGCTGGTCGAGACCGCGCATTACATTTTTATCGGCGTGAAACCGCAGATGCTGCAGGGACTTTTTGACGAGATCCGTCCGGCATTAAAGAGACGTGACGAGGCGCCGGTTCTTGTCAGCATGGCAGCTGGTGTTTCCATTCAGCGGATCCGCGAATACTGCGGTATGGATTTCCCGGTTGTCCGGATTATGCCGAATGTCCCGGTCTCGGTCGGCGCAGGCCTTGTGATGATTTCACGCGATGATCTCGTATCGGATGAGGAGTTCTCTGCTGTTCTTCGGATCCTGACGCCGGCAGGTGAAATTCTCCCGATCGAGGAACGGCTGATTGACGCAGGTTCCGCAGTCTCGGGCTGCGGCCCCGCATTTGCCGCGATGTTTATCGAAGCTCTGGCAGACGGCGGTGTGCTCGCAGGCCTTCCCCGTGAAACAGCGGCGATCCTTGCGGCCCAGACGCTTTTCGGAACTTCCGTCCTGCTGACGAAAAACCGGATGCACCCCGGCACTCTGAAAGATATGGTCTGCTCACCAGCAGGCACTACGATCGAAGGCGTCCGCACCCTCGAGGAACAGGGTATGCGAGCCGCTGTGATGGATGCGGTCATCGCCGCCTACGAGAAAACCAAGAAACTCGGGTGAACTCAGGAACTCGCCTTCGGGATCGCGCTGCCCCCTCGGTCAACGTTCCAGGCGACCTCGGGAGCAGCACGATAACCCTCGGCTCGAGGTTATGGCAGCCGAGGCACAGTAATTCCCGCCCGCGGAGGGCTCACGGATACCTCTCGTTGAGAAACGCTCAAGCCGAGGGTTATCGCATTTTCCTCCAAGGCGACCTGGAACCGTCGCCGAGGAGGAAATGCGATCCCGCAGGCGAGTTATGGAATTCCCGCAGGCGAGTTATGGAATTCCCGCAGGCGAGTTATGCGATTTCCCGCAGGCAAGCAGGAAGAAACAGGAGGCAGAGATGCATGAGATTTCGACGACGGCGATGATTGTGATGCCGCAGCACTGCAACGGATATGCGAAGCCGAGGCTTTTCGGCGGACAGCTGATGGCCTGGATTGACGTGATCGGGGCAGTGGCAGCGCGGCGCTATACCAACAGCGCAGTCACGACGGCGCGGGTCGATAACCTGAACTTTATCGCGGCAGCCTACCTGAATGACACGGTGGTGCAGGAGGCGCGTGTGACCTGGACCGGCAATACCTCGCTCGAAGTGCGGGTCGACAGTTTTGTGGAGCATCTCGACGGCACACGGACAGCCATCAACCGCGCGTATCTTGTATTTGTCGCGCTGGATGATGAGGATAAGCCGAAGCAGGTGCCGCCCTTCATCCCGGAAACCGAAGAAGAACAGGCGGAATACGAAGCGGCTGTACAAAGAAAAGAGATCAGAAAGAGGGGCTCCTGAAAAGCTCCTCTTTTTGTAACCCTACCCTCCAGAATATCGTCATAGAGAGTGAAGCGGTACCAGAACCAGCTGCTTTCCGGAAAGGACCAGATCCATGGATGACGAGAAGATTATTGAATTGTATTTCGCAAGGGACGAACAGGCTGTACGCGAAACAGAAGGCCGCTACGGGTTGCTGCTTCGGCGGACTGCGGAAAATGTGCTCGGAAGCCCGGAGGAGGCGGAAGAAGTCGCGAACGATGTGCTGTACCGGGCCTGGAACAGCATTCCGCCGGAGCGCCCGAAGGTTTTCGGGGCCTGGCTTCGGAAGATCACACGTCGGGCGGCAATCGATGTGCTGAGAACCCGTTCCCGTGAAAAGCGCGGCGGCACGGAGTATGATGTAGCACTGTCTGAAATCGAAGAGATGGCTTCCGACTCTGACGGACCGGAGGATGTGATCGGCGCAAAGGAACTGGCACGGCTGATCAATTCCTGGCTTAGGACGCTGGACCGGGAAAAGCGGCAGGCTTTTGTGCTCCGTTATTTCGATTCGGAAAGCGTCAGAAGTATTTCAGAAATCCTCATGCGTTCGGAATCCTGGGTCAAGATCACGCTGATGCGGCTTCGCAGTGCGCTTGCGGAATATCTCAGAGGGGAGGGTTATATCCTATGAAAAAAGAACAGTGGAAAGATACATTCAGTGACGCGATGAATGAACTCAGCGATGAATACGTACAGGAGAGCAGGGCGGAATCTTCGCGGAGGGGAGGCATGAACTGGAGAAAGCTTTTCGGCGGTATTGCGATCGGGCTTGCGGCCGCAGCTGCAGTAGTAATCACGGTGATCGGAGTGAGTAAACTCCCTAATGGGAACGAAAACGGGATGCCTCCTGCGGCTGTGTCTTCCGACTCGCTGGAAACAGGAGGCGAGGAAATCATCGATAAAGGACAGGAAACCGCAAAAGAGACAAAGGCACCGGAAGCAATCCCGGTGAGTCGGCTTACGACGCCTGAATTTCCGGAAACCACAAAATATGACACGGATAATCTATTTGACGAAAAGACCTACGACCAGATCTACGCGGAATCGCGGGAACGCATGGAGTACGCCAAGCAGCTGTCCGATCTGGACATGAGTTTCTACCGGGAAGCGCTGCAGGAAATGATCAGGGATTCGGAGGGAAGCAATCCACTCTGTTCGCCGGCCAACATGTACCTCGCGCTGGCGATTCTCGCGGAATCCAGCGGAGGAGAAACGCAGAAACAGATCCTCGACGCACTTCATGTCAGCGACCTTGAGACGCTTCGGAAACAGATAAAAGCGCTGGTCCTTTCAAACTATGTGGACGATGGCCTGATGAACAGTCATTTTGCCAATTCCGTCTGGCTGAACAGTTTCATTGATTATCGGGAAGATACGCTGATGCTCCTCAGGGATGAGTACTTCAGCTCAGTTTTTCAGGGGACGATGGGCGATCCGCAGTATGATCAGGCACTTCGGGACTGGATCAATGACGAAACCGGCGCTTTCCTCCGGGACGCTGTCGAGGGTATTTCAATGGATCCGGCAAATGCGGTAGAACTGGTTTCCACGCTGTATCTTAAGGCATTCTGGAATACGCCTTTTGATCCCTCGCGGACCGAAGAGGGGACTTTCCACGGAAAGAGCGGCAACTCGACGGTTTCCTTTATGCATACGGATATGGACACCACTTATTTCTACGGTGAACATTTCGGCGCAATCCGCCTGTACCTGAACAATAATTATTATATGTGGCTGCTGCTGCCGGATGAAGGTGTTGATGTGCGGGATCTTGCGGAGGATAATCAGGCGCTGAGCCTTCTTCTGAACCATGGGGATTCGGAGCTTTACAACAGCGAAACCTGGGCGCAGAAAAATGCCTGGGCGATCATTCACCTGACCATTCCGAAATTCGACCTTTCTGCGAAAAACGACCTGAATGAGAGCCTGCAGAAAATGGGCATTACCGATGCATTTTCAAAGGATAAGGCGGATTTCTCTCCGCTGGTCGAGACGGATCAGCCGGTCTGGGTCTCGAAAGCGGAGAACGGCATCCGCGTCGCAATTGATGAGAACGGTGTTACAGCGGCCTCTTATATCGACATGGCGCTCGCCGGAGCCGCAATACCGGAGGATGAAGTGGATTTCTGCCTCGACCGGCCCTTCCTCTTCAGCATCACCGGCGCTGCCGGAACCCCGCTCTTTACGGGTGTAATTGAGAACTGATCAGGGAATCTGTTTCCTGTGATCACTCACCCCGAATTCACTTGCATCCTCCTGAAAAATGTGTTAAGGTTATCTCAACAGACAGTTCGTGAAACAATACTGACAAGGAGGACTTAAACATGAGTGATTACTTCGGAAAAGACACGTTCAAGCTCGGATTCGGACTGATGCGGCTGCCGAAGCTTCCAAACGGTGACATTGACGTCGAGCAGGTCAAGGTCATGGTCGACAAATTCATCGCGGCGGGCGGAACCTATTTTGATACGGCCTATGTCTACGACGGCGGCAATTCCGAAAAGGCCGCGGGTGAGGCGCTAATTGCACGCTACCCCAGAGACAGCTATACGATCGCGACGAAGCTGAATGCGCGTGTTGCGGCGAACGCAAAAGACGCGAAAAAGCAGTTCCTGACCTCGTTAGAGCGCATGGGTCTGGAGTATGTGGACTACTACCTTCTTCATGCAATGCAGGAAGGCAATTTCCGCAAGTACGAGGAGTACGGCATCTGGGACTATGTGAAGGAACTGAAGGCGGCGGGCAAGATCCGCTACTACGGCTTCTCCTTCCATGATTCGCCGGAGCTTTTGGAGAAGCTTCTCACGGAGCATCCGGACGTTGATTTCATTCAGCTTCAGATCAACTATGCAGACTGGGACAACCCGAATGTCGCGTCCCGCCGCTGCTATGAAGTCGCGAGATCTCACGGCGTTTCGATTACGGTCATGGAGCCTGTGAAGGGCGGGGCTTTAGCGAACCCGATCCCGGAGGTACAGAAGCTTCTGAAAGAGGCAAACCCCGACGCTTCCTTTGCTTCCTGGGCAATCCGCTATGTGGCGTCGATGGACGGCATCATCACGGTGCTTTCCGGCATGTCGAACATCGCGCAGATGGAGGACAACCTTTCCTACATGAAGGATTTCAAGCCGCTTTCACAGGAAGAGCAGGGCGTCATCCGCAGGGCACAGGTAGCCCTGAACGCAGCCGGCGAAATCCCCTGCACGGCCTGTCATTACTGCACGGACGGCTGCCCGATGCAGATAGCGATCCCGGAAATCTTTGCTGCAATCAACGAGTACAAGCGTTATAAAAATGATTTCCAGATGCGCCGGAACTACGGGCTCGCGACAAGAAACGGCGGAAAGGCTTCCGACTGTATCCAGTGCGGCCAGTGCGAGGGCGCCTGCCCGCAGCACCTTTCGATCATTGAGCTTTTGCAGGAGTGCGCAGCGACGGCAGAGTAAATCAGATCGGGGCAGGCAGATTTCTTTGAAAATTGCTTGCATTTCAGCGGTGATATGTTATAATAGCGAACAAATCTATATGAAACCTGCAGGAAAGCGCAGTAGAAGCGCACCGAAGGAGTAACACTCTCAGGTGGTTTTTGACAGAGAACCGGAGACTGCAGGCGGATAGAACTTTGGAGACGCCCGGGGAATTCCGGGGGCCGAAGGGGCAACGGGTTTTCCCGAAATCTCTCAGGCAAAAGGACAAAGAAGACCATCGCTGATTTTACGGAAGTGTTTTCTGTTTGTTTTACCTGAGAGCCGGTTCTGCCGGCTCTTTTGCTGTTTCCAAAGCTTCGGAAGAGAAAAGGAAGAGGAGTAAAGGGGGAATTATGGAACAGTTTCTGGAAAAACTGACAGACGTCAACAATGTGATCAACAGCTATGTGTGGACGCGCATTGGCCTGTGGCTTCTGATTGCAGTCGGCGTGATCATGACTGTGGCAACCGGCTTCTTTCAGGTCGGGCATCTCCGCTACTGGATGAAGCAGACGATCGGCAGCATCTTCAAGAAGCACGTCATCGGTCACACGAAGGAGCGCGGCGCAATTTCACCGTTTCAGGCACTCTGCACGGCGCTTGCCGCAACCATCGGAACCGGCAATATCGCAGGCGTCGCAGGCGCTATCACGATCGGCGGCGCAGGCGCGGTATTCTGGATGTGGATCGCAGCCCTTTTCGGCATGATGACAAACTATTCGGAAAACGTGCTCGGTATTTATTTCCGCCGCAGAAACGATAAGGGCGAATGGTCCGGCGGCGCGATGTATTACCTTGCGGACGGTCTCGGCGGTTATAAGAACATGAAAGTGGTCGGAAAGGTGCTCGCGATCATGTTTGCAATCTTTGCGGTACTTGCGTCCTTCGGTATCGGCAACATGGGCCAGACCAACAAAATCGTCGCAAATATCGAGGCGGCTTTCCCGATTCAGGCACTTTCTTCGAAGGTCCTGTACGGAAATATTACGGTTTATGCGCTTGTGATCGGACTTGTCCTGATGGTCCTCGCCGGACTCATTATCCTCGGCGGACTGAAGCGGATCGCTTCCTTTGCGGAGAAAATCGTTCCCTTCATGGTGATTCTGTTTGTCCTCGGATCGCTGTTTATCATCGGGAAAAACTATCAGGAAATCCTGCCGGCTTTCGGTGCAATTTTCAAAACCGCTTTCAAGCCGGTTGCAGTCGCGGGCGGAACCATCGGCTACCTGATCTCGGTCGTTGTGACGCAGGGCTTCAAGCGCGGCGTTTTCAGTAACGAAGCAGGTTTGGGCTCTTCTGTCATGGTCCACAGCAATTCGAATGTTGCGGAGCCTGTGACGCAGGGCATCTGGGGCATATTTGAAGTTTTTGCCGACACGATCGTTGTCTGTACAATGACCGCACTTGTAATCCTGACCTCCGGCGTATACAACCTGTCAACCGGAACGCTTCTGGAGGGCACCACCGACGCGACGCTCGTCGCTTCCGCCTTCAACAGTGTCTTCCCCTGGTTCAATATCGGTCAGCGCTTCGTCGCAGTCGCGATGTTCCTGTTCGCCTTTACGACGATCCTCGGCTGGTCCCATTACGGTGCGAAAGCTGTAGAATACCTTCTCGGAAGCAAGGGCGTCCTGATTTACCGGATCCTCTTTGTATTGATGGTGGTCGCCGGCGGCATGATGACTTCCTCTCTTGCCTGGGACATATCCGACACCTTCAACGGCCTCATGATGATCCCGAACCTGATCGGTGTCGTTGCGCTGATGCCGCTCGTCCGGAAGATCACCAAAAACTATATGGACCGCCGCATGCACAATAAGAAAATCGCCGCGATCCTTTCCTTCGACGAAAAGACCCAGGCCGAAGCAGAAGCGCGCGTGAAAGACGGCGCGATGTAACGAAGCGGGCTTGTCTGACTGCGAAAAGAAAATCCCCCTGGGATGAACGAAAAAACGTCATCCCGGGGGGATCTTTCTTGCAGGCAAGTTTATCAATTCCAGGCGAATGCCCGGATTCCTTTTTATGGCTTCGTCGCCGGGATTTCGCGCGCGACCGAGCCGTCGGGATTGTATTCCGTGCCGTTGTAGTCACCCATTTCCTGGATTTCGAGGCCGTTTTCGTCGGTCACACCGGTTCCGCCCCAGCCGCACCACATCTCGACATAATTGTCGGGAGAGAGCATCGTGTAGGTATAGGCGCAGGACCCGGCGCCTGTGAGATCACCCGTTTCCATATTATAGGTGTAGAATTCCTGCACGCACTGCACATCCGGGCTGTCCTCAGTATAAGTATAATAGGTGCGGAATTCCACGTGAAAGTCGTATTCCTCGCTCTTTTTCTCCTCCAAAAACTCCCGTACGCGGCCTTTTTCATCTTTGACATGGGTTTCGACACCCTGCACGTCTTCGAAGGTGAAGGGCTCTTCCTCTCTGGTCCAGCCTTCCGGAAGCGCATCCGGATCGGGCTCTTTTGAAGTTTCTTCCGTGGTCTCCTCCGTGGTTTCTTCGGTTGTTTCCTCCGTTGTCGTTTCGGTTGTCTCTTCCTCCGTCGTTGTTTCCGTGGGAGCTGCCATCGTGGTGGGCGCCTCGGTTTCGGCAGAGGTTCTTGTCTCGTCACCGTAATCGTCGATATTAACTTTTGCCTTCTCTACTTTGCAGCCTGAAAGCAGGCTGATCAGAAGAACCGCTGTAAGCAGCCGGGCGATTGTCTTTTTCATCTTGCACCTCCTTAGAAATCTTCTCTGTCCTCGCTGTGGGAACCGACATTGCCGTTCTCGGCGTTCTGAAGCGTCAGAATATAATCGCCGTTCTGCTCCAGTGTGAAGCGGTCACCGGCGCCGCCGTTCTGAAGACGCGCATAATAACCGTCATCGCCGAACATTTCCTTCATACCGAACCAGCTGCCGGACCCGGAAGCGGTCTTCAGCACATAGGTGCCCGAAGGAAGCCATACTGCAGCGGTATTGCCGGACCGGATGTATACACAGGAAACCAGGATTTCCTCGCTCCCTGAGACTGCATAGATTTTGAAGTAAGTATCGCTGCTGTCGCTTCGGTTGGGATCAATCGTCAGCCGCAGCGCAGACGAGGCATAGCCGCTGTCGTGGAAGATTTCGCCGGTCGACGGAGTCGGCTGGATGCAGTCTTCGGCGCGGTCAGCGGCATCGCGGTAGCCGCCGAGCGACAAGAACTGTTCATAAGCGGTGTAGTAGAGTTCATCATTGAAAGCCTCTACAGCCCGCTGGTAGCCGCGGCCAAGCCAGCATTCCTGGAGATAATCCTCATATCCCTCGAGGTTTTTTCCGCGGCTTGTGTCGAGGAGCCGCTGGGCTTCCTCATAGTCTTCGGCCGCAATCGCTTCCTGGATCTGCTGCGTGAGTATTGCATCCTCACAGCGCTCGAGATACTGCCAGGCGTCTTTGTAGCCGTACAGGGCGGTAAATGCGCGGGCAGCGGCTTCATAGTCGCCGCTTTCGAAAAGTGCAATCGCTTCCTCGTAGGCTGCGGCGTTCTTAAGTTCTGTGAGCGCGGCTTCGGCTTCGGCTGTTTTGTCTGCCGCATCTTCGTAGTCGCCGGCTTCGGTAAATTTCGCGATTGCCGCCTCGTAATCACCCTCCGCGAAAAGCTTTGTGCCTTCTTCATAGGCTGCGGCGGTGCGGCACTCCTGCGCGAGCGCATCTGAATCCTTAAACCCGTTCAGGGCTTCAAAGGCTTTTGCCGCTTCCGCATATTCCTCTCGGTTCATCAGCTTTTTCGCTTCCTGGTAGCCGACACCGCGCTTAGCGTAAGCGGCAAGTGAGGCTGAATCGTCGTAATCCCCGAGTTCTGTGAAGATATCGAGAGCCTTTTCATAATCGCCGTCCTCGATGGCAGCCGCGCCTTCATTGTAGCGGAGCGTTCTCTGGCGTTCCTGCAAAAATGGTCTCAGGATAAACGGAGAGGCAGCCGCAAGACCGAGCGTCAGAACGGCGGCGCCGAGGATAATGAAAAGAGGCGCTTTGCTTTTTTTCTTCTTCGGTGCAGAAGATGCGGCGCTGCCGAGCGCCATGCTTTCCGGCAGGGGAGCAGAAGCTGCCGGAGCCGCTGAAGTTGGAGCCGCCGCAGCCTGCGGGAAGCTTCTTTCCACAACCGTTTTGAAGGCATTGAGATAGGCCTGCTGCTTTGCACACTCTCGAGGATATCCGTCGGCTGTGAAATTTGCACCGTTTTTCGGGGTAATGCGCTTCGAAAACACACATCCGCCGCTGTCCGGCTGTACCGCCCAGACCTCATCCGCCCAGGGGCCGGAGAAGGTAACCGCCTGCCCTTCGGTATAGTTGGAAAGCACGACGTTTCCTGCGGCAATTCCGTCGCGGGCGGCATAAGAAAGGTGTCCGCCGGAGCGCCAGTCCGCCTCCGTCACCGGAAGGCCATACCATTCCTGCCAGTTCTCCGGGTTCTTGAAAACCGTCCAGGCATCTTTCGGGGAGGCGTTGATTCTTACTGAAACATTGACGTCCATAAGCTGTCTCCTTTCTGAAAACGTGAGCCATCCGGGGCTTGCCCCGAATGGCTCACAATACATTTACCCGATTACCACCTTGTGGTAAACCTTCTTGCCTTTTCTGATCTTCGCACCGGCGGCAAACTGCTCCTTCGTCACCGAAGCGCCGATATCAGAGATTTTCTCGCCGTCGACAGAGATACCGCCCTGAATTACGAGACGACGCGCCTCGGACTTACTTGCCGCGAGCTTTGTCGCGACCAGAAGATCCATGATATTCATGCCGCCGTTCGGGATATCGGATTCTGCAAATTCCGTCGTCGGCATATTGGAGTCGTCACCGGATCCTGCAAAGAGTGCGTGCGAAGCCTCGACTGCCTTTTTCGCTTCTTCCTCGCCGTGCACGAGTTTCGTCAGTTCGAATGCCAGGACTTCTTTCTTCTCGTTGATGCGGGAAGGATCCCACTGATCCATTTCGCGGATTTCGTCGAGGGAGAGGAAGGTCAGCATCCGGATGCACTTCATGACATCTGCGTCGTCGACATTCCGCCAGTACTGGAAGAATTCAAAGGGCGAAGTCTTGTTGGGATCGAGCCAGACAGCGTTTCCGGCAGTCTTGCCCATCTTCTTGCCCTGTGAATCCGTGAGCAGCGTAATTGTCATTGCGTGCGCGTCCTTGCCGAGTTTCCGGCGGATCAGTTCGGTTCCGCCGAGCATGTTCGACCACTGGTCGTCGCCGCCGAACTGCAGATTGCAGCCGTATTCCTGGAAAAGATGATAGAAGTCGTAGGACTGCATGATCATGTAATTGAATTCCAGGAAAGACAGGCCTTTTTCCATACGCTGCCGGTAGCACTCGGCGCGGAGCATGTTGTTGACGGAGAAGCAGGCGCCGACTTCCCGGAGAAGCTCAATGTAGTTCAGGTTCATGAGCCAGTCGGCGTTGTTGACCATCATAGCTTTTCCTTCGCCGAAGTCGATGAAGCGCTCCATCTGCTTTTTGAAGCAGGCGGCATTGTAGTCAATGTCTTCTCTTGTCAGCATTTTGCGCATGTCGGTGCGGCCGGACGGGTCGCCGATCATCGTCGTGCCGCCGCCGATCAGGGCGATCGGCTGGTTGCCGTGCTCCTGCAGGCGCTTCATCAGCGTAAGCGCCATGAAATGTCCGGCGGTCAGGCTGTCTGCCGTGCAGTCAAAGCCGATATAGAACCGTGCTTTTCCGCTGTTGACAAGCTCGCGGATTTCCTGTTCATCCGTTACCTGCGCGATCAGTCCGCGCTCCTGCAGTTCTTCATAGATTCCCATATGTTTTTACCTCCTCTTTTTCCGGGCGGGAAAAACAAAGTCCCCCGTCCCGCATTGTCTGGGACAGAGGACGAATCTTTTCGTGGTACCACCTCTGTTTAAGCAGGCTTCACAGCCGTGCTCCTCATGGTGTGCAGACACACACCTGACGCTGTCTCGGGCGCACCCGTCTGTCCCTACGCGGGAAAACCGGCGGTTTTCCTT
Organism: Lachnospiraceae bacterium; assembly: GCA_017543275.1. Lineage (GTDB taxonomy): Bacteria > Bacillota > Clostridia > Lachnospirales > Lachnospiraceae > UBA1267. The sequence continues at coordinate 58,445 of JAFYGJ010000017.1, read as the reverse complement.
TCAGGAAGCGGCTCCGGAATGTATTCGGTCCTTTCTTCCCTGCGGTCTCGCACCAGCCGTCCGCTCTCTGAAAGTCTCGGAAAAAACCTACTTGTTTCCTTCACAGCCTTATCAGTTGTAAAGCGTATTATAGCACAGCTTTTCATTTTTGAAAAGGCCCTTTTTTACGGAAAATCAGCATACCCAGTAGATATTGGCGTGTTCCTCACGGACCCGGTACCAGATCATCGCGCCGACATAGAAGGAATCGCCCTCCGAAAGCTTCCGCAGAAACTGCCCGAGCGTCATGAAGTCGCCGGGACCGTCCCCGAGGTCCACATAGAAACCGTCTTTCCGGTCAAGATCGAAATACTCGTTCAGTGCACTCATCAGAAGAGCCGCATTTTCCGTATCATAATCCTGCGGCGAAACCATCGCGAGTTTTTTCAGGATGTCGCGCCAGGAATTGAAGGTCCGGCGGGAAAGGTAGCGGGATTTATCGTAAAGCGTCAGCATGTCTTCATTGCGGTCGAAAACGCCGGGTGCGTGGGACTGCAGGTACTGATAGACAGCGGCTCTCGAGTCGGGATCGAAGGAGAAAACCGGCCCGGACATGCCGTCCGCGATCAGGTCAAAAAACCAGCCGTGGCAGCCTGCCGGCGTAAACATTCCGTCGGAATCGGTGTAGCCCGCACAGTAGCGCGAGGGATCATAAAACTCCTCCGGCTGAAGCGGCTCGCCCGCAACCTGAAGGATAAAACCGTATTCACGGTCCCGGTCCCACTGAAAAACCTGATGATAATTCATACGCACCTCCTTATCCCTCTCTCTGAGATAATGGTATCACAGATAGGCCTTGCTGTAAACAGCGAAATGCGTTGCTTTTACGGAAAAAGAGCCGGAAAAAGCTGGATATTATCCGGAAACAAGTGTATAATTGCGCTGTATGGGACGGGGAAGAAAACAGGAGGCAGAAGATGGACAGATTTGAAAACAAAAAGGCAAAACAGGTGCTCCTTTTCACAGATCCGCAGGGCAGCCCGCTGAAGAACCGGAAGATCCGCGCGGACCAGATTTCCTCCGAATTCCTTTTCGGCTGCGGCGCTTTTGATACGCTCGAAATTGTAAAGCCGAAGAGTGAGGAGAGCAAAGTATTCTTTGAAGACCGGATGGGAAAGTTCCTGCAGCTTTTCAATTACGGAACCCTTCCCTTTTATCTCGGACGCTACGAGCCGGTTGAAGGACAGCCGATGCAGGAAGAAACGATCGCAGCAGCGAAATGGCTGAATGCGCACGGCGTGACAGTCAAAGGACATCCTCTGTGCTGGCACACGGCCTGCGCCGACTGGCTGATGGACTATCCGAATGAGGTGATCCTCGAGAAGCAGCTGCAGCGGATCCGCCGGGATGTCCGGGCATTCAGGGGCATCATTGACAAGTGGGACGTGATCAATGAAGTGGTAATCATGCCCGAATTTGACAAATACGACAATGCAATCACCAGGATCTGCAAACAGTACGGCCGTTTCGGGCTTGTGCGGCGCGTCTTTGAGGCAGCGAAAGAGGAGAACCCCGGCGCGGAACTTCTGATCAACGATTTCAATACGACGAATGCATATGAGATCCTCGTGGAAGGCCTTTTGGACATGGGCGTTCCGATCTCGACGATCGGCATCCAGAGCCATCAGCATCAGGGTTACTGGGGCCTGGAGAAGCTGCATACCGTGCTCGACCGCTTCTCGCAGTTCGGGCTTCCGATTCATTTTACAGAGAACACCCTGATCTCCGGGCACTTGATGCCGCCGGAGATCGTGGACCTGAACGATTACCGGATCCCGGAATGGCCCTCGACGCCGGAGTTTGAGGAGCGTCAGGCAAGGGAAGTTTGCGAAATGTATACAGAACTCTTCGCGCATCCTTTGGTGCGGGCAATCACAACCTGGGACCTCACGGACGGCAAATGGCTCGGCGCGCCTTCCGGCGTGATGACAAAGGAAAACGAGCCGAAGCCCGTCTTCCATGCCCTCCGGAGACTGATCCACGGCGACTGGGAGACCCATACGGAGCTTGTGACAGACGATTCGGGCGCCGCGGTGCTGTATGGATTTAAGGGAACCTATAGCCTGAAAGCGGAAGAGGGATCGGCAGAAATCAGCCTCCTTGCTTCGTCAGATCTGCCCGGACGGATTGTGCTTCAGTAAGCAGAGAGACAGAAAAACACACAGAAAGCATCAACATGAGGAAATTCTGGAATCGAGATAAAGAACAGCAGACGAACCTTCCCGCATCCGCAGAGATTGATTTCAGCTCGGGGACAATTCTGGAGCAGTTTGAGGATTATTTGGCGGATCACCGGAAGGTTTCGGATATTATTGCCTTTCTCTCTGCACAGGACAGGCGGCTTCTCGCGCTGTCGCATGACGGAGGCATCCCGGAGACACTGGAGGATGAGATCATCGAATTTGCGGATTACTTCCTGCAGGAATTCGATGATATTACCTACAGTGCGCGGATCCGGGCCTTCGGCGATGAACCCTTTGTGCTGCGGCTTGCGGACAGTCTTGCCTGGTACCGGCTCGAATCGGAGGAATCTGCCGCATGGAACGGGATGTCCGAGGTGCATCAGAAGGAGGCGGTGACGCTCCGCGACACGCTTTGGGCAGTCCGGGGCGATCGGGCGCTGGATTTTCTGACCGATCAGGATACCCGGACGCTCGACATCCCGGCGGTCCTGTACCCGGACGAAATTCCCAGAATGCGCCAGCTTCTTCTGTACTTCTGCGCCTGGGTGATCCGCGGAAGAGGGACTGTCGCGGTTGAAATCATCGGCAAATATAAATCGCAGGTCTTCGGCATTGAAGTTTCGCCGATCGGCATCTGGATGCCCCGGTCAAAGGAAGCGATGCAGGCTTCGGAATGCACAACGCCATCCGGATTTGTCCTGGAGCCGGGGGATGATATCGAATATATCGAAATCGAGAGGGAACGCTTTTAACATAAACAGAAAGGCGGGGAATACATGCGGAAAATGCTTTCCTACATGCAGGCAAAGCACTGGCGGCTCTTCGGCATCAGCGTCGTGCTCATGTTCCTGCAGGTTTTTCTGGACCTGAAACTCCCGGACTATATGTCCGGAATTACCGAGATGGTCCAGACCGGTACGGCGACGACAGGGGCACTCCTTCGGGACGGCAGCTTCATGCTTCTGTGCGCTTTGGGAACGACGGCAACGGCGATCGCGGGAAATTTCTGCTCGTCGAAAATGTCAGCCTCTTTCTCACAGAACCTGCGCTCAAGGATTTTCCACAAGGTCCAGACTTTCAGCAAGGAGGAGATCGACCGCTTTTCGACGGCTTCACTGATCACACGTTCCACAAATGACGTCGTGCAGATCCAGAATTTCGTCTCCCGCGGTCTTCGGATGATTGTCCGAGCGCCGCTTCTTGTGGGCCTCGCGCTTTATAAAATGTCCATGCGCTACTGGCAGTGGACCGCGGCGACAGCCGTAACGGTTGTGATGGTGGCGGCTGTCATTGTCATCCTGATCAAATTTGCACATCCTCGATTCCGCAGGATGCAGAAGCTGACCGATGAAGTGAACCGCTCGATGCGCGAAAACATGACCGGTATGCGCGTCATCCGGGCCTACAACGCCGAGCAGTACCAGATGGATAATTTTGAGACCGCGAATACAAACCTGATGGAGAACGAGCAGAAGGCGCGGAACATCATGCGCCTGATGCCCTCGACGAACCAGTTTGCGACAAATGCCCTGACAGTTGTGATCTACTGCATCGGTGCCTACCTGATCGCAGCATCCGGTTCCTATACGCTCGGGCTTGCGGTCTTTACGGACATGGTGGTATTTTCCACCTATGCCTCCAAGATGCTGATGGGCATTTCAAGTCTTGAAATGGTATTCAACATGCTGCCCCGTGCCGCGACAAGCGCGGAACGTATCAATGAAATCCTGGCGACCGAGCCCGGAATCATGTCCGGGACAAAGACCGGAGAAGAGGGCGGTGCGGGCAGTGTTTCGGAACCCGGGACAGTCGAATTCCGACATGTTTCCTTCCGCTATCCGGAAGCCTCTGAAAATGCGCTTTCGGACATTTCGTTCACAGCGAAATCCGGTGAGACGATCGGGATCATCGGATCGACCGCAAGCGGCAAGACTTCTCTGGTATCGCTCATCCCGAGACTGTACGAGGCGACAGAAGGCGAGGTTCTGGTGGACGGCATCAACGTCCGTGAATACGACTGTGAAGCGCTTCGCTCCCGGCTTTCCTATGTGACCCAGACCGCTGTGCTCTTTACGGGAACCGTTGCTTCAAATGTCGGCTACGGCCGGAAAACCGTTGGAAAAACCGCAGGACAGTCAAAGACCCGGACGGATGAACAGAAGCTCTGGAGCGCGGTGGATATTTCACAGGCGCGGGAATTCGTCGACCGAATGGAAGGGAAGCTGCAGGCACCTGTCATGCGCGGCGGCTCAAATGTGTCCGGCGGGCAGAAGCAGCGGCTTTCGATCGCACGCGGTGTGTACCGGGAGCCGGAAATCTTTATATTCGATGACGCATTTTCCGCGCTCGATTACAAGACGGACCGGGCGCTCAGAGAAGCGCTTCGGAAGAATGCAGGGACCGCGACGTCGATTATTGTCGCGTCGAGGATCGCCACAATCCGCGATGCTGACCGGATTCTTGTCCTGGATGAAGGACATATCGTCGGGGAGGGTACACACGAAGAACTTCTCCGGGACTGCAAAGTCTATCAGGAGATTGCCTATACACAATTAACGGAGGAGGAACTGAAAATTGGCTAAGGAAAGTTATCAGCTCGGTCAGGTGACCATGCGCTCCTCCGGCGGCCCGCGCGGCCGTGCGATGGAAAAACCCCATGATTTCAAAAAGGCCTGGAGGCAGATCCTCCATTACGCAAAGCCCTACCGGATCCAGATCATTGCTGTGCTGACACTTGCGGTCGGCGCAGTGCTGTTCAGCCTTTTCGGTCCGAATCAGCTCAAGAATATTACGAACATGATTGTCGATGGTCTGAACGGGGCTTCAATGAATCTGCCGAAAATCCTCAGGATCAGCATCGTGGCGGTTGCACTGTATCTAATGAGTGCCGCAATGATGTATTTCCAGAACTACCTGACAACCATGACTGCGACGCGGATCAATCATGACCTCCGGCGCGATATTTCAGGTAAAATCAATCACATCCCGCTGTCAAGACTCGACCAGTCCAGCTTCGGAGATCTGCTGTCACGTGTCACAAATGATATCGATACGATCGGCGAATCGCTTTCGCACAGCGCGGTGCAGATGATCCGCGGCCTTGTGACCTTCCTCTTTGCAACTGTTGCGATGCTTTTAACGAATGTTCCGCTCGCGCTTGTGGCACTCGCATCCAGCATGCTCGGTTTTCTCTTCATGAAAATCATTATCACGAAGTCGCAGAAATACTTCGTGCTCCGGCAGCGGTATCTCGGCGAAATGAACGGGCACATCGAGGAAATGTACGCCGGGCATACGATTGTAAAATCCTACAACGGCGAACAGGACTCTTTAGAGCGTTTTGAGGAGCTGAATGAGAAGCTCTATGTTAACAACTACATGAGTCAGTTCCTGTCCGGCATGATGATGCCTTTCATGGAGTTTGTCGGGAACCTCGGGTACCTCATGGTCTGTGTTGTCGGCGCGATTATGACATCACACGATCTGATCAGCTTCGGTACGATTATCGCCTTTATTATCTACGTCAAGATCTTCACGCAGCCTCTGGGAATGGTTTCGCAGGCGGTAACCGCGCTGCAGTCCGCGGCGGCGGCAGCGGAGCGTGTCTTCGCCTTCCTCGAGGAGAAGGAGATGGAGGACGAATCCGACAAACAGCAGGATTTCCGCGCAGAACGGGGTGAAGTGGTTTTCGATCATGTGAATTTCGGCTATACGCCGGACCGCACGATTATTCACGATTTCAGCTTCACCGCACATTCGGGCATGAAGGTCGCGATCGTCGGACCGACCGGCGCCGGAAAGACCACGATGGTAAATCTTCTCATGCGCTTCTATGAGCTGCATTCAGGAGAAATCCGGATCGACGGCACGAACATCACGGATCTTTCGCGGGCAAACGTCCGAAAGCTTTTCGCGATGGTGCTGCAGGATACCTGGCTGTTTGAGGGCACGATCCGCGATAATATCGCTTACGGCTCGCATAACGTTACAGACGAGGAAATTCATGAGGCCTGCCGCAGAGTCGGTTTACACCGCTATATTCGCTCTCTGAAGGACGGTTATGATACGGTGATCAACGACGCCTTCTCGCTTTCCGCTGGCCAGCGGCAGCTGATGACGATCGCCCGCGCGATGGTCAGTAAAAAGCCGCTTCTGATCCTTGACGAAGCGACGAGTTCCGTCGATACCCGTACTGAACAGCTCGTGCAGGATGCGATGGAGGAACTGACGAAGGGCCGCACCAGTTTCACGATCGCGCACCGGCTCTCGACGATCCGGAACGCCGATGTGATCCTTGTCATGAAGGATGGCGACATTGTGGAGCAGGGCACGCACCGCGATCTTTTAGCGAAGAATGGATTCTATGCCGAACTCTGGAACTCGCAGTTTGTAAATGCAGTGAGTATCTGAGTACCTGGAAAAAAGCCCCGGCTCAAGCGTCCGGCATCAGGAGGCCGGATGCTTGAGCCGGGGCCTTTTGCGGCCACGCTGTCTTGATTTTTCCGGCAATATCAGTTACAATAGGCAGAGCATTATCACCGTTTTTGGGGAGAATTATGAAAAAGATGAAAAAAATCAGCTGCTTTCTTTTTGCGGGACTGTTGATGCTGTCCCTTGCCGGGTGCACGGAATCGGCGCCTTCCGAGACAGAAAGCATGACACAGACCGAAACGGAGGCACCGGCGGAAACTGTTTCGGCACCGGAGACCGAAACTGAAACTGAGCCTGAATCCACAGAAGAGACGCCGGCCCAGGGACAGACCTATGTATCGGAAGAACTCAAAAACTGCCTCAAATGGCCGGGACACAGTCTCAGCGAACTCGGAATCCATGACTATTATGTTTCTGCAGACGGAAATTCCATCAGTCTCTCAGGAAAATTCTGCGGTGCTCCAGTGAATTACGGGACGGCATATCTTCATAAAGACGATGACGGGGAAACGCGGATCGACAACCTTTACATGCTTCCGGAAGGCAATATGTACAACGCGGTGGGAGATCTGATCGAAACATTCGGCGCGCCGACAGGAGAAGGGGAGGAGCCATATTCGAGTGCGAACGGCGGTGCGGTTTCATGGATTTCCTTCCGGTCGGAGGATATCTATGTTCAGCTGTCCCAGGGCGAAGAAAATGATTTCTACAGAGTGACCGCGGAAATTTCAGGATCGTCTCCGGATGAACGGGAAACCCGGATGCAGCCTTATGTTTATTCCGGTGATGACCCGGTAGAACAGGCGATCAGTGCATACATCCTGTCGCTTAAGGAGGAAACTGAGGGCTCCGGTGCTCTTATTCCGGCTTTCTGCTATTTCAGGGCGGCGCGTTCGGAAGACGGGGAGCTGATGGTTTACGGTGATTTCTGGACATTTTATTATACCGGTGCCGGACGGACCTTCTACTGTGCCCGCGGATCTGCATGCCCCGGCGTGCTGTATATCAGTGTGAATGAAGACGGATTGTATGAGGTGACAAAGTTTGACCGTGTCGGCGACGGAACAGAGTACCGCGAGGATGTTCAGCGTATTGCCGATGGGGATGAAGACCTGGAAGCGCAGTTTTATTCGGCGCAGGACGCATCGAAAGATCCGCTTCTAACAGCCCGTGTGCGGTATCTTGCTTATTATGTGCAGCAGAATGAGCTGGAAATGGATATCTACCAGGATCTCGGAAAGGAGGCCATTCAGTTCCGCACGGAAGGAGACGGGGCGGAGCTTCCTGAAGGTCCCTGGTTTGATCTCTATGAGGAGGAAGAAAAAGCACTGGAGCCCGAAGAGATCGGCCTCGATATGAGCTGGGAATTCGCGGATTTCTCGGCGATTCATTCCGGCAAGTCAATCCTGTATCATGCGAAGAAAAACCGGAACGGCATCATTGTCGGTGTCAATGCAGGCCACGGAACCGAAGGCGGCGCCTCAGTCAAAACCTGGTGCCATCCGGACGGGTCTGCGAAAGTTACAGGCGGAACGACCGCAGCCGGCTCCGTGACGGCAATGGCGGTTTCAACGGGCATGACCTTCCTGGACGGAACGCTGGAGCGGGACGTGAACCTTCAGGAAGCGCGGATTCTCCGGGACCTTTTACTGGATGCGGGCTATGATGTGCTGATGATCCGGGACAGCGATGATGTACAGCTTGATAACATCGCGCGTACCGTGATCTGCAACAATGTTGCAGACTGTCACATCGCGATTCACTGGGACGGTGATGGCTTAAGTTACGATAAGGGCTGCTTCTGCATGACAGTTCCGGATGCTCTGAAATCCATGTATCCGGTCTCCGAAATCTGGCCGGAGGACAACCGCCTCGGCGAGTCACTGATCGAGGGCCTCGAATCCGTCGGCGCCCCGATTCACGGAAACGGCCTGTCGCCGTCGGACCTCACGCAGACCAGCTTCAGCAAAATTCCCTCGATCGATGTAGAACTCGGGAACGCTGCATCCGATCACAGCAACGACGCGCTCTGGCTTCGGGCGCGGGGCCTTCTTGCGGGAATCAATATCTTCTTCGGGAAATAATCGTATTAAATTTGCAAGAAACGGGGACAGGTCCCTCGTCTCATGCCTTTCGGCATGGGTCGAGGGACCTGTCCCTTTGTCTTTTATCAGTGATTCTGTTACTTCAGCACAATCTCATTCACAGCTTCAATCAGGTCCACAACCGTGGAACGCGGAACATAGCAAAGTGATTCACCGTTTTTGACTGCGAGACAGGTCTTGCCGTCTGCGCGGTAAAGCTCGGCATCGATGGTCGGGAAGTTCTCATTGTCGAGGGAAACGGTGAGAGTAATTTCCTCTTTGCCGTCCGGTTGTGCATCCGTAAAGCTTTCGGCATTCGACGCAGAGAGCGCGGTCAGGGCTGCTGAAAGCGCATCGGTACTTTCGATCTTCTCTCCGTCATAGTACCAGGTGCGGACCGGATCGCTGTCTTCATCCTCCGCCGGCGTTGTTTCCGTCGTCAGGCTGTAGGTCGCGCCGTCTACTGTCACGGTGAGTCCGGTGATGTCCTGGAAACGTGCTCCGAGCACTTCCCACTGCCGAAGTTCATTCAGGGAAACCGCAGTCAGGGTCTGATAGCTCGTGTTCGAAATCTCATAGATAATCTGCGAATCACCCACTCTGGCATAGCACCGGACCTGCGACATCGGATCGTTTTCTTCTTCTCCCTCTTCGGAATCCTCCGAAGGCTCTTTTGCATTCTGTTCTGCTTCTTCAAGAGCCTTCTGCGCCTCTGCAAGATCCTCCTGGTTCTGCCCAAGATGAAGCACCAGCGTTTCCATTGTGGTGTTGTCCTCCTCGTCCGTCACCGGATAGTCGAGTGTGATCGTGAGATCCGGGTTATCCAGCCCGTATGCGGCTAATTCCTCAGCCGTGGCATTGTAGCTGACATAATCCGAGAGGCTCAGAGAACGCACATCCGAGAGGAAAGTCGTGACAAAATTCGTCGAAAGCGGAAGAGTATCTGCGAAGTACAGGTCGTCCGGATTCGCGGACTTGCCGCTGTCCCGTTCGAGTGAGATCTCATAGTTCTCCGCGCCGGAGAAACGGATCTTTTCGGATCCGGACAGGCCGGTCTTCGGAATCACGTCATGCTTGATCAGGTCGGAAATCTGCAGCTTATAGTCATCCATCGGATCATGGTTTACGAGATATACTTTCCCGTCGCCGATCGAGACATAGCGCTTTTCATCAATCGTACTGAAGGCGCCGAGAAGCACGTCCGTCGTTCCGGAAGCCGTACTGATGCGGATCTTTGCTTCCGGATCGGTCAGTCCGTACTGGGCGAAATCCTCAACGTTCTCAATCACAAAGGAGACGCCGAAGGACTCGAAAACGGACAGCAGGTTGTCGATTTTCTCCTGGTCCGCAGGGAAAGCCGCATCCTCATCCCAGAGGAAGGTCCCTTCGGAACCGCGGCTGAACGAGAGCTTCGTTTCTTCATATTCGAAGGACAGGGCAGTGACCGATTCTTTGGGAATCTCCAGAATAATCGCGTCGCTGTTTTTGATTTCTTCTTTTTTCTGTTCATGCCGGCTGATGATGACAACCGTAATGCTTGCGGCGATCAGGACCGCGAGTAAGATCAGGAGAATTTTAAGCCTGCGCATTTTTCTTCCTCCTTCTTAATACCAGAACGATGACGCCCGCGATGACGAAGACCGCCGGGATTACACCGATCATTACAGCCTTCAGCGTTGTGGATGTGGATTCGCTGATGGTGAGGTAGTTGTAGCCGAGGGATTTGCTGCGGATCGCGACGGCTTCGTTTTCTCCGACGAGAGAGGACAGCGCGTTCATGAAGAAGTCCAGGTTTGCGCCGGACGAATAGGCATTGACCGTCTCATCGAGCATGACGCCCGATCCGACAAAGATCAGCTTCCCGTCGTTGCCGGCATTGATGGAAACCGCAAGTGCGAAAGGCCCGTCGATATCGCCGTCTTCCTTGTCATAGGTTTCCAGCGCATAACCCGCGACCTTACTGAAGGAGTCGTAGGAAGTCGTCAGAAGCTCTGTGACGATTCCGGAGGCAGAGCCGTCATTCTGAAGGCCGACCGCCGTCGGAACGATCATATAGTAATGGGAATCGATCAGCGGATCGGTAATATCGGAAGAAGCGATCTCCGGCAGCAGAACATAGGGCTGCTGGAAAGCGTAATGGTTCCGGTCGCCTTCAATGACGACGCCTTTCGCGGGCGTGATGCCGTAATCCGAAAGAAGACCGAAGAGATTCTCCAGAATTCCGTCCTCCACAGGTCCTGCTAACACGAAGACCTTTCCGCCGGTCTTGATATACGGAAGCAGGATATCCGCTTCTTCCGGAGAAATATCCGACTGCGGGTCATGGATCAGGATGCAGGAAGCATCTTCGGGGATTTCGTCCTCATTCAAAAGGGAGAAGCTGCGAAGTTCCATATTGTCCTTTTCAATCTGCTTCGTCAGATACTCCGGAAGCTCCGTTTCGCCGTGTCCTTCCAGAACATAGATGATCGGAAGCTTGTCGCTCTGGACGTAGTCGATCGCAGAGGTGATGCAGCCCTCGCCGTCGAAAGACTTGACTTCCGTATAGGTATTGTAGTCGATGTCCGAGAGATAAATGTCCGAGAAAGGAATATAGCGGCTCTTCGTTCCGCAGACGACAATCAGGCTGTTGTTTTCGACCGTTTCATCGGTATACTGGGCGGCGAACTGCGGATAGACATCCGGATTTTTCTTCTCCACCGTGATATGCTGCGACAGACTGTCATATTTCTCCAGCAGGTTCTCCAGAATATCGTCTTCCTGGTCCGCCTGAACGATCCAGTAAATCGTCACATCCTTCTGCAGATTGTTCACGACGACCTTGGTGGAGGAGGTGATCGAATACAGTTTCTGTGCGCTGATATCCAGCTTCGTCAGGGTTTTCGGGAGAACCGAAATCAGGATGTTGACGACAATCAGGATCGCCAGCACGACAAGGCTGAGCACAAGGGAATAGGAACCGCGCCGAAGGGCCAGTTTTCCGTTTGCCTCCTTCTTTCCGGAGGCTTTTTCAGAGAATGCCTTCATCAGTTGTACCTCCTTTTCTCCAGAGACTGTACCGTCAGGAACAGGAAGAAAATGATGACGGTCAGATAGAAAACAATGGAACCGATATCAAAGACGCCGTCCACAAATCCGTAGAAGCGTTCAAAGAAGGACAGCTTTGACATAAGCGCCGGAAGCAGGTTCTCGAGCTTGCTTTTGTCAACGAGGTAAACCACGATCAGTCCCACTGCGCCGATGGCAGCGGTCCCGTAGGCGGCATTGCTGTTTTTGGTCAGCACATAAACGATTGCGGCAAGTGCAAGGAGCAGTACGGCTAAGGCGATGATCGTTCCGGCGACTCCCGTGGAAATATATTCCGAGAGGCGTACGCTGAAGTAGTTCAGCAGGAACAGCACGATCGCGATGCCCGCCGCGAAGCCCTGGTTTTCCGTCAGGGAGGAAATAAAGACGCCGACTGCAATCAGAGATGCGCCCATGATGAAGAACGCGAGCATCGAGCCGTAGGAGCCTAAAAGATAGACTTCGCCGAACTTCGAGAAGATCAGCGGGTAAACGGCGATGATGGCTGTCGGAATCAGGAAGATCACAAGAAGCGCAAAGTATTTTCCGAGTACGATTCCGGATGCGCTCAGAGGAAGCGCATACAGAAGCTGGTCGGTTTTCTGCTTCTTTTCCTCTGCGAATACCCGCATCGTCAGCACCGGAATGATGACAACAAGGCCGATGCAGACAAATTTGAGCACATATTCAAAGTTCGCAACCGCCGACTGGATATTGTAGAGCATCGCGCCGATGCCGACAAAGATCAGCAGGAAGGCCATGAACAGCCAGGTCGACAGTGTATGGAAATGGGTTCGGAGTTCATGTTTCAGGACGGAGGTCATGATGCGCTCACCTCGCTTTCTGCGGACTGTTCCGTCAGCTCGACGAAGACTTTCTCGAGACTGGCGCGTTCAGTCGTCATTTCCGTAATGGGAAGGTTTTTCCCTGCAAACAGGAAAAACAGATCCCGGCACAGGGCTTTCGTATCGGCTTCGGCTGCGGGAATCCGGATGTTTACGGACTCCTCATCCGCTTCCGTAAGCTGATAATCGGTCGGGTTTTCCGAGAAAAATTCCGAAAGTGCCTGTTCGGCCTCTTCTTTTCCCGCGGAAACGGTGAGATGCACAGCGGTTTTGGCCTGTTCCAGCTTTTCAAGGTTTTCCGGCGTATCAAAGGCAACAAGTTCGCCGCCTGCAATGATCAGCACTTTTTCACAGATGGTCTGGACTTCAGACAGGATATGGGAGCTGAAGATGACGGTGTGGCTTTCGCCGAGCTTTTTAATGAGATCGCGGATTTCAATGATCTGGATCGGGTCGAGGCCGACAGTCGGTTCATCAAGGATGATGACTTCGGGATCCCCCAAAAGTGCCTGCGCAATCCCGACGCGCTGCTGGTACCCTTTGGAAAGTGCTGAGATCAGCCGGTCGCGGACGGATTCGATGCCGGTCATTTCGATGACGGATTCGATCTCCTCGCGGAGTTTGTCGCCGCGAAGCCCTTTGGCTTCTCCGACGAACCGCAGGTACTCTTCCGGCGTTTCCTGCTGATAAAGCGGCGGATGTTCCGGCAGATAGCCGATCTTTTTCCTCGCCTGCAGCGGTTCTTCGAGGATGTCGAAGCCTGCGACGCTTACTTTTCCTTCTGTAGGTGAAAGACAGCCGGTGATGATGTTCATGGTGGTGGATTTTCCGGCGCCGTTCGGACCCAGGAATCCGTAGACGGATCCTTCTCCGATTTCGAAGGAGAGGTCGTTCACGGCCAGGAAATCACCGTAGTACTTTTTGAGATGTTCCACTTTGATCATGGTTATGTTCCCCCGGATAAAGACATGAGCGGTCCTGCGGCGGGCTCATAAAGAGCTTTTTTCAGGACCAAAAAGGACTATAGCGCTTTTTTATGTCCAAATGGTGAAAATAGATTGTATTTTTCTTGGATTCATATATTTTTTTTGCCGGAACTGTGATATAATGCAGACAGTCGGACAGAAGGTCTGAAATGGACTGATATCAGGGGGATCATATGGACAGAGAGGAACTGGAACGCCAGGAAATCGAAGAGCGGCGGGCCCGGAAGAAAGAAGCCCGTGAAGCGCAGATGAAGAAGAAAAAGCAGGAAGAGCAGATGATGATCGGCGGCGGGATTATCCTTTTAGCCGTCCTCATACTGGTCATTGTTCTTGTCGCGCGCGGCTGCAGAAACCGGAAAGACCCGGAGAATCCCGCAGATCAGTCCTCGACCGAAACTGTCGAAAAAAACAGCGGCAGCGAAACAAAGGGTTCGGAGCAGGGAGAAACACAGCCCGTCGCGACCGACACACAGGCGCCGGAATCACAGTCCGAAGATGAGACAGCGCCTTCAGAGAATACCGATGCTTCTGAAACACCCGCGCCTTCCACTGAACCGCCGACAACCCAGGCTTCGGATTACCCGGCGACAAACTGGGACCTCGCATCACTGGACAATACGCCGGTGTATTTCGGGTATGCAGTGGAGAACCGGGATCCGGTAACGCATATTCCGACGGACTGGGCCTGGTATGAGTCCAAGTGGGGCCAGTACAATGTCGACTGGATCCAGGACACTTCACAGAATATCATTTACCTGACGATGGATGAGGGTTATCCCAACGAATATACTTCGACAATCCTGGATATCCTTGCGGAGAAGAATGTCAAAGCCTGCTTCTTTATTACTCAGATGTTCCTGGACGGCGGCGAACAGAGTGCGCAGCAGATCCAGCGCATGATCAATGAGGGCCATGTGATCGGCAACCATTCCGTGCGCCACAAGAATATGCCCTCCCTGTCAATTGAGGAGCAGACCTCCGAAATCCTTACCGTGAACCAGCATCTGAAGGAGCAGTTTGGGATCGACTGCAGGCTCTTCCGCTTCCCGGAAGGCGTCTACAGCGACCAGTGTCTCGCGCTTGTCGACAATCTCGGCATGAAGACCTGCTTCTGGTCCTACGCCTACAACGACTATTCGGAGGAGCAGCCGCCGGTGGAGGAATCTCTGCAGAAAGCAATCGACGCCCTGCATCCCGGCGCGATCTACCTCCTCCACGCAAACTCCGCCACCAACACCGCTTTCCTGTCCCGCTGGATTGACGCCGCCCGTGCGCAGGGCTTTGAGTTCGGCGTGTATCCGCTGACAGCAAACTGAGTTATTTCAGTTCAATGATCACGAGTTCCGGCGGATTGTAGAATCTCGGGACGAGAGTGGATTCCCGGGCGAGCCCGCGGCTTACAATCATTGTGGTGCCGGACTCCTCGTAAAGCCCGCCGGCATATTTCGGGAAGAGCCCCTGATGCGGCGCATACAGGCCGTTCAAAAGCCCCGGAATCCGCCACTGCCCGCCGTGCGCGTGACCGGACACGACAAGGTCGAAGCCGGTTTCCCGGTACAAAGGGAAGAGTTCCGGACGGTGCGAGAGAAGGATTGAAAAAGTCCCGGGATCACGCTCCCGATCAAGCCGTGAGAGCGCTTCGGGAAGTTCTCCTTCATAAAGGGAGCCGCCGCGCCGGAAGTGGAAATTCAATGCGCGGTCCGGGTCATCGAGCCCGGCGACTGTAATTATCCGCCCCCGAACGGTGAGCGTTTCCAGCCGGTCGTGCAGAATATGCACGCCGTACTTTTCCAGAATCTCCATTTTCTTCTGGAAAGCTTCTTCGCTGGCCCAGTATTCATGATTCCCGGTCACATAATAACAGGGATATTCAGCCGGGAGTGCGGCAAGGAGCGTTTCGGTTTCCGTGTCCGCTTTTTTATCATCAAAAATATCGCCCGCAAGAAGCACCAGATCCGGTGCTTCTTTTTGTATCGCGCCGATCAGTTTTTCCTGTTCTTTCCCATAGCGGCAGGAATGCAGGTCCGAGAGTAGTGCCGCTTTTACAGGTGTATCCGGACAGCCCGTATCAAGGCTGTAATGCCGTACCGTGAGTCCCTGATAAAAGCCCGGGAGCGTGAGGAGCAGCAGGACAGCCGTCGGAATCAGAATGGCGGCGCTTTTCTTTTTTTCGGAATGATTCTGTTTCATGCGGCTATTATATCGCGGCCCGGGGCTTCTGGCAAGAAAAAACCTGCGTACCGGCACAAAATCCGCTTTTCTTTTTCGCACAAACAATCTATAATGAAGTCAGGTCAGAAAAATCAGTGAGGTCTGAAGAAACATGAAGAAAACCGTTGATTATTCGAAGCTTCGCGGCTTCAATTACACCCAGCCCGATTCGTGGAACGACCGCGAATTCTGGAGCCATTACCATCATGACATCGTGGAGCGCGATATGGGCTATGCGGAGCGGCTTCAGCTGAACAGCGCGCGGATTTTCCTGCCTTACTCCGTGTACAAAGCCAATCCGGAGCAGTTCCTTTCGGATGTGAAGGATTTTGTGCAGACGGCTTACAGGCACGGTGTTTCGACGAACCCGATCGTGTATTTCGGAGCATTTTTCTTCCCCTGGGAGGAAGAATTCGAGCCTGTGCCGGGCGAGACGCTTCGCCCGCTTGCAAAAACCATCCGGACGCCGGAAAGCTGGGTCGAAGGCGAGCGGTATTTCGACCGCCTGTACGATGCGATCGGGCAGGAACCGGGGCTTCTGTTCTGGGACATTTCCAACGAGCCCGGTTATACCGACAATTTCGTCACCTGGTACGACGAGGAACCGAAGTATGTGCAGGATTTCCGGCCGGCTGTCCCGGATCTCCAGGAGCTTCGGGAAAAACAGGAAAAGACCTGGGAATTCATCCGCCACTTCTGCCGCTATGTGAAGGCGAAGGATCCGGACCACGACATCGGCATCGGCAATATTTTTATCTGGGAAACCGAACCGAGCCGTACGGCGGAACTTGTGGACGTGATCGTGTTCCATGACTATTCCGCGACCCGGGCGCGGCTTCGCGAGGTGCTGGAGACGGCTGTCGCGCTTGGAAAGAAGTACAAGAAACCCGTCGTCGACAACGAGATGTGCTGTCTTGCGCGCGCCAATCCCTATGATATGGCGATTGAGCTGCATGATCAGTACAAAATCGGCTGGTACCTGTTCGAGCTGATGATCGGAGAAGACGGCTGGAACCGGGTGCACGGCGTGGTGTATCCGGACGGAACGATCCGGGATCCTGCGATTATCGCGGCAATTTACGGCTTCCACCGGAATCGTACGGAGACGGCGCTTCGATCGGATGTTTCGCAGGAAGACTATGTGGAGCGGGCGATTTTCTATGCGGACCGGGTACTGCACAGCACCCGCCGCCCGCAGAGAAAAGACCACTCGGGGGATGCGGCAGAGCTTTTAGAGGCCTGTGAATTTGCAGCAAATCTTCTTGAGGGCGGCGAACTTGTACCGATGGCCTGTCCGCCGACGGCGAAGATTGCGGCTTACCGTCGCATGGACAATCCGGACTGCGACGAAATCCGGGATTATCTCTCAAAGCTTATCGACACGTTGAAAAAGTCCACGCATTTTGTCAAGGATTCCGCAGAATTCAGAGAGCTAAGGCTTTAAGTTCAGGTATTTTAAGGAGGAGTTTTTGTGAAACGATATCTGCTGCCGGTCCTTCTTCTGTTTTCAGTGCTGATGTGTTCCTGCACCGGCATTTCCGAGCGGGCCGGGGAGTATTTTCTCAAACGTTCCGGCATTACCGGCGATGAGGACTATATCCAGTATGAAAAATACCGGGATGCAGGGGCGCTCGACGAAGAAGGCTATTACGCGGATACGGACATATTCGAAACCGAACCGGAGCCGGAACTTCCGCATCCGGGTTCGGTCCATGTGACCTTTGCCGACAACCGGTATCTCACAATCAATTACTATTATGACAGCGAGCGGACACAGCCGATCGACAAAAAGCTCTGTTATATGAACCCCGGGGAAACGGTTTACGCGTCGGAGCCTTTCAGCACGAATACGAGCAGCAATCTCTACGCGCTTTCGGAGTACCGGATCTACGAGTACGACAGCGAGGGCAAAAGGAAAACGCTTCTTTCTACACAGCCGGCCTCCGGGATCACGGTTTACCAGCTGCCGGTGAACTTCACGGGGACGGAACTTGAGATTATGCCGATCGGGGAGTATCCGGACCGGGTCCTGTCGATGAGCGCCTATTATGTCGAGCACGACGGGACGGAGCATGTTTTAAACAGTGCCGGCAAGTGGTATGTGAATGATACGGAATGTGCCCGGAATACCGCGAGTATCAGTGCAATCGAGTCCTATGCGCTTCGTTTTGACTACGATGAAGCCAATTACTTCTATGTGACTGCGAACCCGAAGCCCTTTACGCAGGACCCGCAGAAAGTCGGTTTCGTGGAGTTCTGGACTGCGGACCCCAACAGCGGGGAGATTAATTACTCGGTGGAACTGAAAGGGTATCTTTCGCTGCAGCTTCGGATGAACGAGGACTGCACGATCTCTCTGAACGGCTGGATGCCGGAAGAACTGAAAAAGGGTAAGCAGAAAACAATCGATCACCTGAAATACGGCGATGAAGTGATTATCGAGACGAACGGCGGTGTGGAAATCCTGGACGGCGATTACCATTATGTGAGGGCGGAGCGGGATCCGATCCTGGAGGGCTACCGCTATACGCTTCGGATCGTCGGAACACCCTCGGACAATGCTGCGGCGGATCTTGCGAACCTTGTACAGGTGACCCGGACATTTGATGTGACGATTGATCCTTCGGCGAAATACGGAGAAGCGGTATTCCAGATGAATGGTCAGGAGGTGCGCGGAGACCTGAGTCTTCGGGAAGACCAGGAGCTGCTGCTGATCTACACGCTGACGGACGACTCGGTCGAATTTACGGAGAAATCGGATGGTCTGATCGGTTTTATTCACGACCTGTTCAATAAAAAAGAGCGGATTGTCACAATCCCGGTTGCCCCGGAGCTCGACGGAACGACGCTGAGGCCGGACGACTTTGTTTCGGTGGAAGTCAAAGGAGAATGAGATGCTGAAGCAATACAGGTATTACTTATATGGTGTGCTGGCACTTTTAGTGCTGGTGATGATCCTGCTTCTTGTCATGCGCTCCCGGGCAAAAACAATCGGAGCCGGCGTCGGGACAGCAAGCGGAACCGTAGTCGGTGCGGCAATCGGTTCGGCGCGCGGTATTACGGAAGGCGTGAACCAGGGAATCGAAGACGGGGAAGCGGCCGGCTTATCCGCGCAGGATGTAAGCGCTGATATGCAGGTCACGATGGAGTCCGTCGGGAAATTAGAAGTACTGGTTGCGGGCGTGACGCTGAAGAACATGAACCAGATCGGGGAAGCCTACCACGCGCTCTATATCATCAGTGCGGATGCGGTCTTTTCGGTGGATCTTCAGCAGGCGGACATCAGCTACAGCAAGGACAATTCGGACATTTACATTTCCGTCCCGAAGCCGGAGCTGGAGCTTTTCCTGGACCAGAACAGTACGGAGAAGCTTGCCGAAACGCAGAACTTCTCCTGGACCGTCAGTGCGCAGGACGGTGTAATTGCCTACCTCAATTCGATGACGAATATCATTGAAAAGGTGAAGGACAGCATGGCGAATTACGATACGCTGATGGAAACTGCGGAGAATTCCGCGCGCAAGCAGGTGGAAAGCCTGGCATCCGCCGTCTGCGGCGAGAACCAGCACATTCACGTGCATTTCAAGTGAGGAGGGAATGAAGATGTCAGATCAGGAACTTCTCAGAAACAGTGAACTGCAGAAAGATGAAAAGCATCCGGAAGAGCCCGGAAAGAAGAAATTCCGCCTTCCGGTCAGCGGATCCTCGCTGATTGTCATCATCCTCTGCGCCGTACTTCTGTGTGTAATCACCTTCCTCGCAATCCGTTCCATTGATGAGGGAACGGATGCTGTGAAGGATGCCTATGCGGATAAGAAAAACGAGGTCGCTGCCAAGGTCTACGACAGTTTTTACCAGAAGAGCTATGATATTTCCGAGGAGAAGCACCATGTCAAAAACGAGGTGCTGATCAACTTCGGGTCGCTTCGGGAGGAATCACGCCTTGAGGTGCTTCGGGTTAGCAACGTAGAGTATGTAACGCCGGAGTCGGACGAAGGAAAGACCTTTATCGACGATATTGTGGACCGTCTTCTTGAGCCGATCTACAGCCGCAACGTCGTCGTCTGGCTGGAAGTGCCGGGAAACGGCGTATTTACGGTCGATATCAAGTCCTCTGAATTCATTTTCGACAATGAGCGCCAGTATGTACTGCTTCGGATTCCGAGTCCCGAGCTCACGGAATTCTCGATCGACTACGCCAATGTAGCGCTGCTGAATTTCAAAGACGGCGGCCTCCTCAAGAACCCGCCGAAGGTCGGTGAGGATCTTGCGCGGGAGCAGCTGCAGGCAGCGGAGCTGGGCATGCGTCAGGAAATGTACACAAACCAGCGCTTCTACCAGAGCGCGAAGGAGGCCGCTGTCAGTATTCTGACAAGCTTTGTGAAAGAACTGAACCCCGGGATTTCCGACCTTACGGTTGAAGTGGAGTTCATGGATTAAGGAAAGGATCAGGGCCGGTAATCCCGGTAGATATCATTTCGAAGAAGTCGCTCCGAAAGGGGCAGTTTCTCGGCGTCTGCGATCTCGTAGACGCCGAACGTGTCATAGAGCCGGGAGGGCGGGTCGACTTCGACAAAGGTGCACCACGGAAGCCAGTGGAAACGCCCGCGGTACTGCTGTTCGGAGATGGAGCCGCCTTCATTGACAAGGCCGATGTAGCGGTAGCCGGAGCTTCCGTCGATGTCATTGGCCTGTTTCACGTTTTTATGAATAAATTCCGCGAAATCGCGGTACTGGTCGTCGCCTGTAAGCAGGTAGAGCCGGTAGTAAACATAGGAGCAGGCCGCCATATAAACGTCTCCGCCGCCGAAGCCGACCGTCACATTGCTGGTCCCGGAAATGTGGCAGCGCGCGAAGGGGTGGTTCGGGTAGGGCATGTCGACCGGGAAATTCCACATGAAGGTGAAGGTTTCGACATAGTCCGCAGCACCGCAGGCGGCGGTGAGCCATTTCTTTTCCTTTGTCACATCATAAAGCGCGATAAAGGCAAACATCGCATAGATTCCCGATTCTTTGTCCATGACATCCGACTGGTCGCAGGTCCCGCCGCGGTATTCGAAGCCGAGATACTGGTGCTCATAAGCCCATTCGCCGGCACGGATGGCGGCCTGAAGCAGATCTTCCCGCCCGGTCACAAGGTACAGCTGAATGAAATAGCGGACGATGGAAGGCGTCGAAGCCTTGGAATCGAGGCAGGGCGCGCCGTCGTATCGGTAGGCACGGACGAAGCTGCCGTCCGGACCCTGCAGAGGAAGCAGCCAGTCAGCTGCGCGAACGCAGTAGCGGAGCCAGTCTTCGTGGTCGATTCCGTGCTTCTTCTCGAATACATAGGCATCCAGAACCGCCTCGAGGCCGTCGCCGAGCTGCCGCACCCACAGGGGCTGCGGATCCACATCGTGAACGGAGAGATGGTACCAGTTAATCGGGCATCCGTCTTCTGTGGTATGGCTGACCCAGGTATTCAGAATGCCGAGCCCCTTTTCAACGGCCTCCGGGTCATTTTCCTTCGTTCCCCAGCGGAGAAGCTGATAGCCGATGCCTGCCTGCTGGCCGACGAAGCCGATTTCGGCGGAGAAGGAGTTCGGGTCGAAGTCAGGAAGC
Source organism: Lachnospiraceae bacterium (assembly GCA_017543275.1). Taxonomy (GTDB): domain Bacteria; phylum Bacillota; class Clostridia; order Lachnospirales; family Lachnospiraceae; genus UBA1267. The sequence goes on along the minus strand of JAFYGJ010000017.1, from coordinate 36,999 downwards.
TGGGCGACAAAAGGCGTGCCCCAGTCATCTCCGAAACGCTTTGTGACTGCTTTCAGGAAACGCATCATGTTGTGGAAGAGCATTTCGTTGTCGACGGGGAAGAGGCGGTCTTTCAGTCTCGGATAGCATCCCCGCCAGGTTTCCTTCATCATCGTACCGAAATCATGATAGCACCCGCAGGAGACGGCAACCGCATAGTGCTGCTGGAAGCCGACGCGCATCGGATGCACCCAGGTGATATTGGTCAGCGGCTCCTGTACATTGAAGGGGCCGCGGCCCTGAACCGGCATCTGGCCGTTGACGCCCGGATAGACATAATCGAGCGCCACACCGTCGCATTGTACATCGGGAAGCGGCGTGGAAAAAGCATGTCCGTAATAGGTGTATGTGACGGCCTCCGGGCGTGCTTTGCTGACGCCGAAGGAACCGACCGTGATTTTGGGGTCAACATAGGCGTAGTTTTCCGTCGCGGTCCGGTCCAAAGAAGGCAGTGTGGCATCCGCCTCGAAGCGGGAGAAGGAAAGGGTCTCGCTGCTTTCTTTGTGCCTCATCGCGAACATTGGAAGCCCGGAGTAGGTCTCCTTCCGGTAATAATACTGCAGGTCCATGCGTTTTCCGAGAGACTGCGGACCGGCATAGCGGTTGTCAAGATACCACTGCCCGGGAGAGAAGTAGTCGAAATCCGTGAGTTCCTGAGACAGCGCCTGGTAGAAAAAGATCTTTGTGGAGAAGCCGAGATCGCGGGGATCAGCTTTCTCGACGGTAACGGTCCGGGAAATTTTAATCTTTCCGCCTGCATCTTCGTAGCGGTCTGAAAATGACAGCACGGAGCCGTTGTCCGTAACGAAAGTCCCTTTCGCGCATACGCCTTCTTCCGTCTCTTCGACCGTTTCGTAAGGACAGTCGCGGAACACAAGCATTGCGGCTTCATTTTTCACGGTCACAAAGACCGGCCTGCGATTGAAATACAGGGTCTTGCCATCCTTTTCGATTAAGAGTCCGCCGTCTTTGAAAATCAGTTCATAGTCCAAAATCTGCATCGGGTACTCCTCCCCCCTCAGCGCTTACTTTTTCGGAATCCGTCTTCCGAAGCCCGGAAGGTTTTTGTCCGAATATTTGTATACAAGGTCCCGCGCCTTTTTGCGGTACTCGAGGACGAGTTCGCTGTTCTCTGAGAAGAGCATCGAATAGCGGTGCTCCGCGGTGTACGGAAGCCATTTCGGCATGTTGCGGCCGGTCGGATCATTGCCGTCCTTTGCGAAGGCGGCCCAGGCGGAACCGCAGGTGTCGGAGCATTTGAATGCTTCCGCCTTGTTTTTTGCGGTGTACATGCCGGGTGCAAGATAGGCGTTGTCGAAGAAGAATGGCACGTCCGTTCCGTGGAAGGCCTTCTGTACCGGATCGGGACTGTCAAAGGCGAAGATCGCGTTGTAGAAAGGCGCTGCATCCTTGCCTTCGCGGGTTCTTGAAACGTCTTCGACGAATTTCATCTGGTGGCTGTCGTTCATCAGCGCAATCATCACATCGACCGCAGTCGGGGCGTCGAGGACTTCTTTGTAGGTCGAAATGATTTCTGAAACCTCCTCCTCGCTGTAGCCGGAATCCGCAAGCTTCTTCGGCAGCGTCTCCCAGGTCAGGTCGAAGATCTCCGGATTAAAGAGCGCAAGAAGCGCCATATCTTCCCGGGTGTAGCAGATGATGAAGGGGATATCCTTGGCAAATTCCGTGCCTTCCGCGCCGTCGAAGGGGTTGTACTGGATGACATCGCCGTCGAAGGTGACCGGGAAGTTCAGGTAGTTGCCGTTCTCGCGGGTTGCGTTGATCTCCCGCATCGCGCGGATCAGGTCCTCCCACGGGATGGTTTCCAGTTCTTCAATGTTGTCCTTTGTGATGCCGAGATGCGCGAGGAAGGCGTCCGTATCGACCTGGCCGAATTTCGGGTCGATCGCCTGGAAGCCGCCGCTCTGGCAGATGGCCTTGTGGAATAGGCCTTTCGCCGCCGGCATGCCCATCAGCTGGCAGACCTTTCCGCCGCCGCCGGATTCGCCGAAAATCGTGACGTTTCCGGGATCTCCGCCGAAATACTGGATATTCTCATGCACCCACTCAAGCACCGCAACCATGTCGAGATTGCCGAGATTATGGCTGTTTTTGTATTTCTCCACGCCGAGATGCGAGAGGTCCATATAGCCGAAGATGCCGAGCCGGTGGCTGAAGGAAACCATCACGACGCCGTTTTTCTTTGCCATGTTGAAGCCGTCCTGATGCGGGCATTCCGCAGTACCCGCCAAAGCGCCGCCGCCATGGCACCAGACCATGACCGGAAGATTCATGCCTTCCGTGAGATCCGGCGTCCAGATATTCAGCGCGAGGCAGTCTTCGGACATCGGGCCTTTGCCCATTTCCATATTGCCGGTGACGATCTTCTGGTTGCTGATGTTCCATTTGGAGTTCGCCACCTCCGGCACCTCGATTCTGGGGGTATCGGTCTGCGGGCACTTCAGTGCATATTCTTTCGCATCCACGATGACCGGCGACACATCCGGTTTCTCGGGCGGCATGAAGCGAAGCGGACCGACCGGCGCCTTTGCGTAACGGATGCCTAAGAAACGGTACACGCCGTCAAAGTATACGCCGCGCACCTTTCCGTAATTGGTATAAGCAAGTACATCTGTCATAATTATATCCTTTCCAAATGAGCCGCCCCGGTACAGGCGTGCATGAACCTCCAGCTGTCAAACTCGCCTGCGAGATGGGTGTCCCTCCTCGGTGACGGTTCCAGGTCACCTCAGAAGGACACCCATTACCCTCGGCTCGAGTTATCAGGCGAGATGAAGGTTACTTTATGCACGCCTGTACCGGGGCGGCTTTTTTATGCTTTTACGAACCGGAAGACATTCCAGGATACCGGCTTCAGGTCCGCTTTGACGGACATACCGTCGCAAACGGTGTCGGATGCGGGAGCCGGTGTAAGGGCTGCCTTTTCCTCATCACTTGCATCGTCACTGATGAACATTTCGGAATGGCCTTCGAATTTGAAGCCCACAAGGCCGGTCACATCGAGCGTGAAGTCTGCCGTATCTTCCCAGTCGCGGTTGATGACAAAGACCGTCAGTTCGCCGGTTTCGGCATCGTAAGCCGCAGCGGTATCGATGTAGTCCACCTGGTCCTGCTCGTGGTACTTGTGCGTGTCATCCAGCGCGAAGCTTTCGAGATCGTACTTCTCGCATTCGACTGAGGTCCGAAGCGATACGCCGTGTCCGTACTTCATAAGGTCTGCATACGGATAGTATGCCGGAATCGTGAAGCAGTGATCGTGATCGCAGGCTGCTGCAACGCCGAGGCCGGAGGTCATGCAGCCGATCTTGATGCGGTCTGCGTGACGCAGCATTTCGAGGATGACGGCGGCTGAGCCCAGGGCCATCAGCATTGGGTTCATCGGCGGGAAGAAATGCGAAGGCATGTTGTCCGGGTCGTGACGGACATAGCCGCGCTTCGGGTCGAAGATGTAGTGAGAACCCGGCTCAATCCAGACTTCACGGCCGTAATGGATTTTACCCTTCGGCTGCGGGAAGATACCGTACTCGTCGAGGGAGAGCTTCATTACCTTTGGGGAACGTACGAGCTGCTGCACATAGTCGCAGAGACCGATTTCCGTGCGGATATAGTCTTCGAAGTAGCGGGAAGCCGCCATGAACTGCGCGTAGTTGCCGATTTCCGACGACTGATAATGATGCATCGAAATGTAATCAACTGCGTTGTAGCACTCCTTTAAGACCTGCAGATCCCAGTCCGGATAGTGCATCAGGTCCGGAGAGCTGGAGACGCAGACAGCGGTTTCAATGCTGCCGTCGACCCACTTCATCGCCTTACTGGTCTCATTTGCAAGCACGCCGTAAGCCTTGGGATCCTTCTCCCAGGAAGCGACCTGCCAGGGACCGTCCATCTCGTTGCCGAGATACCAGACCTTGACGCCGTAGGGCTTTTCATGGCCGTATTTTTTTCGAAGCTCGGACCAGTAGGTGCCGCCTTCGTGATTCGTATACTCGACGTTGTAAATCGCGTCATTGATGTCGCCGGTGCCGAGGTTGATCGTGTACATCGGCTCGATTCCGACCTTCTCCGCCCACTGCAGATACTCGTCGTGACCGACATCGTTCGGGTAGTACTGGTGCCAGGCGAGGTCCAGGTGTTCTTTCCGCTGATCCTTCGGGCCGATGGAATCCTTCCAGTCCCAGCCGGAGACGAAGTTGCCGCCCGGAAGACGCACCGAAGGAACGTCGGTCTTTTTCAGCGCTTCGATCCAGTCGGTACGGAAGCCCTGTTCATCCGCTGTCGGATGTTTCGGGTTGTACATGTTGCCGTAGACGATGGACCCGATCGGCTCCATGAAGGCACCGTAGAGTCTTTTCGAAATTTCGCCGATCTGAAAATCGGGGTTGACGGATACTCTTGCTTTCTTTGCCATGATGTTTTCCTTTCCGTTTTATTTTTCGATATCAGCTGATATGGTCAATCAGGAAATGCTTGAAGTCGGAATCTTCATGCTCCGGGAATGCACCGCGCATGTCGAAGACCATACTTTCATCGGCTTTGTCTGTATAAGCGCCCCACGGAGGAAGCGGAAGGCCATCGGAGCCGAGGCCGTTCGGATCGCCGGTCTTGATGAAGTTCACCCAGTAGTCTGCCATCTGCCGCGCGAGATCGTAATGCCGCCCGGTAAAGGGCCGCCAGCATTTCTGAAGGTTGTCAAAGAAGAACCAGAGGTCCACCGAGTGGAAGTTGCCCGGGTGATCCCAGCCCGGGATATCCTCGTCGAAGCGGTAGTAGTAGGAGGGAGCGGTCCGGCCGTTCTCGGATCCTTCGCGGAACATGTGCTTCAGCGCGCATTCGATGATGCTGACCGGGGCATAACTTCCGTCCGTGCCGCGAGCCTGCGCCTCCGCGAATGACAGGAACTGATCCGTGTCATCCCCGAAGCAGTCCTTTGCCTTTTCAAGGAATTCTTCCCGGGATCCCGCGGTAATGCGGGCCTTGAATTCGTCGACCGTATTGCCGGCCATGACCGGGATATCCAGTCCCTTTCCGTCAGCGAAAAGACGGTAGGTGTCATCGGTATTGAAAATGCCGTCAACGCAGGGGCCGAGTGCCATCGCGCCTTTCCGGAATTTCTCGTAAGCATCACGGAGCGTCACGGCATCGATTGCCCGCGCTTCCTCAAGGGTTTTGACGCCAAGGAACGCGAAGAAGTCTTCGCCGATCTTTTCGACTTCCTGAAGGAGCCGGCCGTTTCCTGCAAAGGGGGATTTGTAGGGATCGCGGAAAACGCCGCTGATCGGAGTTGCGCGCTTAATCAGGCCTTCGTTCTCCCGGCAGGTGATCTGGTACATGACCGATCCGCCGCCCGCAGACTGGCCGCCGATGGCAATTTCTTCCGGATCGCCGCCGAATGCCGCGATATTGCGCTTCACCCAGCGTAAGCCTGCCTGCTGGTCGAGAAGACCGAAGTTTGTGGGATGTTCGGGCTGCGCCGCCGTGAGAAGCGGATGCGCCAAAAATCCGAAGGCACCGACACGGTAGTTCACGGATACGACAACGATGCCGCGCTTTGCAAGTGCTTCTCCGTCAAATTCCATCTCTGCCGTGTAGCCGACCTGGTAGCCGCCGCCGAAGAACCAGACAAGGACAGGCAGCTTTTCGTCGGGAGAAACTGCCGGCGTCCAGATGTTCAGGTACAGGCAGTCCTCGCTCATCGGGATGTCGGAATTGACATGCCATTCTCTCGTGTAAATGTTTTCCTTGTTTCCGCCGGGGATTTCCTGCATGGAGATCGGCCCGAACTCGAAACAGCAGCGTTCGCCTTCCCAGTCTTTCGCGGGATGCGGTTCACGCCATCTGAGATCTCCGACCGGCGGTGCCGCAAAGGGTACGCCCCGGTAAACCGTAATTCTGGCATTGCCGCCCTGTATGCCGCGGACAACGCCGTTTTCCGTTACTGCTTTTCTGATCATGATGCCTCCTCCTATCATGTAATCGTGGTGGTTTTCATTGAACAGGCGGTTCTGATGTTATTATAGATCAGAATCCGCCTTATGAAAACACAATTTTCGGTTAAAATTCTAAAAACTTTTTACCCTTTAACACCGCCGAGGGTAATGCCCTTGACGAAGGCTTTCTGTGCGAACGGATAGGCAATGAGCATCGGCAGGATACCGAGGACCGCCATCGACATTCGGATTGATACCGTCGGGATAGACGCGAGACCGATATCGGCGTTTGCAACGTTCTGGGAGTTTGCCGACAGATACTGGATGTTCTGCACCATGCGGTTTAAGAGATTCTGGATGGAATACAGGTCATCCCGCTTTGTGAGGTACACATAGCCGTTCTGCCAGTCGTTCCAGTAACCGATGCCGGCGAATAGTCCGATCGTCGTGATGATCGGCTTCGCGAGCGGGATTGCAATCGTGCGGAAAACCTTGAATTCGCTTGCACCGTCAATCCGCGCAGCCTCCATGATTTCATCCGGAATTGAGGTGACAAAATAGGACTTCATCAGCATGATATACATACCGTTTGTCACAAGACCCGGGAGAAGCAGACCGAAGAAGGTGTTCTTGATGCCGATGACATTCGTGTAATTCATGTAGGTCGGCACGAGACCGCCGTTGAACAGCATGGTAAAGAACACATAGAAATTCAGGAATCCACGTCCAAGCACATATTTTTTGGAAAGCGCATAGGCCATCGGCGTCGTGATCAAAAGAGAGAGAACCACGCCTGAAACCGTCAGGATGACGGAAATCAGGTAAGCCTTCGGAACAGCCGGACCGGTTTTGAAAACATATTCATAGGCGTACAGGCTGAACTTTTTCGGAATGAATTTGTAGCCTTCCTTGATCAGGACATTATCATCGGTAATCGATGACATGAATAGAAGGATCATCGGCAAGAGCGCATTGATTGCGAGAATCGCGAGGACAATATGACTGACAGTCTGGAAGATTTTTTCCTGTTTTGTAAACATCTTTTATTCCTCCTTTCCCGCTTAGAATAATGCGCTGTCTGCATCGATCTTACGGACGATCAGGTTCGCCGACAGGATCAGAACGAATCCGACAAAGGACTGGTACAGGCCGGCAGCTGCGGAAAGGGCAGGCTTACCGTTCTGGATGAGGCCGCGGTACACATAGGTGTCAATGGTGTTGGTGACCGGGAAAAGTGCTCCCTGGTTCTGCGGCACCTGATAGAAGAGGCCGAAGTCCGAATAGAAAATACGGCCGATCGCAAGAAGCGTCATCATGATGATCGTGGGCTTCAGAAGCGGAAGTGTGATTTTTGTGATCTGCTTTATTTTTCCGGCACCGTCGATCGCGGCCGCCTCATAGAAGGTCCGGTCGATGCCCAGGATCGTGGAGAGATAGATAATACAATTATAGCCGATGACCTTCCAGCAGCTCACGAGCACCAGGATGAAAGGCCAGTATTTTTTCTCCGAATACCAGGGGATCGGACTCTTTCCGAAAAATTTCAGGACGGTATTATTCAGAAAGCCGTTCTCGGTGGAAAGAAAAGCGAACACGAGGTAGCTGACGATAACCATCGAGATCATGTACGGCAGCAGAATCAGGGACTGGTATACGCTCTTGAATTTGCTGCGCATTTCCGAAAGCAGGATCGCTACAAAGATCGCGAGAATCGTATTGATAATGATAAACGCGAAGTTATAGAGAAGCGTATTTCTGGTAATGGTGTAAGCCTCTCCCGTTGCAAAGAGATACTTGAAGTTCTTGAACCCTGCCCAGTCGGATCCGTAAATCCCCTTCTTGGCGTTGAAGTTCTTGAATGCAAGCACAAGCCCCGGAAGCGGCATATAATTGTTGATAAAGAGATACGCAATGGCCGGAAGCGCCATGAGATAAAACGGAATACTCCTGACGAATCTCTTGCCGAGTTTTCCTTTTTTCGCGTAGGTCCCGGTTTGAATTTGAGGTGCCATGGTAAATTCTCCTGTCTGAATAAAGAAGAAGCCGGGGTTTAGCCGGCTTCTTCGTCAAAGAGTCTCTGAGGCTTATTTCGCCGCGAAGAAGGCGTCAAGCTGTTTCTGCTTTTCGGCAATGTACTCGTCAAGGCCGGCGGCTCTCAGCTTTTCATTGAACTCTGCGGTTCCGGTTTCGGGATCCAGGAAGCCGTACAGCAGCTGGTTCGCGTACTCGTCGTAAGCACTCTGCAGTGCAGCATACTCTGCCGTGTACTCGGTGTTGTCGAAGGTGAAGCCCATCGCGAGAGAGGTCGGAGCGCTGTTGTTGAATTCCATGGTCTTTGCGCCGAGATCTAAAGGATCGCCGACCCAGACCGGAGCAAGGTACTGGTTCGGAAGCGACCAGTTCATGGTGTGGTACCATTCAGCATTCTGAGCGTCAACGCCGTCCGGGAATGTGATGTGGCCGTCATCGGTGTAAACATAGTCGGTGCCTTCCTGGCCCCAGACAAGCAGGGTGGAGAGCTCGGCATCCGTATACATTTCGTTCATGAACTGCATCGCGGCGATCGGATCAGGAGAAGCCTGGTTCAGGCAGCTGATAACGTTCGAAACGCCGGAGGACTTGACAATGGGCTGACCGACGGTGAAGACAATCATCTCTCTGCCGCACTCACCGGAGATCTGCGACTTGTAGCCGGGCTTGGACTGCGAAAGCATTGCCATGTACTGTCCGGATTTGCACTTCGCGGAAATGGAAGTGGTGTCGGTCAGAGCGTCCGCAGACATGAAGCCCTTGTTCTGGTTCCAGTCATACATACGCTTGACCATGGTCATCCATTCTTCGGATTCGAAGAGGTTGACAACTTCCGTGTCCTTCGTGGGATCCAGCAGGACGCCGAACCAGTCACCGCCGATATTGTCGACGATGGAGCCCTGGCCGAACTGGTTGCCGCCGACTGCGAAGACGTACTTGTCGGGGAATTTCTCATGCAGCTGGGTGAAGATGTTCTCGATCTCGTCCCAGGTGGTCGGAACTTCCTGATTCTCGTTTTCGGTGTACTCGTAGCCGATCGCATCGAGATATTCCTTACCGATCATCATGGCGCCGCACATGATGGCGATATCCTTCATGGGCGGGATGCCGGTCAGCTCGCCGTTGAATCTGCAGGCGTCGCGGTAATTCTCGGAAATCAGCTCGCAGATGCCGGGGCCGTAGGTCTGGATCAGGTCATCCTCTTCCAGGTTATAGCAGAAGCCGTTGTTGCAGCAGCTCGTGTAGCCGAGCGCATTGCCGCCGAACCAGTCGACCTGCTCGTCGTTGTTGGTCAGGTTCAGCTGAATGCTCTGACGATAGGACGCGAAGTCCAGAACCAGCAGTTCAACTTCGAGGCAGAGCTTTTCACGCAGGATTTCGTTCAGGGCTTCCTGGATTCTCTCGGTGCCGGCCGGCTTGCCGATCCAGGTGTACATCGCGTAAACGACCTTCTGGTACTGACCGGTTTTCTCGTACTCCGCGCGGCGGTCCGCGATGGCCTGCTCGTAGGGGGTGAGCTCGCCTTCGGGTTCGGTTTCGTCTTCCTTGCCGTCATCCGCTTTCTCGGTCTCTTTCTCTGTAGCCTTCTCTGTAGCCTTCTCGGTTGCCTTCTCTGTAGCCTTCTCGGTAGCCTTTTCGGTCGCCTTGGTGTCATCCGTCGGAGTCGTGCCTGTGCAGGCAAGAAGTCCGAACACCATCGCAACAGCGAGAAGAAGAGCAAGCAGTTTCTTCACATTCTTCATTTTTGTCAGTTCCTCCTTTTTTACTTACAAAGCTTTTTCTTTGCTCTTTGTGGCAGAAATGAATAAATCACTTGTCATTTCTGCAGTTTCTTAGTATAATATTTACAATACAAAAGCGCTTAAAAAAATGCATAACTCTTAGATCCTTTTGTAAGATTCTTTGGTCATGTTGCCAATGCCCGGAAGGGCTGCGGGGAGGAAAATGAGCAAAATTCACAGAAAAGCAGGAGATGACAAGCCTGAACACGGCCGTTCACTGCTTCGGCGCTTCATTATCCAGTTTATTACGGCCATGCTGGTCTTCGCTTTGCTGCTTTTCGGCGTTTTCGCCAGCCTTTTCTTCAGTTTTCGTAATTCCTCCTACCAGACTGTGCAGGATTCCCTGCGCTTTTATGACGAACGTATTTCCTCCGAACTGGATGCGAACATCAAGTCGCTTGTGGGAAGCTGCTCGTCCAACCCGTTTATCATCCGGCTTCGCACAACGAAGGACCGGAACGAAGAAGTGAGCTGCATTGTCAATGTCCAGACCCTGCTGTCTTCCCAGATCTCGCAGCATTCCATCATCGAGGGCTTTTATCTGTATTATCCAAATAAAAAACTGTTTCTGCCGGTTTATCAGTCCGGCGGGTACAGTGCACAGAAAGGCTACCTGTATCCGTCCTTTATCCGGGATCTTCTCGAATCTCACATGGAAAACGGTGTGATCCGGGATGATCTCCCGAGAAACTGGTTTTTTATTAAGAACGATAATCAGCTCTGTCTGCTGCGTGTTTTCCGATACGGTGAGATTTACGGCGGGGCCTGGGTCGACCTCGACGACCTGCCCGGTTTTTCGGAGTTTTCCGGGACGGAAGCGATACAGATGATCACAGACCGGGACGGACAGATCCTTTACGCGAGCAGTTCCCTTTCAGAGGCAGGTTACTCCGGGGATTATCGCACTGAACTGACGATCCCGCTTCAGGAGTCTCTGAATCGGGCGGTTACCGTCCGAATCCCGGACATAGGCCGGAGAGTTGTGGTTTCATCGGAGCAGAGTTTCTCGGATTACTGTTTCACGGTGCTTCTGCCGCAGCGGCAGTTTCTGAAAACGCTGCAGCCGCTTCTTCTTTTAGTGCTTCTTCTCGTGATCTGGGGGCTCTTTTTCTTCCTGACATTCAGCCGGATGGGCCGCAGAATTCTTGCCATCCCGACAGAATCGCTGATGGCGGTAACAGAGAATATTCACCGGGGGAATTTCGAAAGCCAGGTGGTTTCTCCCAACAACTATACGGAAACCGTCCAGATCATCGACGCCTTCAATGAGCTGATTTCCCAGATCGGGGAGCTTCGGATCGGCATTTACGAGCAGCAGCTGCAGGCGCGCGAATTCGAGCTCGCGGCGCTGAAAAACCAGGTGGCACCGCACTTTCTGATCAACTGCCTCAATACGATTTTCATGTCGGCGCAGAATCCGGCCCGTTCGGAAATGACGAGCCAGATTATCACGACGCTCTCATCGCATCTTCGCTATACGCTTTCGGATCGGAGCATCGTCCCGTTGTCGGAGGAACTTGAATACCTGGAAAACTACATTCTGCTGACACAGTACCGCTATCCGGAGACGCTTTCCTTTGAACTTGAGGCCGGACAGGATGTGATGGAGGCTTCGGTTTTCCCGCTGATCCTCCTGACACTGACGGAGAATTCGGTGAAGACGGGACTGATTATGGGTGAGCCCTTTCTGATCCGTGTTGAGGCAGAGATCATTACAAAGAACGAAGAACTCTTTGTTCGGCTTGTGCATACCGATTCGGGAACAGGGCTTTCAGAAGAAAACCTGGAAAAGTACAACCACATTTTCGAGCACCCGGAGGTAACGGAGAAGGGAACCGGCATCGGCCTCTATAATACGGCGCTGCGGCTGCAGCTGCTTTTAGGAGACCGGGCGGAGATGAAATTCCGGAACGAAGAGGGAATGGGGCTCTCGGTCGAGATCACCTTCCCGTATACGAAATATGAGGAGCCTTTGGAAGAGGCCATTGAAATGAAGAGGCAGGACGGGGAGAAACATGAATCTGCTGATTATCGACGATGAATACTTCATTGTCCAGGGACTTGTCGAGATGATAGACAAGGAAGCCCTGGGAATTGACCGGATTTTTACAGCCTACAGCGCAAAGAACGGCAGGCAGATCCTGCAGCGGGAGGAGATCGACCTTCTGCTGATCGACGTGGAAATGCCGCAGGAGACGGGACTGGAGCTTTTGGAGAAACTGCGGCTGGAGGATATCTCTGTTACGACGATCATCCTGTCTGGACACCAGCGCTTTGATTATGCACAGGAGGCAATCCGCTACCACTGCTTTAATTATCTCCTGAAGCCGATCGGAAAGCAGTCCCTGAATTATGAACTCTCCCGCGCCGTGGACTTTGTCCGTTCCAAGCGGGAGCTCCCGAAGTGCGGTCCGGACGGCGACATGAAGCCGAAGGAAAGCGAATTTGTCACCTCAGTCCGGGCTTTTATCCACGATCATCTTTCCGATCCGAACCTGAGCCGAATGGAGATCGCCGAGGCAATGCACCTGAACCCTGACTACCTCTCTTTCAGCTTCCACAAGGAGTTCGGCAATACGCTGACCGCCTACATCTCCGCAGAACGTATGGACCAGGCCAAGTACCTTCTGAAGAACACTACGCTTCCCGTCCAGCAGATTGCGGAGCAGGTGGGCATCCCGAACCTTTCCTATTTCTACCGCCAGTTCAAGAAAGCTTCGGGGACCACACCGCAGCTCTTTCGGGGGTAAACTGACGCGGCATTCGAAATCCGCGGTTTCCTCCTCAAAAGACGGCTCCGGGTCTCCGAGGAGGAAGGCAGATTTTTAGTGCCGCCGGGAGTTGGCCACGGGATATCCCGATATCGTACAGTCATGACGGAAAAAAGGAAAAGCCATCGAAAAAAAGACGCCGGACTTCGGAAAATTGTGCTGCAGCATATCCCGGCGGATTATATTGATCTCTATCCGGAGGCGCGCGGAATGCGGCGCCGTTTTGTGCTGCATATCGGGCCGACGAATTCCGGGAAAACGCATGATGCGATGGAGGCATTGAGAGCCGCCGGCGGGGGATGTTACCTCGGACCGCTCCGGCTTCTTGCCTATGAACAGTTTGAACAGATGAACCGGGACGGCTATCCCTGCTCGCTTCTCACGGGCGAGGAACGCTCCGACGTACCGGGAGCACTGTTTACAGCCTCCACGATTGAGATGCTGAACCTGCAGCAGGAATATCCGGCGGCTGTGATTGACGAGGCGCAGATGCTTTCGGACCGGGACCGGGGCGGTTCCTGGACCGCGGCAATTCTCGGCACCTGCGCGAAAGAGATCCACGTCTGTGCAGCACCGTCTGCGGAGGAACTTCTGATCCGGATGATCGGGGAATGCGGCGACAGCTATGAAATTGTCCGCCATGAACGGATGACGAATCTTCTCTGTGAAAGCGCGCCGTACAGAATGGAGCAGGACACGAAAAAGGGCGATGCACTGATCGTTTTCTCGCGAAGCAACGTCCATGCGGTCGCAGCGGAACTGCATGAGCGGGGCTTTCGGACAAGCATTATCTACGGCGCGCTGCCTTACGATGTGCGCCATGAGCAGGCAAGACTTTTTGCAGAAGGCGAGACTGATGTCGTCGTTGCGACGGATGCGATCGGAATGGGCATGAACCTCCCGATCCGGCGGATTGTATTCCTGGAAACGGATAAATTCGACGGAATCGTGCGGCGGCCGCTCGAGTCGGAGGAGATCAAGCAGATTGCGGGCCGGGCGGGGCGCTTCGGGATCTACGATGAGGGCTATGTCACTTCGGAGAATTCCCGGAAAATGATCCGGGCAGCGCTTCAGAGTGATTTTGAGCCAATCAAAGAAGCCGTGATCGATTTTCCGGAATCGCTGCTGTCGATCCCCGCGAGCCTTTCGGATATTCTGGAGAAATGGGACCAGGTCCGCATCCGTCCGGGCTATGTGCGTGCGGATACGAAACGGCTGATTTCTCTTTGCAGCATGATCCGGGATCTCTCGCGGGATAAGGAATTCCTCTACCGCTGCATCACGCTGACATTTGACGAGGAGGACCGCTTCCTTTTAGGGCACTGGAAGCTGATGTGTGCGACGGAGGCCCGGCATCGGGTCTATCCGGTCAGAAAATACATGCCCTCTGAGAAGCTCCTCACGGACATCAGCGGAAATCTCGATGAATTGGAGCGGGAGTTCCGGCTCTGCGACCTTCTGTACAGCTACTGCGACCGCTTCCGCCATCCGGAATATCTTGAGGAACTGGTGCAGATCCGGAACCGGATCTCGGGGCATATTCTGAAAACACTCGCACAGAAGAAACTCCGGCCGCGGCGCTGCCGGTACTGCGGAAAGAAGCTTCCCTGGAACCATCCTTATTCGATGTGCGAGCGCTGTTTCCGGAACCGTTATATGCGGCGCTGACGGATGATGCTGCGGCAGGCGTTTATCGGTTGCATTCTGCAGGTGTATTCAATATAATAATCTATAAGAGTTTCAGCACTGAAGGAGGGACTGAAGATGACAGACATTTTTGAGACCAACAAGTTTAAGCTCGGCTTCGGACTGATGCGGCTTCCGAGACTGGAGGACGGCACGATCGATGTGCCGCAGGTGTCTGATATGGTGGACCGCTTCATCGCGGCCGGCGGTACGTATTTTGACACGGCTTTTGTGTATCAGGGCTCCGAGGAAGCTACGAGAAAGGCGCTTGTCGAGCGTTATCCCCGGGACAGCTATACACTGGCGACAAAGCTGAATGCGTCGATGTTTGCGAAGGATGAGGAGAGTGCAAAGTCGGAGTTTGAGATCAGCCTAAAGAGGACCGGCGCAGGTTATTTTGACTTCTACCTGCTGCATGCGCTGCAGCGTTCGAACGTTTCACTTTACGACAATTACCACCTCTGGGACTATGTAAAGGAACTGAAGGAGGCCGGAAAAATCAGGCACTACGGTTTCTCTTTCCATGCGGATCCGGAACTTTTGGAGGATCTTCTTACGGCACATCCGGACGTCGAGTTTGTGCAGCTTCAGCTGAACTACGCGGACTGGGAGAATCCGGGCGTTGCATCCAGACGAAACTGGGAAATCTGCAAGAAGCACGGCATCCCGGTAACGGTGATGGAGCCTGTGAAGGGCGGTATTTTGGCAGATCCGATTGATTCGGTGAAGGAGATTTTTGACAAGGAAGGAAATGGCCTGTCCTACGCAAGCTGGGCGGTGCGTTTTGCGGCGAGCCTTGACAACATCCTTGTAGTTCTGTCAGGTATGTCCAATCTTGCACAGATGGAGGACAACCTTTCCTATATGAAGGATTTCCAGCCGCTTTCGGATCATGAACAGGAAGTGATCCGGGCTGCACAGGATGCCCTGAACCGCGACCAGTCCATCCCCTGTACAGCCTGCCATTACTGCACTGAAGGCTGCCCGATGAATATTCCGATCCCGGAGATTTTCACAGTCGAGAACCGCAAGAAAGGAAGCCCTGAGTTCCGCACCATCCGCGAATATACGATTGTGACGCAGGGCAGGGGCAATGCTTCTGACTGTATCGCCTGCGGCCAGTGCGAGTCGGTCTGCCCGCAGCATCTGCCGATCATCGAGCTTTTGGAGCGCTGCCGGAGTCTCGGCGGGTGATGTCGCGAAACTCGCCTGCGGGATGGGAATTATAGCACCATAAGAGTCAAAGGGCCCGCCCCTGAGACTCTTTTTTGCTTTTTTATGTTTTTCTGCAACCTGATGCAACTTTTTTCTGTCTCAAAGGATGGAGGTGGATTGTCATGAAGAGAATTCTGAGTGTTCTGATATGTTTCACGCTTTTGGCGGGGCTTCTTGGCTGCAGCAGGAAAGTGCCGGCGGAGGAGAAAACAGAGCCAGTGTCCTCGAGCAAAAGTGAATCGCAGGAGCAGGAGAGTCCGGAACAGACAGGCAGTTCCGAAACGCAGGAATTGACGGAGGAACGTACTTCCGCGGCGCCGGAAAGCCTGGTGCAGGAGAGCAGCGCTCCGGCTTCATCTCCTGAGGCGCTGGCATCCCCCATGATACCGCAGTCCCCGAAGCGCGAGGTGCTGGATTCGAGCGGCTGGAAGGTCGTTGAGAAAGCGGAAAGCGGCTCGGAGTACGAAGACATCCATGAAATGCAGGAGGCACAGATCGCGGAATACGATGAGATCCGGCGCTCTCTTCCGGATTTTTATGCGTCGACGATCGGGGAGATTCTCGGGAATGCAGAAGGAAAGAATACGGTTTATTCGCCGGTCAATGTGTATCTCGCGCTTTCGATGCTTGCCGAGATTTCTGACAGGGAGTCCAGGGCGCAGATTCTCTCGCTTCTTGGTGCGGGCTCAATCGAAGAACTCCGGGATAACGCGAAAATGCTCTGGCACAGCAACTATATTGACGACGGATATGCAACGATTGCACTCGCAAATTCGCTGTGGCTGCAGCAGGGCTTTCCTTATCAGGATGAAACGGTGCAGCGGCTCGCATCGGAGTATTATGCTTCGGTCGTCCGGGGCATGATGGGGTCTTCGGAGCTGAATCAGATGCTTCAGGACTGGCTGAATGACAACACCGGGCACCTTTTGGAAGATTCGGCGCAGAACATCAAAACAAAACCGGACACCATTCTTGCGCTCTGCTCAGCGATTTATTTCAAGGCCGCCTGGGAAGATGAATTCAATGAAGATCTGACGAGAAAAGGTGAAGTGTTCCATGGCAGATCCGACGATTACCGCTGTGATTACCTGATTTCTGATGAAGCAGGCGCGGCGCTGTTTTTCGGAGCACATTTCACAGCATACTGCCGTCGGATGGAGGACGGGAACGCGATGTGGTTCTTCCTGCCGGATGAGGACATGAGCCCGGAGGAACTTTCGAAAGATCCGGAGTTCCAGCGCTTCCTGCAGTCTGACCCCTATACGGAGTTCCGGGATCAGTCCGGAAATTACATGCTGCATGTCGAAATCCCGAAGTTTGATGTCAATTCCGATCTTGATCTGATTGGCACGCTGAAAGCGCTCGGCATAACAGATGTTTTCTCCACGGAGAAAGCGGATTTTTCGCAGATTCTGACGGAGGATCTGGAAGCGTCCGTATCGGAAGTCCAGCACGCGGCGCGGGTGAAGATCGACGAAGAGGGATGCGAGGCTGCGGCCTACACCGTGATCATGCTGGAAAAGGCCATGATGATCCAGCAGGACCATGCGGACTTCATTCTGGACCGGCCTTTCCTGTTCGCGGTAAGAAGTTACAGCGGCGCGGTTCTCTTTACTGGAATTGTAAATGAACCTGGCGAAAAGATAGCGAAATGAGGAGGAGAAACATGAAGAAGTGGCTTTCTGTTGTACTTGCAGCAGTGTTTCTGCTGTTTTCCCTGACAGGCTGTGTAACGGCCGGTCCGGTTGATCCCGATGCGGAAACCGACGAAATCCTGATCCGTTACAAGAACACGCTGTATCTGAAGTATCAGAAAGTTACCCGCGACAGCGTGTATCTTGAGGACTATATCGCGGAGAATGAGCTTAAGGAAGTCGGAAAAACCGAAAAGGAGCTCAAAAATGCGGTCCCGAAAGAAAACCTGGCTGCGAACAATCTCCCGAAAGGAACGAGGCTTTTCTATGAAGAACCGACGCGGCTTCTGTACTATGAGGATGCGGACGGCTGTCTTATTGCCTGCTGCGCGGTGTCCATGATGGACGGCAGGGTTCTCTCGCCGACCGGAAGCCCGATCGGGATGGAAGGCTATATGATCCGCTGGCAGGGAAAGAATTATTTCAGCTACGGGGACGGGCATGTGAAAAAAAGTGATCCCGCTGCCTACTGCGAGGAATTGGGTGCGAAATATATCGGAAATACGGTGAAGCAGACCTACTTTGCATCAGAGCTTACGGTAGATCTTGCCGCAGGAAATCTGCCTTTGGGAACGGATGTCTGGTATCTTGAGAGCGCGGACTGTCTGTACGCAGAAGTGCCGGACTGGGGAATTATAAAGCTGACGGTGTATTGAGCAGCTGTTTTTGAAAATTCGGTTTGTTATATCTGCAGGGGACGGTTTCGTTCCCTGTTTTTACGTCTTTCCAGTCCTCCTTCAGCACAAAAAGTACTGGAAAAACGGCCGGTTCTGATGTAAGATAAAAAAAGCTGATAATACGGACCGAAAGGAGTGTTGGGTATGGCGGAGATTGTCGGTATCGGCTGTGCGGTTTTTGATATGATGCTGAAGCTTTCACGGTTCCCGGAAGAGGACGAGAAATTCGGCGCGGAAGAGAGCAAGGTCCAGTGCGGCGGCCCCTGTGCAGTCGCGATGATTACGGCGGCAAAACAGGGTGTTTCGTCAGCCTTTATGGGAAAATTCGGGGACGACCTGTATGGAATCGGCGCGAAAAGCTGCCTCGAAAAATACGGCGTGGATCTGTCTGCAGTCCGGATCATAGAAGGCGGCCAGACACAGGTTTCCATTGTGCTTTCCAATCAGTCGAACGGGAAGCGCACCTGTATCGTCGGAAGCGCTGCAGGCCCGGAACTTCAGATGAGCCCGGAGGATGTGGACTTTGATCTTTTGCAGAAAGCAAAGTATCTGCACATCGACGGCAAGGAGTACCTGCCGGCTCTGTACACAGCAAAAAAAGCACGGGAGATGGGCGTGAAGGTCAGTATGGATCTGGACTGGTTTGCCGTGAATCACACGGACTTGATTGCACTTGCCGACATCCTGATTCCGTCGGAGAACTCCGCAAAGATTGTTGCGGGGACCGATGACGTATACGAGGCTGCACGGATCCTTCAGGAGCGGTTCCATCCGGAGACCCTGGTCATCACGATGGGTCCGGAAGGCGGCATTTACATGGACGGGGGAGAAGTGAAGCATTATCCCGCTTTCCCGGTCCAGGCAATCGACTCCAACGGCGCAGGCGACGTTTTCCACGGCGCGTTTCTTGCGGCAAAGCTCCGTGGTTTTTCGGATTATGAAGCATCCTGCCATGCTTCTGCGTCAAGCGCACTGAAGTGCATGCATTTCGGGGCATCCGAAGGCGCACCCTCGTGGGATGCTGCGGAAGAATTCCTCGCGAAGAGAAGGGCAGAAAAGTGAAATAAGGTCCGGCAGGTGACCGGACAAAAAGGAGACTGTGCATGAAAAAGACCATTTACTGTGAAATGCGGACCCTCGGACAGGAAGTCGTAAAGCTTGCGCTTCCGTGGAAGAAAGCCTGCCCGGAAAAAGAAACGATCGAAATTGACGGACCTTTCCGTGAGACGGCACGGAACAAATATATTGCGAAGACCCGCGGGATTTCCGCCGGCGATGTGACCGCCGTCAGTCTTCAGGACGGAGTTCTCACGATCGACGTGGTTTCCTTCTCGAACCGTGTGGATTTCACGGTGAAGATTGGAAGAACCGTAATCAAAAAGGCGGATTTTGACGAGACTGTGACGGAAGGTCTCGACGCCTTCGAAAAGATTGAAGAGGGCATCGTAAAGTATCGCCTCTACAGCCCGAAAGACGCAGCAGAACCGCGGCCGCTGATCCTTTTCCTGCACGGCGGCGGAAACGGCGGAACCGAAGAAGGCCGCGACAACGAGAAGCAGCTTCTTGCGGACTACGGCCCGATCAATTTCTCGCTGAAATATCCGGAAATCTACGTGTTCGCTCCGCAGGCAATTGAGCAGCCCTTCAATATGAATGCGATGATCAAATTCGGTCCGCGGCGCCAGAGTTTCGACCAGGACATGGACCCGAGATTCGGCTGGTCGAGAGAATACCTGTCGAAGGTCTGCGATATTATCCGCCGGATGATCCGGGAAGGAAAAGTCGATGATAAGCGGATTTATGTGACCGGTCTTTCGATGGGCGGCGCCGGAACCTGCCGCGCGATGTCGGTCGGCGCGGATCTGTTTGCAGCTGCGGCGCCGGTCTGCCCGACGATGACACGCGAAACATTCAATTATCTTCGGACGACGAAGCTTCCGGTCTGGGTCTCGAGCGCCTATGTGGATCATACGGTATACCGCCACAAATACCTCACGGATGCCGTGATCCAGCTGAAAGACAACGGCCACAAAAACGCGCACCTGACGCTGTATTCGCCGGAGGAACTCGCAGAATACGATATCGGGATTGATCCGGAGCTCCCGTATGAGGCACTTTTCGGAGAGAATCACGCGAGCTGGGTGCTGACCTATCATGACGCCTACGGGATCATGAGCTGGCTTTTAAATCAGGTAAAAGAGTGACGGGGACAGGATGGGATCTCTCGACTGCGCTCGGGATGACAGAAAGCCATATGTCATTCCGACCGAGCGAAGCGAGTGGAGGAGTCCCATCCAGATATAGTAAGGAAATAAACAGATGGTTGATATTATTCGGGTTGTAACGAAGAAACAGCAGCGGGAATTCATTGAATTCCCGCTCCGGCTGTATCGGGACAACCCTTGTTTTGTTCCGCCGCTTTACAGTGACGAGAAGAAAATGTTCCGGAAGGGCTTTATCTACGCGGATACCTGTGAGATGGCCTGCTTCAACGCCTATCGGGACGGAAAGATGATCGGGCGGATTCAGGGCATTCTGCAGAAGGCCAGCAACGAGAAGAATCACGAGAAGCGCATCCGCTTCAACCGCTTCGATGCGGTGAATGATCCGGAGGTTGCTTCCGCCCTGTTTTCGGCAGTTGAGGACTGGGGCAGGTCACTCGGGATGGATACAATCTGCGGGCCTTTGGGCTTCTCGGATCTTGAGCGCGAGGGGCTTCTCGTTGAGGGCTTTTCAGAGCTTTCGACTTTCGAGGAACAGTACAACGCCGAATATTATGCCTCCCTGATTGAGTCTCTCGGCTATGAAAAGGAAGTGGACTGGAACGAGTCGAAGCTGATGCCGCCCGAGGATCCGAAGGATATCGAAAAGATGCGGCAGATGTCGGACTTTATCATGAAGCGCTACAATCTGTATTTCGGTCCGGCGAAAAATGTCAATGACTTTATCAGCCGATACGCGGACGGGCTCTTCGAGCTTTTAGACACCGCCTATAACGGCCTCTACGGAACCGTGCCATTTTCAGACGGCATGAAAAAGCTGATGATCGACAACTTTCGCCTGATCATTGACTTAAAGCATGTCGCGGTGATCCTCGACGAAGAGGACCGGATGGTCTGTTTCGGCGTCTGCTTCCCCTCGATCGCGAAGGCTGTGCAGCCTTCTCAGGGAAAGCTCACGCCCGCGGCGCTTCTCAGGCTCCTCCGGGCAGTCAAAAAGCCCGAAATCATCGATCTCGGGCTCATTGCGGTCGCGCCGGAATACGCGAACCGGGGCATCAGTTCCGTCATCAGCGGGGAACTCATCCGCATGCTGCAGGAGCCCGGCATCCGGTATGCCGAG
Source organism: Lachnospiraceae bacterium (assembly GCA_017543275.1). Lineage (GTDB taxonomy): Bacteria > Bacillota > Clostridia > Lachnospirales > Lachnospiraceae > UBA1267. The sequence goes on along the minus strand of JAFYGJ010000017.1, from coordinate 15,815 downwards.
ACCAACCTGAACTTAGAGGACAACTACGCGATCCAGAACCAGTGGAAACGCTTCAGCCGGGTGGTGCACAAGCGCCGCCGCGCCTATGTGAAGCGGCTGTAACCTCAGGCGATTGAGCCGCGTCCCGGACGCGGCGGCTTTAGGAACATCTGCCTCTTCCGGGCTAGAACTCCTCACTTCGATTTTCCACGGGGCCCTTCCCTTACGGGAAGTGTCCCCGTAAAGTTCCGGGTCCCTTCGGCCATTTTAGAAAAAGCAAACCTGCCAACCCCGAGCTCTTGCGGCTCGTGTTCGGCAGGCTTTGCTTTTTGCAGGCCGAATCCCGGAGCTCCCGCCGGAGAAGCGGACAACCGTCGGAAAAGGAGCCGCGTACGGGAGGCGTCAGTCGAGGCAGCCGTAGACTGCGGCACGCATCCGGAGATGGTGGTATTCCTCAAGGTTTGGCTGCAGGTTGTGCATGTAGACGACAGAGGTACCTTCCGAGGGGTCTGCCTCTGCCCAGGTGCCGGAGCCGCCGGTCCAGCCGAACTGTCCGAGAGAACCGTTCGAGTGGCCCTGGTATTTGTCCATGAGCGTCCGCATACCGTAGCCGTAACCGTAGCCGGCGAGGTAGTTGTTGGAGAAATCTTCATCGATCATGCGCTGCGAGAGCGTGTTGGTGCGCAGAAGGTCGATGGTCTTCCGGCCGAGGATCCGCTCACCCTTATAGATACCGCCGTTTGCAAGCATCTGCATGAGATGCGTGTAATCCGAAGGATTCGTAATGACGCGCTGGAAGCCGGAAACGGTTCCCAGAGGTCCTACCATCGAGGCATCCCGGTCCGGGGTGCCTTTTTTCAGGGCGCCCGGCTCGCCGAGCTTCTTGCCGCGCTCCAGCCAGTAGTTTGCGACGAGGCGCTCCTCCAAATCACCGAAGATGAAATTTGCAGAGGAATTCATCTCCAGGGGCTCGAACAGCTCTTCCTTGATCACAAGCTCCGCAGGCTTCCCTTCGATGACCTCCAAAAGACCGGCCGTGAGTTCACTGGCAAATCCGTAGAGCCAGTCGGTGCCCGGTTCAAACGCGATCGGAACCTCAGAGATGGCTTTGATCTGCTCACGGAGCGTGAAGTGACCTTTCTCCTGCAGCGGCTTCATCGCCCGGCTCATGGCTTCCGATACCGGATGCCCGTTCTTCTGGCCCATGAAAAGCTGGTAGGGAAGACCGCAGGTCATATTCATAATGTTTTTCACGGTAATCGGGTGCTCAACAGGCACAACCGCAACCGCGCCGTCCGGTCTCGTAACCCGCTTCATCGTGTTTTTCCACTCCGGGAAATACTCGTAAATCGGGTCGGTCATGCGGAACTTGCCCTGCTCGAACAGCTTCATCGCCATCGTGTACATCGCTACCTTAGTCAGCGAAGCCTGTCGGTAAACGTGCTTCTGCTCCAGCTTCACATCGTTCTCAATATCCGCATATCCGTAATAGTTTTCGAAAAGAATCTCGCCCTTCTTTGCGACACAGATGCCGCAGCCCGGCAGTCCGTCCGAAATAAAGCGCTTAAGAAGATCATCTAATTTTCTGAAATCAGCCATATCGCACCTCCTTAGTCAATCAGGCCGTAGGCCGCGACCCGGACAAGATGATGGTAGTATTCCTCCATGTCCGGCATCAGATTGTGCATGTAAACGATGCCGACGCCCTCTGCGGGATCCGCTTCGCACCAGGTGCCGAAGCCGCCGGTCCAGCCGAATGCGCCGATGGATCCGTTCAGGTTGCCCTTCGCGGGATCGATAATCGTACGGACGCCGTAACCGTAGCCGTAGCCTGCGTTGTACATGCCGTCGAAATCCCTAAGCTGCGTCTCATTCAGGCCGTTTGCACGCATCAGGTCGATCGTCTTCCGGCCCATGATCTTCTTTCCTTCATACATGCCGCCGTTTGACAGCATGACCATGAGCTTCGAATAGTCGCGGACGGTTGAGAAGAGCCGTGCCCAGCCCTGTTCGTGTTCGGGGCCCGGGATATGTTTGTCGTCAAAGAAGGTTGGTCCGGGGCCGAGCGATCCGTCCTTCTGGATTGCGAAAAGCTTCACCATCCGAGACTCGATGTCGCCGAAATAGCGGGAGCGGGTTTCGTCCATTCCCAGGGGATCGAAGAGAAATTCCTGCATGACATCATCGACGCTCTTTCCCGTAATCGCTTCGATCAGAGCGACCGCAAGTTCGGAAGAGAAACCGTAGATCCAGTGCGTTCCCGGTTCAAAGGCGAGAATGGCTTTCGACATCGCACGGACATGTTCGCGGTTTGTGTAGTGGCCCTGCTCCAGAAGCGGCTTCATGCATTCCTGCATGGATCGCATCGTCCGGTCCTCGGTCGGCGCCTGTGAATTGCAGTAGGGCAGGCCGCATTTCATCGAAAGCGTGTCGCCAAAGGTGATTTTATTTTTGCAGGGCTCAACACGGTAGTCGCCGTTCGGCTGCTGCACATAGTAGTAAGATTGATCCCACTCGGGCAGGTAATCGCTGATCGGGTCGGTCAGATTGAAGCATCCGCGCTCATACAGCATCATGAGTGTCGTATACATCGGGATTTTGGACATCGAGGCCATCCGGAACACCGAGTGCTCGGTCACGGGGATTTTGTTGTCGGGATCGGCATAGCCTTCATAATGTTCATAGAGGGTTTTTCCGTGCTGCGTGATCATGAGTCCGCAGCCCGGCAGACCTCCCTCGACGAAACGCCTGAGGAGAAGGTCCAGATCTTTTGCGGTCGACATGGAAGCACCTCCTTTGAGAGATAAAAATACACTGTGATCAGTATAAATCCGTTCCGGCCGCATATCAACTAAAAAAGTACGGTAAATTTAGAATAATCCTTGACTTTTTTCCGGTCTCATGATACAAATATCCCTGACGCGCAAGTTTAGCAAAAATGAATTGAAAGTTTAGAATTAAACGCACCGAATAAAGGGGCAGAAGGACAGCATGGACGCAGAATCGGTCATTTCGGATGTCGGAAAAAGAATCCGGGACTTAAGAAAACAGAACGGACTGACGCAGCAGGAGCTTGCGGATCGGGCGGAGCTGACGAAGGGCTTTATCTCCCAGCTTGAGCGGGGGCAGGTAACGCCGTCGCTTCCGACGCTTTTTGACCTGATCGAATGCCTCGGAACGACGCCTTCGGATTTCTTCCGGGAAAGCGGTCAGGAGAAAATCGTCTTTTCGGAGAAGGACTATTTCGAGAAAGTCGACGAGCAGGGGAATCGGACCGAATGGGTCGTGCCCTCGGCACAGTCAAACCAGATGGAACCGGTTCTGGTGACGATCGCACCCCACGGGAAGCTGCCGCCTGACGAACCGCACAACGGGGAGGAATTCGGTTATGTGCTTTCCGGCCGGATCACTCTCTGCCGGGATGAAGCACGTTTTGATGTACGGGCGGGCGAGAGCTTTTACTATGAGGCGGATCGGCCGCACCGGATAGAAAATCCAGGAAACCGTGCTGCGAAGCTTCTGTGGATCAGCACACCGCCGAGTTTTTAAAAGACTGTTACAGAGAGAATATAAAAGGGTAAAATACTATGGGAAACAGTGAAAACATCATCGAACTGAAACACATTTCGAGGACCTTCGAGGACGGCTTTGCGGCGGTCTCGGACTTCAATCTTGAGGTGAAGCGCGGAGAATTCGTGACCTTTCTGGGGCCGTCCGGCTGCGGTAAGACGACGACGCTCCGGATGATTGCGGGCTTTGACATGCCGACAGAGGGCGATATTCTCTTAAACGGCAAGGATATTTCGAAACTTCCGCCGAACGAACGCCCGATCAATACGGTTTTCCAGCGTTATGCGCTGTTTCCGCATATGAATATCTATGACAACATTGCGTTCGGCCTCAGGCAGAAGAAAACGCCCCGGGACGAAATCCGCAGGAAAGTCAAGAAAGTCCTGGAGCTTGTGGATCTGGAGGGCTTTGAAAAGCGCTCCGTATCGACGCTTTCCGGCGGCCAGCAGCAGCGTGTTGCGATTGCGCGGGCGCTTGTAAATGAGCCGGAAATCCTGCTTTTGGATGAGCCTCTCGGGGCGCTTGATCTGAAGATGCGTAAGGAAATGCAGATCGAGCTCAAGGCCATGCATGACGAGTTGGGAATCACCTTTATCTATGTCACGCACGACCAGGAAGAAGCGCTCACCATGTCCGACAAGATTGTCGTCATGTCCGAGGGCAAAATCCAGCAGATCGGCACCCCGGAGGACATCTACAATGAACCGCAGAATGCCTTTGTCGCAGACTTCATCGGCGAGAGCAACATTTTCAACGGCATCATGACCGGTAAAATGCAGGCGCGTTTTGCGGGCGGCCGTTTCGAATGTGTCGACGATGTGCCGGAGGGTACGCAGATCACCGCAGTTGTTCGTCCGGAGGATATCGAGCTTGTCGCGCCTTCGGAAGGCCAGATCCGCGGCCGTGTGATTTCCGTGATTTTCAAGGGAATTCATTACGAAATCACGGTTCAGTCCGGTAAATATGAAGTGGTGATCCAGAGCACAAAGTCCGCGAAAACCGGGGACTTTGTGGGCATGAAGGTAGAGCCGGACGGCATCCACATCATGATTGCCGAGGACCATACGAATGTCTTCCCCGTGGAAATGAACCGGAACCACCGGCTTGAATTCAACGGGACGGAGCTTAAGACCAGCCTGACCCAGATCATCAAGGGCAGCCGCCGGAATGAACAGGGCGAGCTTTTGGATGAAAACGGCGAGGTGATCGATCCCATGAAGATCCGCATCACCGCCGCAATTGAGCCGCAGGACATCCGCATGACGGACGATACGGATGATGAGGAAGTGCTGATCGAGGGTACGATTTCGAACCTGATTTACAAGGGCGACCATTACAGCTACGTGCTGAATACAGACCTCGGACAGGACTTCATCGTCGATGATGAGTACCTCTGGAACATGGACGATCGGGTCGGCCTGATCCTGCCTGTGGATAAGATGCGTTTTACGGTGAAGAAGTAAGGAGGCGGCATGAAATTCCAGAGAAAAACACTGGGGATTCCCTATATGGTCTTCCTCCTGATCTTCGTCGTGGCGCCGCTTTTAGTGCTGTTCTACTACGCATTCACGAACGGAGAGGGGAAGTTCACTTTCCAGAACCTGACCGGCTTTTTCACAGACCCGAACACGCTCGGAACGCTCGTGTACAGCTTTGCGATCGCGATTGCGACTACCGCAGTCTGCCTGCTTTTGGCGTATCCCGTTGCGTATATTCTGGCGACAAGCCGGATCAAACAGAAGGGTGTCATCATTATGATCTTCGTGCTGCCGATGTGGATCAACTTCTCGCTCCGCATTACGGCGCTGAAGGAAATCCTGACCCTGATCGAAGGAAACCTTGCCTTTTATCCCTTCCTGAACTCTGTGATCGGCATGACCTACGACTTCCTGCCTTTCATGATCCTGCCGATCTACAATACGATTGTGAAGCTGGACGGATCGCTTTTAGAGGCTGCACGGGATCTTGGCGCGGACGAAAAGAGCGCCTTCTTCCGCGTGACGCTTCCGCTTTCGGTGCCGGGCATTGTGAGCGGAATCTCGATGGTTTTCCTGCCGGCGATGACGAACTACGTCGTCCTTGATATGCTGTACAACAGCACCTATATCATGGGCTCTCTCATCGGTTCCTACTTCTCCGCCTACAACTGGCACGGCGGATCGATGATCGCACTCATTCTTTTGGGAATCATCTGCGTCTTCACCCTGCTGACGAACGGCCTGGACCAGGAGGATGCGAGAACAGGAGGTGCGCTGTTATGATGAAAAAGATCATCCGCGGCCTGATTCCGCTTCTGGTACTGCTGTTTCTTTACGCCCCGATCCTGATTCTCACGCTGTACAGTTTTACAAGCGCGACACAGATCGGTGCAATCCGCGGCTTTACGCTGCAGAACTATGTGACGCTGTTCACGACCGAAGAGCTTCGGAACATGATTTTCGGGACGATTCTTCTTGCGCTCGGTTCGGCCATGCTGGCGACGATTCTGGGAACACTCGGCGCGATCGGATCCTTCTATTCGAAGAAAAAACTGTCCTCTGCGGTTACGACGGTGAACCAGATCCCGGTCATCAACGCGGACGTCGTGACGGGCTTCTCGCTCTGCATCCTTCTGGTCGTCGTGTTCGGGATCAGCAAGGATACCTATTTGCCGCTTCTGTTCGGCCATGTGACGCTCTGCGCGCCGTTTGTGTATCTTTCGGTCATGCCGAAGTTGAAGCAGATGGATTCTTCGCTGTATGAGGCTGCGCTGGATCTCGGGGCAACGCCTGCGGCTGCGCTGTTTAAAGTCGTGCTCCCGCAGATTTTCTCGGGCATGATTTCGGGCTTCTCGCTTGCGGTAACCCTGTCCCTTGACGATTATTTCATTGCTACCTATACGAAACCTGCAACCTTTGACACAATCAGTACCTATGTCGTCAACGCGACCAAGGGCTCGCAGACTGCAATCAAGACCGCGCTCTGGGCGCTGTCGACACTGATCTTTGTCATTGTCATCCTGATTGTAATCGGCATGAATGTGAACGCAAAGCGCGCGGATCTCAGGGATCAGCGGAAGGAGGAAGGAAGATGAAGAGACTTTTCGCACTCCTTTCTTCGGCGCTGATGCTGGCATCTTCCTGCCTGTTCCTGCTTCCCGAAACAGTATATGCGGCGGAGGAAGAAACGGTGCTTCGTGTCTGTAACTGGGAGGAATACATCGATCTCGGCGACTGGGACGAGGAGGAAACGATCGGCCTTGATTCTGGGGACATCATCGGCGTGAATTCGATGGTGGAGGATTTTGAAGCGTGGTATGAGGAGACTTACGGGAAGAAGGTACGGGTTGAGTACTCCACCTTCGGCACCAATGAGGACCTCTACAACATGCTGACCCTCGGTGATGTGTATGATCTCGTGTGCCCTTCGGAGTACATGATCATGAAGCTGATGGCCGAGGACCGCGTGCAGCCGCTGTCGGAGGAATTCTTTGACGAAGACAATGAGCTGAATTACTACATCAACGGCGTCTCGCCCTACATCCGGAACATCTTTGAAACGCACGATATCAACGGCACGAGCTGGGACAGGTGCGCGGCCGGCTATATGTGGGGCGTAACAGGTTTTGTCTACAATCCGGAGGTTGTTTCGGAAGAAGAGGCTTCCACCTGGAAGCTGATGGAAAACACGAATTTCCGGCGGCAGATTACCGTAAAGGATAATGTCCGCGACACCTATTTTGCGGCAGTCGGGGCGCTGAAGTCAGAGCTTCTGACATCGGAAGCTTTTACTTCAGACCCGGACTATGCGATGAAGCTGCAGGACGAGATGAACGACACCTCGCAGGAAATGATTGATGCGGCACAGGAATATCTGCAGGGAATCAAGGACAACCTGTATTCCTTTGAAACCGATTCCGGAAAGGCCGACATGATCACCGGAAAAGTCGTTGTAAACTACCAGTGGTCAGGCGACGCGGTTTATACGATGGACCAGGCGGAAGAAGATGAGTATTATCTGAATTTTGCAGTGCCGGAAGAGTCGACGAACATCTATTTCGATGGCTGGGTCATGCTGAAATCGGGCATTTCGGAAGATTCCGCGAAGCAGCAGGCGGCGGAAGCCTTCATCAACTTCCTGTCCCGACCGGACAATGTCATCCGGAATATGTACTACATCGGGTATACCTCGGCGATTTCCGGCGGCGAAGACGAACGGATTCTGGAATATGCGGACTGGTGCTACGGCGCAGAGGAGGATGAAGAGGATACCGTCGAATACCCGCTCGGCTACTTCTTCTCGGGAGATCCGGAGGATGAGGACTGTGTGCTGACGGTTCCGGCGGAAGCGCTTCAGCGCCAGCTTTCAGCGCAGTACCCTTCGGAAGAAATCATCCGCCGCGCATCGATCATGGTCTATTTCAACCAGCAGGAAAGTGAGATGATCAACCGCATGTGGATCCGCGTGCGCTGTTTCAATATCAAAAATGTACCGCTCTTCGTCTGGATCGTCCTGATTGTCCTGATCGGCGCAGGGGTCTTCCTGTACCTCAGAAACCGGCGGATCCGGGAGAATATCTGAGAGGAGGTTTTGACGGATTTCACTCCGGGACCCATACACAGCCGCTCACAGAAATAAAAGAGCCTTTCGCTTCAGGAGACCTGAAATGTCTCTGAAGCGGAAGGCTCTTTTGTAAAATGGAAGAGGTGTTATTTGCTGAATAACTCCTCACTCTGTGGAGTAGTTGTCGAAATAGCCCTGGATGTAGACGACCGGGGTGCCCTTGTCGCCGGAGCCGGAGGTCAGGTCCGAAAGGGAACCGATGAGGTCCGTGAGCTGGCGGGGAGTGGTGCCTTCGGAAGCCATCTTGCCCACAAGGTCCGCGTCTTTCTTCTCAATCTCGGCGCGGATTGCTTCCTTCAGTTCCTCACCTTCAAGGGCGCCGAAGTCATTGTCGGCGAGATACTTGATCTTCAGCTCGTTGGGCGTACCCTGCAGGCCTTCGGTGAAGAAAGGCGCCACGACAGGGTCTGCGAACTCCCAGATGCCGCCCATCGGATCCTTGAAGCCGCCGTCGCCGTAAACCATGACTTCGATGTGCTTTCCGGTCTTATCCAGAATGATCTTCTTTATTTCTTCTACGATCGGCTGCGCGTCTCTCGGGAACAGCTTGACGGTTTCCTCGGTCGCCTTGTTGGAGCCGAGAAGACCGTAAGAGGGGTTGCAGCCGGATCCGTTCACAGGCGCATTCATGATGTCCGTGAGACCGAGCACGAGACCCGCGCCGGCTTCTTTGAGGAGCTTCTTCGTATGCGGAAGTGTATGAATATCGCAGGCAAGCACCGTATCGGTATAGGAGAGGATGACGCGCGGATCATTCGCAAAAATGATTTCGCACTCGGCGCCTTCCTCTTCGATCAGCTTCTGGTAGTAGTCGACATAGTCGACGCCGGTGAAGCGGTGCACATTGAAGCCGAAGAGTTCGCGGTACTGCTTCAGGTCCAGCACGTCGCGGTAGGGATTCACATCCACGGAGTCGAGGACTTCTTCCTCGATCAGGTGGTTGCCGACTTCATCTGCGGGGTAGGAGAGCTGCAGCACAATCTTCTCCGAGCCGCGTGCGATACCACGGAGGCAGATCGCGAAACGGTTCCGCGAGAGAATCGGGAAGACAACGCCGACCGATTTGCCGCCGGTCTTTTCTTTGACGTCTGCCGCAATGTCGTCCACCGACGCGTAATTTCCCTGTGCGCGGGCGACAATCGCCTCGGTCATACAGAGGATGTCGCGGTCGCGGAACTTGAAGCCCCAATCCGGGTCTTCGGCTGCCGCAAGGACGGAATCCGTTACGATTTTTACAATATCGTCGCCTTCGCGGATAATGGGTGTCCGGATGCCGCGGGATACAGTTCCTACCAGTCTTGCCATATCAAAACCTCCAGTTTCTGAGCTTTATGAGGTGCATTTCACACACCGGAATCATTATACAGTATCACTTTTCTGCACGCAAGTAAAAAATCCCGGCAGTTTCTTTGAATTTTTGTGACGATATGACATCAGACCATCACAACCCTTCCCTCATGCTGCAGCTCAAAAGAACCCTTCTGCAGCAGGAATTCCTCCAGTTTCGGCCGGTCTTCCGCCGCAATCTTCGCGATCGGAAGTTCGTCCTCTGCGATCGAAAGAAATGCCTGCAGGTTTTTCCGGACGTAGGATGTGATCCCGACCGTGTAGGTTCTCTCAGGATCGGGCTTCTCCCCGTAAATCCGCACTTCCCGGACAACGCGCTCTGTACGGTCAAACTCAATCTGCATGGTTCCCGAGAAGAGAATGAAAATGTTCACGCCCTCCCAGGACTCTTTTCGAAGCATGTAGCGGATCATCCGGTCAAGCCGGTTGCCGCTCATGCTGATCCGGAAGACCTCGTTGTCATAGGGCAGCGCCATTTTGAGGTCTTTTCGGCTTACAGAAGGGCCGATCGTACGGCAGCGGACGCCGTTCGAACTGAGAAGGAAAACGTCTGTCTCAAAGGCTTCCCGATAGAGGTCCGTGAACAGGTCCAGCACCTCGGTTTCCCGGTGGAAGCCGTTATGCACATAGGCTTTCGGCAGGGTCGCGAGGTTCTTTTCATACTTCTCGTCAACCTCCCGCTGGTAACGCTCCTGATAGAACTCCAGAAGCTCATCCGGCTCGGCGTTTCGTTCGTCAATCGGCAGAAGCTGCCAGGAATAACGGATCATCCGGTGCGCTTCTGGATCCATATCGAGATCAAAGCGCCCGATCTGCGCCGAACCGGAACCGGCCTGGACAATCGGGATACCGTTTACAATTTCCGGCTCCTGCATCAGGGTATGCGAATGACCGCCGATCAGAAGGTCGATTCCCCACTCCGGCGGGATCTTCTCTGCGAGCACGCGGTCATCCATGATCCCAAGATGCGAGAGAAGCACCGTGAGATCCGCTTTCTTCTCACGCTGGAGCGCGCGGACCACGCGACCGAGTTCCTTATAGACATCCCGGACGCTGATTTCACGGTCAATCAGGTCCTCCTGCTGGATTTTGCCTGTAATACTCTCTGTGAGAAGGCCGATGAAGCGGACCGTGATGCCGCCCCGCTCGATGTCGATCCAGGGCCTGAAAATGGTCCGGTTCAGTTCGCGTACCGACAGATTTGCGCAGATAATCGGAAAATCGGCGCATTTTTCCAGAAACAGAAGATGCGAGAGACCGTAATCGATTTCGTGATTGCCGACCGTAAAGACATCCGGCGCGAGCGCATTTGCTAACCGGATTGTCGAAAGTCCGCGGTATTCACTGTCGATGATCGAGCCCATGAAGAGGTCGCCCGCCATCGCGTAGATGACGTTCTCCTCCGTGCGGCGCGTCTTCTGTACAAAGCCGGAGAGGAGCGAAATGCCGCCCGTAAGAACTCCGTCTTCGGACTTCGGCTGAAATGCACCGTGTATATCATTGGAATGCAGCAGCACGAGATGCACCGGCTGCAGAGTTTTTTCGTCGCTCATGGTTCCATCCTCACAGGGTAAAATGCGTCCTGTTTATTGTAGCACAGAACCCGGGGAAGAACAATTGGAACTTTTTTTGAGAAATTTGGCACATTTGTTGGACTTTTGTTGGACAGACCGTGTTATGATCGGGTCAGAATCAGAAAAATCGGGCCCGGAAGCGGGCCATTCAGGGCATAAAGAGGAGGAACAGACATGCCAAGAGTGAAATCGTCGAAACAGTTAACCGCACATTTTACCGCACAGATCGGCGCAGATAACCAGTATGGTCCGGATATTCAGAAGCTTCAGGCCTTACATGCCTCTCTCGGGCAGCACTACAGCCGGCTCACCAGCCGTTATCAGCAGATGGCCTCTGAAAACCAGCCGCAGGAAAAGCTTGAGGCGCTCTCCGAAGAAATTCACGCGCTCGCCGCTTTAAGCGACGGGATCGCAGACTACATGGGCAGCTGCATCGATCTCAAGCATGCAATGGAAAAAGAGGACGCAGCGCCTGAGGAACAGCAGGATGCAATGAATACTGCCGCACAGCGCTGGGAGGATACCGAACAGAAGCTGCAGGATTACATGGAAAAGTATCCGTACGGCAATATCGGAAACCTTACCGAGTTCAAGGATTTTCTTCAGCGCGAGCGTTTCACAGACGGAAAACAGTATCTCGACAAGCTTGGGATCGAGCAGGATACGATCATTTCGGAGAAGGATTTCGTGGCCGGAAAGGGCTTCAAGACGATTGGAAACCGGAAGGGACGCGGCATCACGACTGCTTTCAGAAAACTGAACTCCTTGGCGATTTCCGGCATCAAGGGGGATCCGAGAATCAGTCTTGACAAGTCCCGGGCGCTTGCGAATAAATTCATCGATTTCGAGGTGGCCCTCACCAAACTGGTGGGTTACACGATTGACGACAACGACCGCGAAACGACTTCAGATGTGCCCAAGCTCTCAAATGAACTGAAGACAATGGCCGGGTTCAAAAAGTTCCTGCATGAAAAGGATCCGGAAACCGGGCTCACGAATTATGAGATGCTGGCAATCGCATCGGAGCAGATTCCGGACTACGGCCGTGAAGGGTTTGACCGGGACATCCGGGCAATCGAGCAGAACCTGCAGATCGACGCGAAGCTTCCCGAACTTCGAAAGGAGCGCTCCCAGCGGGAACTTGACCTCGGATTTGTCGCAGGAGAAGAGAAAACCTGGAAAAACTACATGAACCTTCACTACGGCGACGCAAACCGGATGAATGCGGAAGCGCTGGCAAAGGTCATGGTCGGCGCCATGCATGAATACAACAAGGCGGTGCGTCCGACGCCTTTCAACCTCAAGGAGGCCCGTCAGGAAGCAAAACTTCTGCAGAAATCCCCGGCTTTCAAACAGCTCATGAAATCGCCGGAACGCGTGCAGCAGCTTCTTGCGAGCGAGACGCCGATCAAGGATATCGCGAAGACCGCGGCCGGCGCCCTGAAGCCCTTTGCAGCATCGAAGGAAAAAACGCTGCAGGCGCTTCGGAACCTGAAAAAGCTCGGCCAGGACTTTATGGATCCGCCGGAAGGGCGTTCGGATAAATGGGCGGACCTCGTGCATACGCTGCGGAATTTAGAGCGTATGGACCTTCGCAAGATCACACCCGGCAATGAGCAGCGCTATGAACAGAAGCTGCAGGAAATCTTCACGAAAGTCGAAGATTACGCGAAGGGCAAGAAATCCCTGCGCCGGCACGAAGACGGACAGAACCGCTTCAACCAGGATATGGATGTTCTGGCGGAGCTTTCGAAAGTCAGTCCTGCCGCAAAGGACCTTTCCCAGCGTATCATAGACCGGACGAATGTTGTCCGCCGCGGCCATGACGCGAACCATGTGGATATCACGCTGGACCAGTTCGGACTCGCCCATGCTGCGGAACATGTCAATCCGGAAGCGCGGGGAGAGGAAGCCGAAATTCAGGGCGGAAATCCGCAGCTTTAAGAGACAGCAGTACAGGAACTGCAGGAGGGAAAAATGCCGGGATTAAAAGAACTGTTTGCCGGATTTGATGAAATTCAGAAGCAGCCGGAACAGAATTAAAAATCGGATTTCAATATCAGTGAGGCCTGGAACCGCAATACAAATGTAATGCGGGCAAACTATAAGCGCGGGATAACCATGACGATTATGTCCAGGACCTTTCAGGAGCTTTCCGACGAAGAACTTCGGACGCTTTTTACGAAAATCAAAAAGGGCGGAAGAGAAGATTTTACGGCGGACCGCTTTATTTCCAGAATCCGAAGCGGTGAGTTCGGCGTTTTTTTCAACGAGCATCTCTTTGGCTCCACGCAGGATGAACTGTATGCAGCGTATGACGAAGCGCTCGGTGAGGAGCGGATCCGACAGTGCGGGAGTATCTGGATACCTATACCGACGCCGGAGCCCAGGGCGGCAGCGCATTTCTGGATGTCGTTGATTACAGGGCCAATGCGGACATCCAGGAAGAGCTTTCTTCTCTGGACGGCGGGGCATACGGCCAGTAGATTCATCCCACGGATTACGAAGATCATTACAACTTTGAGGCGACCGACCGCTCGCAGCGCAGCAGGGAAATGGAGCCTGAGCGTGTAAACAGGCTGGATTTCAGGGAGCTTGCCGGAAGGACCGAACAGATCATAAAAGACATTGAAGAGGAACGCAGGAAGAGCGGCGTATACCATAATTTCTTCAGCAGGGACCAGTACCTGATGAGTGCTTTTCGGACCTACAGCAAGATCCTGAAAACGGCAGAAGGCGTCGCATTCCTCAGGGACAAGCCGGGCTATGTCGAATTCCAAAACTCCGTGAAGAACATGTATCTTTTAGCGGAGACAGAGGAGACGCTTGACGATCCCAAAAAGCTTCAGGCAGCCGTCGAAAAGATGCAGCAGGATCTCGGGATGAAGCTGACGAAGAAAAACCCGGCTCCGGCGCAGGAACCGGTGCAGGTTCAGCGGGAGGGACCCGGACTGAATCTGCAATAATCTGAACGAAACAGGAGACATCTGGAACATGATCAGAAGAATCTACAGACAGATGCTTTTCACACAGATCATATCCGCAATGACCGTCACCATCTGCATGCTGATTGACAGCATCATGATCGGGCGGTTTCTGGGGATGGATTCCCTGACCGCTTACGGCCTTGCCGCGCCGGTACTGTTGGTATTCGCGGCCTTCGGGAGCATGCTTTCCGCCGGAATTCAGGTGGTATGCGGCAAGGCAATGGGGACGGCCGACCGGGAGAAAATGGATGCCTGCTACAGCATTTCTTTGCTGATGGCAGGCATTACGGCGCTCATCGGGTTTGTGCTGGTCCTGTCTCTTTCGGGTCCGCTCGCGGTGCTTTTAGGTGCCGGGAAGGCGGGACCGGAGAATGAAATCCACCGGCTGACACAGGATTACCTTCGGGGCTTTATCATCGGGGCGCCGGCCCTGATCTTCTCCCTGATCATGGTGCCGTTCCTGCAGATCGCCGGGAAACGGGCACTTCTTCTGATCGCGGTTCTTGCGATGACGGTTTCGGACATCGTATTTGATATCCTGAATGTATTCGTATTCCATGGCGGGACCTTCGGGATGGGGCTCGGTTCCTCTTTAAGTTACTATATCGCCTTTGCAATCGGAATCCGATATTTCTTCGGAAAGAAGTGCATGTTTCACCTGAAAAAGAGCGGAATCCGAAAGTCTGCTGCCAGAGAAGTCCTTCAGGGAGGGATCCCGACAGTCGTAAACCAGATCAGCCTGGTTGCGCTCGTGTTCCTCCTGAACAAGCTTCTGATGCATTACGGCGGAGGTCCGGCAGTCGCGGCGTATTCGGTCATTACGACAGTCGGCAATATCTGCTACTGTTTCGGCGCCGGAACGGCCGCGGTTTCGCTGACGCTTTCGGCCTTCTTCTACCACGATGAGGACCGGAATGCACTCACAAGCCTTGTCCGCATCCAGAGTGAGTGGACAGCTCTTCTGAATATTGCGCTCATCGGCCTTATGCAGCTTTTTGCGGGGCCGGTGATTTCGCTGTTTACGGCCGGAAGGCCGGAGGTTTCGGATCTTGCGGTCCGGGGACTCCGGCTCTTCTCGCTGTCGTTGCTGAGTTCTGCGATGAACACCACATTCAAGAATTACTATCAGGGCGTCGGCCGTGTTCGGCTGACAGAGACTATTTCTATCTTCCAGAACTTTGTGTTTACTGCATTGTATGCAATGCTTTTCGGGAGCCTGTACGGGACGGCCGGACTTTTCTGGTCTTTCGCAGCGGGAGAGACGACCGCGCTCCTGATGTGGGTCCTGATCGTCTGGATCGGCGGGAAAAAAGCCGGATTCTCCACACGGATTTTTGCCTTCCTGCCGGATTTGTTCGGGACAGCCGAAGGGGATTCGCTGGACTTTTCCATCCACAGCACAGAGGAGCTTTCAGACGCCTCCGGGAAGGCGGAGGCCTTCTGCCGTATGCACGGGGATTCGGACCGGGACAGCGTTTTCATTGCGCTCTGCATCGAAGAGATGGCTGCAAATGTGCTTGAATACGGCTTTACGAAGGACCGCGCCCGGCACAGCATCCATCTGAGGCTGGTGTGTCGGGGATCGGAGCGGCTGATCCGCCTTCGGGACAACTGCATTGTGAACTTCTCAGATAATTAACACTTATTAAATAGACGGTGAGAAGATCATTCAAAAAGCCTTGAATTTACAGTAAAAAAAGAAGTTTTTGTTGCAATATTTCGCTGCATATGGTATAATGACGATGTGTTAATTAAC
>JAFYGJ010000016.1:0-6001 GCA_017543275.1 Lachnospiraceae bacterium | reverse complement strand
CATCAGGGGGAAAACCGTTACAACGATACAGGCCATCTTGACGCTGTCGCCGTATACCGGCGGTCTCGACTCGCCGTTCAGCGACGTGCTGATGACGTTGGCGGATGAAATGATCTGCCGAAGCGTCTGCTGCAGCGGCCATAGTTTGTTGTCCTTCAGATAAAGCATTGCGCTATACCACTCGTTCCAGCGTTCCACCGCATAATAAATTGTGAAGGTCGCCAGGATCGGTTTGATCAGCGGAAGGACAATCTTGAACAGGATCTGAACGTCATTGGCTCCGTCGATCTTGGCGGATTCCTCAATTTCTGCCGGAAGTTCGGACATATTGCTGGATACGATCAGCATGTAGGTGATAGACACACCGGTCGGAAGAACCATGACCCACCAGTTGCCGACAAGTCCAAGGGCTTTGTAAAGGAGGTATGTAGGAACAAGGCCCCCGCCGAAATACATCGTAAAAACAAGGATGAAACGGAAGAAGTTCCTGCCGGGCATGTCCCGCTTGGTAAAGGAATACGCCAGAAGCACCGTTAGGATCATATTATAAAGCGTACCGACAACTGCAAGGATCACTGAGTTCAGCATCGACCGCAGGAGAAGTGGGGATTCGAAAACGAATTTGTAGTTCTCCAGAGTGACCTGCTTCGGATACAACATAAAGGGCTGTCTTGTATATACCGCC
This sequence comes from Lachnospiraceae bacterium, assembly GCA_017543275.1. Classification (GTDB taxonomy): domain Bacteria; phylum Bacillota; class Clostridia; order Lachnospirales; family Lachnospiraceae; genus UBA1267. Next base: position 5,316 of record JAFYGJ010000016.1, on the reverse strand, counting down.
TGCGGTACAATCGACACGAGGATCGTATTGTAAAACGGATAGATAATCACCAGCGCAAGAAGCGTCAGGATAATGAACAGGATGACATCGAATACGTGAACATGACGCACCATATGGGCGCCGGCTGAGACGGTTTCTTCCTGTATATGCTTTCTGTATTTAGCCATTGCCTTATGCCTCCCTTAAAAATTCTCCTATCCAAAAGTTTGCTGACCGCGTTTTATGATCATCTCCTGGCCGGCTCCCTTTCGCATGCCGGGTCTGCCGTAAAGCGAAGAACGAATTTTCCCGGATCATCACATAATTCCATCATGTCCGAAAATTTTTGCGATCCGGTTCGCGCCGATCAGCAGGATGAAGTTGATGACGTTTTTGAACAGGCCTACTGCCGTGGAGAATCCGTAATCCATCGCGGTGCTTGACTGGAAGGTCTTACGATAAATATAGGTATCAATCACGTCGCCGACATCAAAGACCGGTGGAGAATACAGGTTGAAGATCTGGTCGAAATTAGCATTCATCATGTTCCCGATCTGGAGAATCAGCATGATGATGATCAGGCTCGTGATTTCCGGAAGTGTAATGCGGATAATTCGCTGGAACCGGTTTGCACCGTCGACGATCGCTGCTTCATGAAGCGACGGATCAATACCTGCGATTGCCGCGAGATACAGAATCGTGCCCCATCCGCCTTCCTTCCAGATATCTGAAATTACCAGCAGCGGTCTGAATGATTTCGAATTATACAAGAAGTTCCAGTTTGTCGTCCATGTCGGATTGATGTGGCTGAGAACGCTTTTAATTGCACCGGTATCGCCGAAAAGATTCAGAACCATACCCGAAACGACAACCCAGCTTAAAAAGTGCGGGAAAGTGTAGATTGTCTGAACGGTCTTTTTATAGCGTTTCAGCGTCATCTCGTTGATCAGGATTGCAAGAATGACCGGGAACGGGAATCCGAAAACCAGTTTCAGCATAGAAATAATAAAAGTATTCCTGGTTGCGGTCCAGAAGTCCGCCTCTCTCCACAGTGACTGGAAATGCTTCCATCCGACACTTTTACTTGACGAGAGGTAACTGTATAGTCCCTTGGATCCGAAAGTCGGTGTAAACTTTTTCCAAGCAAGCGCGATACCCGGAAGTGGCAGGTAACGGAAGATAATTATCACAGCCAGTCCCGGAAGCAACATGAAAAGATAAATCCACTTCAGTTGCCAGATCTGTTTCAGCATGCGTTTGCGTTTTTTTGCTTTCTGGGCATCCTGGATGCTCTTGATATCAGAAGAAGCCATTTCTGTCATTCCTTTCTTCCCGCTGTTCTGAAGCCCAATTCGGCATGCTTTTCTTTGTCCTTAAATAATAAGCTAATTTAATCAATTTATTTAGCAAATTCAATTTAGCATGTCGTTTCGAGTTTGTCAAGGGTTTTTTGTAAAAAATGTCAATTTGTCTCAGTCGTACTATGGGAAATTATGCATAATTTCTCTTGTTTTCGAGACTTTTCAGTTTATTGTGTCATTATTTACCTTAATTTACCTCAAAATATATTTACTTATATTTAGTTTATTTCTGCTTGCTTTTTCTTAAATCTTCGTCTATAATAGCATCATCAGATCATGTGACGGAGATTAAATTCATTTTCTAACTAATTATCTGTAAACAGAGAGAAGGTTTTTTATGCGGAAAGACGTCAGACAGGCAGATATTGCAGAAGCGCTGGGAATCAGCATCGTATCCGTCAGCAAAGCGCTCGCAGGAAAAAGCGGCGTAGGCCCTGATCTTCGGAAGAAAATCCTGGAGAAGGCGGAAGAAATCGGCTATACAGTTCCTTCCGCTGCCGGAAAGAAGAACAACGGTAATCTGACGCTGGCTCTGATCTTCCATGAAAAGTATGTGGAAGACACCGTTTCCTTCTATGCTAAGCTCAGCCATCAGATTTCTGTATACGCCATGAATTCCGGGAACTACATCATCAGTGAAGTCATCAGCCGGGAAACTGAGCAGAATTTCCAGTTGCCCCGCCTGGCTTCTGATGATCGGACCGACGGCGTCATTATTCTCGGAAACTTCGATGCAAGATATCTTCGTTTCCTTGCGGAAAACCTGCGGCGCCCCTTCGTGCTTCTCGATAACTACGGCGAAATGCTTCAGGTGGACTCGATCATATCCGATGGATACTATGGAGCCTATACCATGACCAACCATCTCCTCGCCATGGGACACCGTAAAATTGCTTACGTCGGTACGCTGCTGCAAACGGGTTCTATCACTGACCGGTATTTCGGTTATGAACGAGCGCTTCTCGAACATGGACTCAGGGTACGCGAGGATTATGTACTTGATGACCGCGGAACCGCCGGCGTCATTTACCCTGCTGACCTGCTCACACTCCCGCAGGATATGCCGACCGCCTTCTTCTGCAACAGCGACACGGCTGCCGCGGTCCTGATCCGGAAACTCCAGAGCGAAGGTTACCGGGTGCCGGAGGATATCTCGGTTGCCGGGTTTGATAACTTTCTTTCTCCCGGTGCCTGTGATATCGGCATCACCAGCTACGAGGTGGATATGGACCGTATGGCCAAATGCGCGGTCAACCTTCTCTCCAAAAAGATCCGCGGTGTTTATTATCGTAAAGGTCTGTATATCATGGAGGGTCATCTCGTGATTAAGGATAGCGTGCGGAGGCTTACATAAGATAATCATTTCAATCTCAGGCGTGGGCAATGCCCAAATCGGGAGTTTTTTCTCACAAATACAGGCAGGGTTGGACTTCCCTGCCTGTATTTGTTTCTGTTCTGATGTCAGTCCCCGGGATCAGCCCCGCTTCGGCCGGAGCTTCAGCGCAAATCCGCCGTTCACGCTTTCCGGAATCACAAGCGTATCCCCTTTTCTTACCGTTAAGGTTCTGTGCAGTGTTTTATGAATGTCATGCTGATGCTGACAGGGGCGCTGAGACATCTCCTCCAGGGCCGCGACGATCTCCGGAGTCATTTCTCCCAAAGCGCCGACCGCCGCATCTGAAGGACGTTCGTCGGAAAGGTCATCCTGCCAGATTTCAGCGGCATATTCTTCTGCTTCTGTAAAATCCAGCGTGATTTCCGCGTTTCTCGGGCGTCGCGCACAGATGCCCGCAATATACCAGAATCCGCCTTTTCTTCGCGCCATTGTCACATAATTTGCGGGACTGCCCTCAAGGAGCCGGCTTTCGTCCCATGAGGTAGGAAGGCCTGCGAGAAAATCGCGGCACACGTTGGTCTCGACCGTCTCTTTCCGCTCCCCGCAGTGCGTGATATAGCTCAGGAAAACGACCGGAAGCGCCGTCTGGTGCGCGTCCGTTGTCCCGGTGATATAAGTGGCGTAGCTGACCGGCGTGTAGTCCATCGGCCCCATAACGTTTCTGGTGAAAGGCAGCGTGCAGTTGTGCGCGGCGTCCGGCCCCATCGGCGTGAAAGTCGAAAAATTGGCAAGGTACTCTCCGCCCTGCACGCCTTCATAGGAGAGCACGTGCGGCCAACAGCGGATCGTGCCCGACGGCTTCATGCAGCCGTGGAAGTTCAGCATCAGCCGATACTTCGCGGCCAGCCCTGCAAGCATTGCGTACTGCGCGACGCGCTCCTGGGCGTCGGATTCAAAGAAGTCGATCTTGACGCCTGCGACGCCCCAGCTTTTCCAGAGTGCAAACTCCCGGTCGACGACCTTTGGATCCCTGAGGGGTTTTGAATGCGACCAGATCCAGATCTTCACCTTTTTTGCCGCCGCGTATTCCACGAGTTCCGGGATATCGATTACGCCCGGCCAGCCGCCGTCCACGATCGAATAGGGCCAGCCCATCGCCGCTGCGAAATCCACATATTGATGCATTCTCCTGGAATCACGAGGAGAACTGTGCTCCGCAGACCAGGACCAGGCTGCCATCCCCGGTTCGATAAACGAAGGATCCTCCACAATCGATTCCGGGCAGAGATTCTCCAAAAGGTTTCCGTTGACGATTTCGTCGAGCGTTCCATTCAGGATCACGCGCCAGGGTGTGTGCATCGGGAGTTCCGCACGGATGCAGTCCAGCTTGTCAACGGCCTTCTTCACCATCAGTACGCCGGGATGATCCCTGTCCGCCCCGAGTACCGATCCGCCGTAATCGCCGAATACCGCCGCTTCCGCGATCAGCGTCCAAAGTTTCTTTCCCGAGCGGTACAGGACCGGGAAAGCATAAAGGTTCTGGAAAAGCTCCTCCACCGGCACCGGATGATAATGATCCTCATAGGAGCAGAGCCACTTCATCGCCGTGACTTCCGAAACGGCTTCCGGAAGCGCAAAAGCGGTCGTCTCATGATCGATCAGAACTTCTCCCGCGCCCTGAAGCCCGAGCCGTACGGCCGCGCCGTCGTCAAATGCCCGCCCCTCAGCGAGGAGCATTCTCCCTTCCTTCTCAAACCGCAAAACGATCCCGTTGTATTAATTTCTGCAAACGGCCTTTTTGAAGGCCGGGATCGTGTAGGTTTCGTCTGCAAATGTTTCTTCCGCGCCCGCGAACGTCAATCTCTCCGAAAGGTCCAGATCCGGCAGCGAAAGTCCTAACGCGGAAGGTTCGATGACCGCCTTCCCATCCCGAAGCACCTGATAACAGAGGCTTCCGTCCGCGTATAAAAATGTAAGTTCAAGCGTACCCGAAGGTGACTTTACAGTATATTTTTCCATCGTTTTCTCCATTTACTCGTCCAGCACTCTCTCCTGTCCGCTCGCCGAATACGCACTCACCGGCACCGGCTCGGGGCGCTCGCAGCGGGTCGTCATCTCATAGAATTTTCCGGTCCTGCAAGACTCCTGGATGCCGTGAATGACTTCGATCGAATGCAGGCCGATGTCGGCGTGGCAGCGAGGCCGGCGTCCGTTCTTCAGTGCGTAGCACATATCCGCGAGACCGACGCCCCGAAGCGACTCATAGAAGCCGTGCATCGAGGGAAGCACTACGGTCTGTGAGGGTTTCGCCTCCCCGAGAACCTGACGGTCATTGTCCGCATTCGGATCCGGGGCTGGTTTCGGGCCTCTGGGAAGATCGATTTCCGATGGGTTCGCGCCGGGGCGTGTCACGGAAATCGGCGTGCGGAAAGAATTCGGATCCCCGAGATGCATTACGCCCTCGGAGCCCGCCACCTCAAAAATCATCGTATTCTGAGTGTCCGAAGAAATGTTGAAGGTTCCCAGGACCCCGTTCTCGAATTCCAGCGCCGCGATCAGCGTCGTAGGAGTATTTACCTCAAATTTCTGACCGTACTTCGGATGCTTCGGATTTTTGTAAATCCTCTCCGGGAACAGATT
>JAFYGJ010000015.1:0-9668 GCA_017543275.1 Lachnospiraceae bacterium | reverse complement strand
TTATCACAAATAAGGAATGATTGACCCATTCGGGGACAGGTACCAGGTGGATCAATTTTCGAAAATTGATCCACCTGGTACCTGTCCCCGAATGGGTCAATCATTCCTTATTTGTGATAAGGCTCGTTGTTCATGATCCGAAACGACCGGTACAGCTGCTCTAAAAGGATCACCCGCATCAGCTGGTGCGGAAAGGTCAGTTTCGAGAAGGACCAGCTCTCATCCGCACGTTTTAACACCGATTCGGAAAGCCCGATGGAACCGCCGATCAGAAGTGCGAGATGGCTCTTCCCCTGCAGCATCAGATCGGAAATGTGTTCCGAAAGCCCGACGCTGTCATAGGCTTTTCCATCAAGCGCAAGGCTGATCACATAGCTGTTTTCGGGAATCTTCGCAAGAATACGCTGCCCCTCCGCATCCCGGATCAGGTCTTCTTCATGTTCCGATGCTTCCTCCGGCGTCTTCTCGTCGCGGACTTCGATGATTTCCGTCTTCGCGTAGCGGGAAAGGCGCTTCAAATATTCGTCGGCAGCATCCGTAAAATACTTTTCCCGGCATTTCCCGACGCAGATCAGCGTGATTTTCATACTTCGTCAAATCTGAGAATCCGGTCTTCTGTCACGAGAATATCCACCGGAACGTCTGTCGGCTTCAGCGGCAGCGGTTTTTTCCGGACCTGCACTTCAAAAGCCAGCGCCACCTTCCGGCAGGGGTGTTTCTCCAGATACCGGTCGTACATGCCTGCGCCGTAGCCGAGTCTTCCGCCCTGTTCATCGAAAACCACACCGGGCATGACCATCAGGCAGTCCGGCGTATCGGTCGGCGTGACACTTTTCTCCTTGATGATCTCCTGAATGTCACGTCCTTCTTCCTCCACATCCGGCTCCGGTATTTTATGGTAACCGGATTTCAGATCCGACGGAGACAGAACCGGGAAGAAATAAACATTCCCATCCACAACCTTCGGACAGAACAGTTTGATGCCGCGCGCAAGAAGTTCGCCCCGGATTGCCGCAGTCGAAACTTCGGATCCGGCACCGACATAGATAAACACTTTTTCTGTTTCTTCCGGCAGAAGCTCCATGAAATGTTCGAAGATGCGGTGGTTCTTTTCTTCTCTTCCTTCCACCCGGTTTCTCATTTCAATCATCAGTTTTCGGGTCAGTCCCATAATGCCCTCCTGATCCAGATTATTCTTCCCATTCGCCTTTTTTGAACTTTTGGTCGTGGCGTTCCTTAACGCTTGTGACCGATCCGTCCGGGTTCTTGATGTCAATCCGTTCGATTTCCCTGCGGAGATTCTCCCGGAACGCCCGGATATAGTCCTTTCTCAGAGCATCCTGTTCCGCGCGTTCTTCTTCCGTCAGTCCTTCCGGCGTCTTGGATTTTCGCGCAAGTTCGTTGATTCTTCGAATCAGTTCTTCATTCATGTAAATCTTATTCTCCAGTGTCCCGAGGGACCGAATCATTTTCCAATAGTTTTTCCGCAATCCGGATGCCGTCCATCGCCGCGCTTACGATCCCGCCCGCATAACCGGCGCCTTCGCCGCAGGGGTACAGCCCGGAAATGCTGGATTCCATGCGATCGTTCCGGACAATCCGTACCGGTGAGGAAGTCCGGGACTCGACTGCAGACATTACCGCATCTTCCCGGTCAAATCCGCCGATCATCCGCCCGAATTTCGGGATCGCTTCCGAAAGCGCGCCGCAAAGCTCTGCGGGGAGGATCTTTCTCAGATCCGCAAATGCATATCCGCCTCTCATATCGGGAAGAATTGCACCGAATTCCGTCGAGATCCGCTCCTCCCGGAAATCTCCGTAAAGCTGAACCGGTATTTTCCCGCCGGCAGCAAGAAATGCTTTCCGCTCGAGGTCACGCTGGAACTCGATCCCCGCAAGCGGATGATCCGAAGGGTAGTCCGAAGGATCAACCTGTACGACAATTCCGGCATTGGCATTCCGGCCGGAACGCGCAGAATCACTCATCCCGTTGATGCAGAGATGGCCTTCTTCCGAAGAAGCGTTGACAACCTGCCCGCCCGGACACATGCAGAAGGAATACACGCCGCGACCGGATGTGGTTTTCGCCGTGACCTTATACGGCGCCGCCCCGAGCTCCTCATAATCGAGCGTGCCGTATTCCCAGGCGGTAATATCACGCTGCAGGTGCTCCATCCGTACGCCGACGGCAAAAGGCTTCTGCTCCATCAGCGCGCCGCGGTTATACAGGCGCTTCACCGTATCCCGTGCCGAATGCCCGATTGCAAGGATCACAGCATCCGCAGAGAGCTTTTCCTCTCCATTTATGAGAACGCCCGAAATCCGGTCGTTTTCCACGATAAAATCCGTTACAGTACAGCCGAAACGAACCGCAGCGCCGGCCCTTTCAATCCGTTCCCGGATCGCAGTTACAATCTCCGGGAGCCGGTCCGTCCCGATATGCGGACGGGCATCATACAGGACCTCTTCCGGTGCGCCGCATTCATGGAAGACCTGCAGGACACGCGCATTCAGGCCTGATTTGTCCTGTGTCAGCGTATTGAGCTTTCCGTCGGAAAAAGTTCCTGCACCGCCTTCGCCGAACTGGACATTCGAGTCCGGGTTCAGGATGCCGGTACGGCAAAAGTTATCCACATCCTGCTGCCGCTCCGAAACCTTCTTTCCGCGTTCCAGAAGCGTAACGGAAGCTCCGGCTTCCGAAAGTGTCAATGCCGCGAACAGGCCGGCAGGGCCTGCACCGATCACGATATACTGCCTCGCGGGATCTGCCCGGTACGGACAGGAAGGCACTTTCACCGGTACTTCATTCACAGCCGCCTTCATCACATAGAAAAGCTGCGGCTTCTTCCGGGCGTCAATACTTCTTCGAAGGATCTGAACGGAACGGATTTTCAGGTTCTTCCTGCCGCCGGCCTTCCGGATCGCAGCATAGAGGGTCTCCTCTGTATAGCGGATCGGGACGCGGATATCGCTGACAATCATCTGCATGCCTCCGAAAGATTTTCAGCTGCGGATCTGCCTGCAAGGATCCCTGTACCCCAGGCAAAATGCAGATTATAGCCGCCGCATTTTCCGTCGACATCCAGAAGTTCTCCGGTCACATAAAGTCCGGGAACAATCCGGGATTCCAGATCATCCGTAAACTCCGAGAGATCCGCCCCGCCGCGCATTACCTGTGCACTCCCTGCATCGCCGACGCCGGTGACTGTATAGGGAAAATCAGTGAGAAGTTCCGTCAGCTTCCGAATCTCTTCATCGGAAATCTCACGTATCTTTTTGGAACCCATTCCTTCCGCTTGTGTCAAAACGGCCTTTATCAGCTTCTTCGACAGGAAACCGGTCAGGATATCATAAAGTGTGCGATCGGCCTGATATGGGCTGTTTTTCAGCAGATTCAGGCTGTCTCTGAGCCCGTCAGGGCCGAGATCCGGTATGAAATTCAGCCTGACAGAAGCTTTGCCCTTCTGATCGATTTCTTCTCCCGCAGGATGGCTGATCTGAAAAACCGGAATGCCGGAAATGCCGTCTTTCGTGAACTGCACTTCCCCTTCTTCCGTGAAGATCGCGCCGTCAGATTTCCGGACAAAACGGACAATGCAGTGATGCCGCACACCGTCCCAGAAAGACTCAAAACCTGCGTTTCCGAGAAGTTTCACAAGCGCAGGCCTTACAGGATACAGCCTGTGACCGAGCTTTCGGAGGATCTGGTCTGCCGTAAAGGCTTCCCGGTCCCGGACGCCGGCTTCCGAGCCGCATGAAAGGATCAGCTTCCTGCAGGAATACGTCTCTGACGAAGTTTTAACCGTGAACATCTTCTTCCTGCTGTCATATGTGACATCCTTCACATTCACACCGCAGGAAATGTTCACAGAATGCGCACGGGCTCGTGCAAGAAGCGCTTCCCGCACCGACTGTGCCTGCATGCTCATCGGGTATACATAATCCCCGCGAAAGGCCGGATACAGGCCCAGACCGCGGAAAAACAAAAGCGCATCCTCTGTCTGAAAACGCCGGAGAAAACGTTCGATAAACGCCGGCTCATGCGTATAGTACGCGTTCGAAGAAATGCTGCGGTTCGTGAAATTGCAGCGGCCGTTTCCGGTCAGAAGCAGCTTTTTCAGCGGCTGCTCCTTCTTCTCCAGTACACACACCGATGCCCCGGATTCGGCCGCGGAAACTGCGGCGGCAAGACCCGAGGCGCCTGCACCGATTACAAGAATCGGATATTCCATGCTTTACACCAGACGGACTTTTTTCAGCATCCGGACGATCTTTTTGCCGGCCGGAAGTTCCAGAAGATCCGCCTTCGTAACACAGTTCATCCGGAAAATCAGGATGATATAGACGATAAAGCCCAGAATAAAGGCAAAGAGCACAATCAGAAGATTTCCTGCCTTCCCGTGCGCAAAGCGGCTGACTACAAAGGATACCAGCAGGCACACAAGAACGACGGCAAAGGAAGCACTGACCGGCAGCAGCACCGACTGCATCGGCTCCGGAAGATAGCCGGTAATCTTATAGATCGACCACAGGTTCAGCGCGGTTGTCACAAGGCCGAACAGCATGTAGGCAATGATAACGCCCGTAATCTCCAGCTTCAGCACATAGACGAAGAAGAACATCAGAAGCACATGCACAAGGAGGCTGATCAGGTTGTGGATGACCGGTTTGTCGAGCCGGTTCAGGCCCTGCAGGATTGCATTTGTAACAGTCGCAAGCGAATAGAACAGAACCGCGAAACCGCCGATAATGAGGTAGCGTTCCGCATCTGCCGAAATCGTCGGGAATAAAAGCTTTGCAAGGTTTCCGCCGACAGCCATCATGCCGAATGAGAACGGCAGCGCAATCAGAAGCACTGTCCTCAGCGTGACAGAGATCTTCTGCAGCACCAGTTTCCTGTCCTCTTCCGCATAGGCGGCAGAAAGAGAAGGAACAAGCGCCGATGCAATCGCAGATGCGAAGGCAACCGGCAGATGGATCAGGATCATGAAAGCGCTGTTGTAATCGCCCCAGACAGAGGTATACTCGCTGACAGTGTAACCGATCCGCTTCATGCCGTGATTGAAAATCACGACGTCGATAATATCAATGCAGTTATAGGCCGCAGTACTGACAATGATCGGAACGGCTGTCAGGACCAGGATCCGCATAATGCGCCCGTAAGGGCGGACTTTGGCATTTTTGTCCCGGTTGACGCTGGAATTAAAGCGGCCCCGGAACAGGAAGAACAGCATTGCACAGAACGCCAGTGCGACAAAGGCCCCGGCGCCGGTACCGATCGTACCGCCGGCAGCGCCCCAGGCTGGCGCGAAGGTCTGATCACCGGTTTTCAGCGTCACTTCCGTCCCGTACTGGAACAGCGCCGCAGCCATTCCGACAGAAACAAAAGCATTCGCGATCTGCTCCAAAATCTGGGAAACCGCAGTCGGAATCATCGTCTGAAGCCCCTGGAAGAAGCCCCGCAGAACCCCTAAAACCGCCATGATGAACACGGTCGGCGCAAGCCACTTCAGCGCTATCGCTGCCCGCGGACTTCCCATGATCTTCGTGCAGAAGAAGTCCGCTAAAAAGAGCGTGATCAGGGCGAAAGTCAGGCCGACAGCAACGGCAAAGACAAAGGCCGCAATCAGGATGCGCTTGGTTTCCTTCCACTTCCCGACCGCTGTACGGGCACTGACAAGTTTGGAAACGGCGAGCGGCAGGCTGTATGAGGACAGAAGAAGCAGGATGTTGTAGACCGAATATGCCGTTGAGTAATAGCCGTTGCCTTCGGAACCGATGATGTTGACCATCGGAATCCGGTAGATCATGCCGATGAAGCGGACCAGGATGGACGCAAGCGCCAAAATGCCGCCGTGCGCGAGGAAGGTATTGGATTTTGTCTTATTTCTCATCAATAAGAGCCTCCGGGTACTTTATCTTGTGATTCCGAGAGAATCAAGAATGATTCGCTGTTCGTTTTCCATGGTTTCGCGCTCCTGCTCTTCCATATGATCGAAGCCTAAAAGATGGAGCATGCTGTGCGCCGTGAGAAAAGCCAGTTCTCTTTTTGCGGAGTGGCCGTATTCTTCCGCCTGTGACAGCACCTTTTCACAGGAAATCATCATGCTGCCGAGCAAGTATTCGCCTGTTTCCGGGTCAAATACATCGTCCTGTGCATCCAGGCCGTCGTAATCTTTCGGGCTTTCATAATATGCCATCGGGAAGGAAAGCACGTCCGTCGGACTGTCAATGCCGCGGGCATCTCTGTTGACTTCGCGGATGCCTTCATTATCTGTCAGGACCACCTCAAGCGATGCTTCGTAGGGACACTCCTCATAATCCAGCACAGCTTCCGCGACGGTCCTGATCAGCGCTTCATAATCAAAATCAAACGAGATCTCCGTCTCATTTTCGATTGTTATGGTCATAGCGCGGACGGCCTCCTGCGGTGTTTTTGTGTGTGGATTCGTACTGTTCGTAAGCTTCCACGATCTTCTGGACCAGAGGATGACGCACGACATCCCGGTTCGTGAGCTCGATAAAACCGATCTCATTGATTTTCTTCAGGATCCGAAGCGCGAGATCCAGACCGGATTCCGTTCCCTGCGGCAGGTCCTTCTGCGTCTTGTCGCCGGTGACGATGCAGCGCGAATTGAAGCCGATACGCGTCAGGAACATCTTCATCTGCGAAGGCGTCGTGTTCTGTGCCTCATCCAGAATGATGTAGGCATTGTCGAGCGTCCGGCCGCGCATGTAAGCAAGAGGCGCGACTTCAATCGTTCCGCGCTCCATGTTGTGCTGGAAGCTTTCCGCCCCCATGATCTGGAAAAGCGCATCATACAGAGGCCGAAGGTAGGGATCGATCTTGCTCTGCAGGTCGCCCGGCAGATACCCGAGCTTCTCGCCCGCCTCGATTGCGGGACGGGTCAGGATGATCTTGTCGACTTCGTTGTTCTTGAAAGCCTGTACGGCCATCGCGATCGCAAGATAGGTCTTTCCGGTACCGGCCGGACCGACGCCGAATACGATCATCTTTTCCCGCATCGCATCGACGTATTTTTTCTGGCCGAGCGTTTTTGGCTTTACGGGTTTGCCGTTTACCGTATGGCAGACGACATCCTGGTCTATTTCCACAAGCGCCGGCGTTGCCTTTTCCACAGACAGCGCAAGCGCATAATCCACATTCTGTTCCGTAATGGTGTTCCCCCTTTTGGAAAGTTCAAAAAGGCTGTTGAATACTTCTTCGGCCCGTTCCACACGGGACTCCTCGCCGCTGATCCGGATACTGTCGTTTCGTGCGAGTATTTCCACATTCAGGCTGCGTTCGATCTTCCGAAGCCAGGCATCCAGCCCGCCGAAGATGTTTTTCTGATGCTCCACAGGCATGCTGTCAATAATTTTCTGCACCTGCATCCGATAATTTTTCCTCCGGACATCATTAATCTAAAATATCATATCACAAAACAGATGAAAATGAAATACTTTTCGAGAAAAAAAGCGCCCGCAGCGATTAAACTGCGGACGCCTTCTCTTTTCATCAGTTGTATTTGCGCTTTCTGGCAGCCTCGGATTTTTTCTTACGCTTTACCGAAGGCTTCTCGTAATGCTCACGCTTACGGATTTCCTGCTGGATACCGGCCTTTGCGCAGTTCCTCTTAAAACGGCGCAGAGCGCTGTCGAGGGTCTCATTTTCTTTGACGATAACGGTAGACATCTATTTTCACCTCCTTCAGAAAAGAGATTACATGCGAACATGCAAATGAGCCATCGGGGACTCGAACCCCGGACAACTTGATTAAAAGTCAAGTGCTCTACCACCTGAGCTAATGGCCCGTATCTGGGCTGGTTGGATTCGAACCAACGAAATGCAGGAGTCAAAGTCCTGTGCCTTAGCCGCTTGGCGACAGCCCAATATTCCTCGACAGGAGATTCCTGCAAAAAAGGGTGGGTAGTGGGACTCGAACCCACGGTCTCCAGAGCCACAATCTGGCGCGCTAGCCAACTGCGCCATACCCACCGCAAAAGTTCATTCTCCGCTTCGCGGGCAGAAAATGAAGCGGGTGATGGGAATCGAACCCACGTATACAGCTTGGAAGGCTGTCATTCTACCATTGAACTACACCCGCAGATCGTTCACGCATCGGGGTGACAGGATTCGAACCTGCGACCCCCTGGTCCCAAACCAGGTGCTCTACCAAACTGAGCCACACCCCGAAAACCAGTTAATGCGCAACGAGTATATTAACAGAATTCAGAACATTTGTCAAGGAATTTTTTTTACTGTTCAGCACCGGATAAAAACTGACCGGATGACGGACGAAACATCTGTGTTTCGGACTAATCCGTCTGTTTTTATCCGGCGGGCAAGAGGCGGAGCCTCTATGACCGCCCAAATGAGAAATGCGCAGCATTTCGAATGGGCAGTGCTGAACAGTTATTAAGGTTTAAGACTCCTGCCGATCCGCGTGCCGAAGCGCACTTCCGTCTCGAGACCGTCCTTAGAAGCGTTAATATACGCCCCGTCAATCTCCGCCGCGTCCTTTTCCAGCACGACGATTACGGTTGATCCGCCGAATTCAAAACGGCCCTTCTCATCCCCTCTTTTAAAATCCTTCACGGGGTTATTTGTAATCCTTCCGACCAGAAGCGCACCGACTTCCGTCTGGATCACCATACCGAAATGCTCGGTGGAAAGCACCGACACACAGCGCGTGTTCTCCTTGTAGATCGGACGCGCGTCATTCGCGGAAGGCTGCACCGTATGCAGCGCGCCGGGAATGCGGTATTCCTTTTCGATCTTTCCCGAGTCGAAGAAATGGTACCTGTGGTAATGCTGCACGGAAAGCCGGTACAGAAGCAGCGTCCCGCCGTTAAACTTTTCGGCAGTCTCCTCCGACTGAAGAAATTCAGAAAGACTGTACTCCGTATGCTTCACTGTAAAACGCAGGTCTTCCGTGACGGGAAGAACCGTCAGATACGCGTCACAAGGCGAAAAAAGGGCCTTTTCGCCGTCCGGAAGCGGTCTTTTGTCCGGAAGCACGGCTCTGGTGAAAAAGTCGTTGAAAGAGGCAAATCTGCGCTCCTCGAACTGCGTCATGTCGATGCCGTTCTTACGGATAAAGGAACGGATCAGGACCCTTGATGCGCCGCGGTCCATGAAAAAACCCGCAAAGCGGGAAAAGCCCGGACGAAGGAGCGGCTTCAGAAGCGCCCTCGTCCACGCATGGCCGTATATATAGCGAAAAAAACGATCCTGCGAGTCGTTCATGTCCCGCAGGATCCCGTTTACGTCAATATATTTCATAACACTCCGAAAGAATTATACCAGGTGCTTAAATACCAGCTTCAGAACGAAATATACGATCGCCGCAATGCCGAGACACAGTAAAATGATAAACCCTGTCTTCTGCGGCTTTCTGATCCTGAGCCTGCTGATATAAAGGAATCCGAGAATCGCATAGCAGACCGTCAGAACAATGTAAAATGCAAGGTCGGGCAGAATATCCCTGAAAAGGACAAACAGGATCGGAACCACGATCGAGGAAGTCGTGATCGGAACGCCCGTAAAATACTTCCTGCGCTCGTCCGTCTCCTGCTGGCGCCGGATTTCCTGAACGTTGTACCAGGCAAGGCGGATCAGGCCGCACAGCGGGAAAAGCAGGTATACCAGCTTTTCGGGCGTAATG
>JAFYGJ010000014.1:0-125849 GCA_017543275.1 Lachnospiraceae bacterium | reverse complement strand
CGACGGCATCGGAAAAAGCCGCCTTCTCCCGCCAGAGGATCGTATCCGGCAGCAGATCAAGGCATTCAAAGGCGTGGCGGAGCAGGTATTTGCCCTTCCCATAGCGGTTGAGCTTCATCTCCGGATCCAGGCACATCACATAACGGACAAGATCAAGATCGCCGAAGGGCACGCGCGCTTCCAGGGAATTCACGGAGATACAGCGGTCGGCCCGGAGCACGTCGTACATATGCAGCTCCCGGATCCGCTTTTCCGCCTCCTGTTGGAAGGCTTCCGCAGAAGGCGCGAAGTCCGTATATTTATAGCCGAAAAGCTCGTCCGAAATCTCGCCGGTCAGGATCACGCGGATGTCCGTCTGTTCGTGAATTGCCTTGCACACGAGATGCATACCCATGCTCGCGCGGATCGTCGTAATATCATAGGTCCCTAAAAGGTGAATCACGCTTTCCAATGAGGAAATCACCTGTTCCGGCGTCATGTACACTTCCGTATGGTGGCTGCCAATGAAGTCCGCGACCTGTTTCGCATATTTCAGGTCGATCGCGTCCTCACTCATACCGATCGCAAAAGTCTCGATCGGCTTATCGCTTTCCCGCGCGGCGATCGCACAGACCAGCGAGGAGTCGAGGCCGCCGGAAAGCAGGAATCCGACTTTTGCATCCGCGACAAGCCGCTTCTGTACGCCTGCGACCAGCTTTTCCCGGATCTTCCGGCAGGCGGTTTCCAGATCGTCGTGACAGACCGTTTCCGGCTCGGAGATCCTGCAGTAGGGAATGAACTTTCCGCCCTGATAGTAACATCCCGGCGGGAAAGGCATGATCCGGTCCGCGAGCCCCACGAGGTTTTTCGCTTCGCTTGCAAACAGGATCGTACCCGCTGCGTC
Source organism: Lachnospiraceae bacterium (assembly GCA_017543275.1). Lineage (GTDB taxonomy): Bacteria > Bacillota > Clostridia > Lachnospirales > Lachnospiraceae > UBA1267. Next base: position 124,966 of record JAFYGJ010000014.1, on the reverse strand, counting down.
GTATCCGTAATACAGCGGCCGGATGCCGATCGGGTCACGTGCGGCAATGAATTCGCCGGTTCTGCCGTCATAGATCACACAGGCAAATTCCGCGTCGAGCATGGAAAACATTTCCGTCCCATACTCGAAATACATCGGCAGAATAATCTCGCAGTCGCTGTCTGACTGGAAGCTGCAGCCCTTCTTCAGAAGGCGTTCCCGCTCTTTCTCGAAGCCGTATAGTTCACCGTTGCAGACGATAGCACTTCCGTCCATCTCGAAGGGCTGCATCCCGGAGGGTGTCAGCCCCATGATGGAGAGCCGGTGGAAGGCCAAAAGACCTTCCCCGATATGAATAATTCTGCTGTCATCCGGCCCGCGCGACTTTGTTTCGTAAAATCCTTTCAGGAAAACGTCCTGATCCGGAACGCTCCCGCAATACCCGAATATCGAACACATGGAAAGGACCTCACTCTACATCCTGCAGGGCGTCATAGCCCTCTTCGCCGGTCCGGACCTTAACCACGCTTTCAACATCGTAGACAAAGATCTTGCCATCGCCGATGTGGCCGGTATACAACACTTTCTTGGCCGTTTCAATGACGTCGCGCACCGGGATCTTCGATACGACGATATCCACCTGCACCTTCGGCCGGAGGTCTGTTTCGACCGCGACACCACGGTAGTATTCGGTATGGCCCTTCTGCATGCCGTAACCCATTACATGAGAAACCGTCATACCCGTAATGCCGAGCTTTGACATCGCGTCTTTCAGGGCATAGAGTTTTTCTTCCTTAAAGACAATTTCGACCTTGGTGAACTTGTGTCCGTCTTCGCGGAATGCTGCTTCGTGCTTTACCTGCACTGCTTCCGCGGGCGGCGTCGTACCGGCCACGGCGACGACCTGCTCGCCGGTACCGAATTCTGCGTACTTGTCAACCGCAGGCATGAAATCCGCATAGGCGCTCGGGAGTCCGTGCTCGCTGACATCAAGGCCCAGGAGCTCATCCGCAGGCTCCGCGCGCAGGAAGTCGATCTTCCGAAGAAGCAGGAAGAAGCCGAGCATCGTCAGCGTTGCCCAGGCAGCAACCGCGACAAAACCGAGCGTCTGCAGTCCAAGCTGCGTAAAGCTTCCGGTATAGAACAGACCCCTGAGTCCTGCAGGCGCGTTCGGGTTTGCTAAAAGACCGACCGCAATCGTTCCCCAGATACCGTTCGCGCAGTGTACGCCGACTGCGCCGACCGGATCGTCCACATGAAGCTTCAGGTCCAGTTTTTCAACTACGATAACCACGAGGATGCCTGCAACCAGGCCGACCACACCTGCACCGAGTCCGTCAAAGGCATCACAGCCCGCGGTGACAGCGACAAGGCCCGCAAGAGATGCGTTGAGGCACATCGAGACGTCCGGCTTGCCGTTTCGGACCCAGGTGTAGATCATCGTTGTGCATGTCGCAACCGACGGCGCGATCGTGGTGGTCAGGAAAATCGAGGAAAGCTCCGAGGGCGAAGTCGCCGCTGCGCCGTTGAAGCCGTACCAGCCGAGCCAGAGGATAAAGACGCCTAAAGCACCCAGGGGAATCGAATGACCGGGGATCGCGTTGACCTTTTTGACCTTTCCGTTCTTGTCTTTGACATACTTGCCGATACGCGGGCCGAGTACGATTGCACCGATCAGGGCTGCGATACCGCCGACCATGTGGATCGCACAGGAGCCGGCATAGTCATGGAAGCCGATCTGCGAAAGCCAGCCGCCGCCCCAGATCCAGTGCGCTTCGATCGGGTAGATCAGAAGTGAAATCACGCCCGAATACACACAGTAGGCTGCAAATTTCGTCCGCTCCGCCATCGCGCCGGAAACGATTGTCGCGGTCGTGGCGCAGAACACGAGGTTGAATACGAAAAAGCTTGCGTCGGTAAATCCGTCTTCCGGAGACTGGATAAATTCTTTAAAGTGTAAAAACAGGTTCAGGTTCGGTTTTCCGATCAGTCCGAAAAGCGCATCCTCCCCCATCATCAGCGTATAGCCGAGAACGGAGAACACCACGGTGCCGATACAGAAATCCATCAGGTTCTTCATAATGATGTTGCCGGCGTTTTTTGCCCGGGTGAAGCCCGTCTCCACCATGGCAAAGCCTGCCTGCATCCAGAAAACCAGTGCTGCACCGATTAAAAACCAAAATTCCACTGTCATGTTTTTCATAATAGTTACCCCTCTTTATGTCGGAAGCGCCTCCCGGAAGAGGCGCTTCCCTTTCGCGTTACTTAACGCTGAAAAGAATATCGCCGTATGTCGGGAATGGCCAGTAGCTCTTGGCCACCAGAAGTTCTGCCCGGTCGCAGGAAATCCGGAGCTCGCTCATCTTCGGCAGAACCGTATCACGGATCAGGGCCGATTCCTCAATGATATCCGCCGCATCCGAAAGTCCTATCACAGCCTTCTCCAGCTCTGCAGTCTTCCCTGCGATGCAGTCCGTCAGTCCGGAAAGCTTCACCACAAGGTCCGTTTCATAGCTGCAGGCAAGATCCGGGAACAGCGCTTTCTTCTCAGCTGCTTCCTTCGCAAGGTCTGCCGTGAAGCGGGTGATCGCCGGCGCGATGCGCTTGTGAACCATATTGATCATGGTATTGGCCTCGATATTGACCGTCTTGCAGTAATTCTCGAGCATGATATCGCGGCGTGACTTCAGTTCATCCACGGTGAAGACGCCGAGAGAGGTAAGCATCGTCACATTCTTCTCGTCCAGAAGATGCGGCATGCAGTCCGCCGTCGTGCGGTAATTCAGAAGCCCTCTCTTTTCGGTCGCTTCCGCAATCCAGGAATCGTCATAGCCGTTGCCATTGAAAATGATCCGCCGATGGTCCTTGATCGTCTTCTTGATCATCTCGTGAAGCGCGGTCTCGAAGTCTTCCGCCTGCTCCAGCCGGTCCGCATAGATCCTGAGGGATTCCGCAACCGCGCTGTTCAGCATGATATTCGCGCAGGCAATCGAGTTCGAGGAACCGAGCATACGGAATTCGAATTTATTGCCGGTGAAAGCAAAGGGCGAGGTCCGGTTCCGGTCGGTCGTGTCACGGTTGAACTTCGGCAGCACATCCACACCGAGCTTCATCTGCATCTTTTCGGTTCCCTGGTAAGGCGTGTCGTTCTCGATCGCCTGAAGCACTGCATCCAGCTCATCGCCGAGGAACATCGAGATCACGGCGGGCGGCGCCTCATTCGCGCCGAGCCGGTGATCGTTTCCGGCAGTTGCAACGGAGATCCGGAGAAGATCCTGATAATCGTCGACCGCCTTGATCACGGCACACAGGAACAGCAGGAACTGTGCGTTCTCATAGGGTGTTTCGCCCGGGGAAAGCAGGTTCTGGCCATTGTCTGTCGCAATCGACCAGTTATTGTGCTTGCCGGAACCGTTGACACCCGCGAAGGGCTTCTCATGAAGCAAACAGACGAGCCCGTGCTTCGCCGCGACCTTCTGCATGATTTCCATCATCAGCTGGTTGTGGTCGGTTGCGATATTGGTGGTCGTATAAATCGGGGCAAGCTCGTGCTGGGCCGGCGCCACTTCATTGTGTTCGGTCTTCGCGAGGATGCCGAGCTTCCACAGCTCGTCGTTCAGATCCTCCATAAAGGCCGCTACACCCGGCTTGATCACGCCGAAATAGTGATCGTCCAGCTCCTGTCCTTTCGGCGGCTTCGCACCGAAAAGCGTCCGCCCGGTAAAGCGGAGGTCCGGCCGCTGCTCGTACATTTCCCGGGTGATCAGGAAATACTCCTGCTCGGGACCGACTGAGGAAACCACGCGCTTTGCAGTGGTATTGCCGAAGAGCCGCAGAATCCGGAGCGCCTGCTTGGAGAGGACCTCCATAGAACGAAGAAGCGGGGTCTTCTTATCCAGCGCATGTCCGCCGTAGCTGCAGAAAGCAGTCGGAATGCAGAGGGTCTTACCTTTAATAAACGCGTAGGAGGTCGGATCCCAGGCGGTATATCCTCTCGCTTCAAAGGTAGCTCTCAGGCCGCCCGAAGGGAAGGAGGAGGCGTCCGGCTCACCCTTGATCAGTTCCTTGCCGGAGAACTCCATGATAACCGATCCGTCCGGCGAGGGAGAGATAAAGCCGTCGTGCTTTTCGGCGGTGATTCCGGTCAGCGGCTGGAACCAGTGAGTAAAATGTGTAGCGCCTTTTGCAACGGCCCAGTTCTTCATAGCCTCCGCGACTGCATTTGCGACGCCGATATCAAGTTCACTTCCTTCATCAATGGTCTTTCTGAGGGATGCATACACATCGCTCGAAAGATTGGCACGCATGACACGGTCGTCAAAGACCTGACTTCCGAAATAATCCGAAACAGTACTCATTTCTTACATCCTCCTGAAAATCAACAAAAAAGAAAAGGCGCCTTCCGTACGAATACGAAAGACGCCTTTGCCTTTACGCGGAACATTTTACACCCCATTGTCGCGGTAGTCAAGCGAAAAAATGCACGGATTTCTCACGGCACTTTTCACTTTTTCCGTCAATTAGGCCAAAATTTCCGAAAAGCTTGACAAAACCGCAGGGGAAGTCCTATAATGTCCGCAAATGGGCAAAGGCGTTCATTTCCGTAAGAGTATCTCTGTACGGAGATGAGCGCCTTTTGTTGTTCTATCGAGAAAGGAAGCGACCTCCCATGATGAAAGAAGGTGAGCTGCGTATCCCCTCCGGGTGCGCGATCGCAGCTGTCATATCAAGAGAAGGAAAGCGGATGACAGGCGAACGGATTGTCCGGGCCATGGTCCCGATGCACGAACGCTCAAACGGCCTCGGCGGCGGATTTGCGGGTTACGGCATCTATCCTGAATACCGTGATTTCTATGCGCTGCACCTGTTTTTTGACAGCCGTGCGACAAGAAAAGACTGCGAAGCCTTTTTAAAGGAATATTTTGAAATCGTCCAGTCCGAGCTGATTCCCACGAGGAAGATTCCGGAAATCACCGACGAGCCGATTATCTGGCGCTACTTTGTCGCGCCGCTCCAGTCCATGCTCCGCTCCATGCAGCTCGATGAAAAGGAATTCGTCGCCCGCGCGGTTATGAAGATCAATACCGAAATGAACGGGGCTTACGTTTTCTCGAGCGGCAAAAACATGGGCACCTTCAAGGCGGTCGGTTTCCCGGAGGATGTAGGCTATTTCTACCGTCTTGAGGAATACGAAGGCTATTCCTGGACCGCACACGGCCGTTATCCGACGAATACCCCCGGCTGGTGGGGCGGCGCGCATCCTTTTACGCTTCTGGATTACTCGGTCGTCCACAACGGAGAAATTTCCTCCTACGACGCAAACCGGCGCTTTATTGAGATGTTCGGCTATAAATGCACGCTGCAGACCGATACCGAGGTCATTACCTATATTATGGATTACCTCGTGCGCAGGCAGGGACTGACGCTTTCGGAGGCGGCAAACGTAATCGCAGCGCCCTTCTGGTCGACAATCGCAGGGGAAAGCGACGAATATGACAAAAAGCGTCACGCTTATCTTCGGACGGTTTTCCCGAGCCTCCTTGTAACCGGTCCCTTCTCGATCGTTTTAGGCTTTACGGGCGGAATCATGGCATTAAACGACCGGCTGAAGCTCCGTTCGATGGTCGTCGGCGAGAAAAATGACCTGGTCTTTGTCTCCAGCGAGGAAGCCGCCATCCGTACCATGGAACCGGACGCGGAGAACATCTTCGCGCCTTCGGGCGGCGAGCCGGTCATTATTCAGGTGAAAGAAGGTGCATACTGATGGGAGTGGAATTCATCTATCCCGAATTTGAAGTGATCCGAAACGAGTCCCGCTGCATAAAGTGCCGGGTCTGTGAACGGCAGTGCGCGAATGAAGTCCATCATTACAGCCCGGAGCGCGGCATCATGATGAGCGACGAGATCAAATGCGTCAACTGCCAGCGCTGCGTGTCCCTCTGTCCGACGCGCGCCCTGAAGATTGTGAAATCTGACTGCGTGCTCCGCGAAAACGCCAACTGGCAGAACGATACGATCCGGGAAATCTACAAACAGGCCGGATCGGGCGGCGTGCTGCTCTCTTCCATGGGCAATCCGAAACCGCTGCCGGTTTACTGGGACAAGATTCTGATCAATGCCTCGCAGGTTACAAATCCGCCGATTGACCCTTTGCGCGAACCGATGGAGACACATGTTTCCTTGGGGAAAAAGCCGGACAAGATCACGCGGGATCCGGATGGAAAACTGATCTGCGACCTTCCTCCTCAGATCAGCCTCTCGATGCCGGTCATGTTCTCCGCGATGAGCTATGGCTCGATCAGCTACAACGCCCACGCTTCTCTCGCACGGGCAGCGACGGAACTCGGAATTCTCTATAATACGGGCGAAGGCGGACTCCACGAAGATTTCTACCAGTACGGACCGAATACGATTGTCCAGGTCGCGAGCGGCCGCTTCGGCGTGCACGAGGATTACCTGGAGGCCGGCGCTGCGATTGAAATCAAGATGGGCCAGGGCGCAAAGCCCGGTATCGGCGGGCACCTTCCGGGTGCCAAGATCGTAGGTGATGTCTCGAGAACCCGGATGATCCCGGAAGGGTCGGATGCCATCTCCCCGGCACCGCACCATGATATCTATTCGATCGAGGACCTCAGGCAGCTTGTGTTCTCCCTGAAGGAAGCGACCAAGTACCAGAAGCCCGTCATTGTCAAGGTTGCGGCCGTCCACAACATCGCCGCGATCGCATCAGGAATCGCCCGCTCCGGTGCGGATATCATTGCAATTGACGGCTTCCGCGGCGGCACCGGCGCTGCGCCGACCAGGATCCGCGACAACGTCGGCATCCCAATTGAACTTGCGCTCGCGGCTGTCGACCAGCGGCTCCGCGACGAAGGCATCCGGAATAATGTATCGCTTGTTGCCGGCGGTTCCATCCGAAGCGCTTCCGATGTTGTAAAAGCCGTTGCCTTAGGCGCCGATGCCTGCTATATCGCGACCGCCGCGCTTTTGGCGCTGGGCTGCCATCTCTGCCGCACCTGCCAGACCGGCAAATGCAACTGGGGCATTGCGACACAGCGGCCGGATCTCGTAAAACGCCTGAATCCGAATATCGGCTCAGAGCGCCTTGTGAACCTGATGACCGCCTGGCGGCATGAAATCATGGAACTCATGGGCGGGATGGGCATCAATTCCATCGAAGCGCTGCGGGGCAACCGGCTGATGCTTCGGGGCGTCGGACTTACGGAGATGGAACTTCAGATCCTCGGGATCTCGCATGCGGGGGAATAAAGCAATGAAACGAGTCTATGTCAATGAAGAATGGTGCCTCGGCTGCCATTTATGCGAATACAACTGCGCCTTTGCCAATTCCGGGCTCTCCGACATGGTACTGGCTTTGAAAGACAGGCCGATCTTCCCGCGCATCCATGTCGAGGGGGACGAGCGAATTTCCTACGCGGTTTCCTGCCGGCACTGCGAAGACCCGATCTGCGTCAAAAGCTGTATCGCAGGCGCACTTTCAAAGGAAGGCGGCGTGATTCGCGTCGACCAGAACCGCTGCGTCGGCTGTCTGACCTGCGTTTTAGTCTGTCCTTACGGTGCGCTGGCGCCGAATGATCAGGGCGTGATGCAGAAATGTGAGCTCTGCCTGCAGAATGCCTGCGGGGAGCCGGCCTGCGTAAAGGGCTGCCCGAACCGGGCCATCGTCTATGAAGAAAGGGAGGATGCGGTATGAAGCGCTATGTGATCATCGGAAACGGCGTCGCTGCCGCAGGCTGTATTGAGGGAATCCGGAGCGTTGACCGTTCATCCGAAATTACGGTCATCTCCGAGGAGAAGCATGCTGTGTACTGTCGGCCGCTCATCTCCTACTATTTAGAAGGAAAAACCGATCTTCAGCGCATGCAGTACCGGAGCGAAGACTTTTATGAGAAGAACGGCTGTCAGGTACTGTACGGACAGAAGGCAGTTCGGATTCTCCCCGAAACAAAGAAAGCAGAAGTTTCGGACGGAACTCTGCTTCCCTATGACGAGCTTTTGATCGCCGCCGGTTCTTCGCCTTTTGTTCCGCGCTTTGAGGGGCTGGATACTGTTCCGAAGAAGTACTCCTTCATGACGATTGATGACGCTTTAGCGCTGGAGCAGGCGCTCACCGAAAAAAGCCGGGTGCTGATTGTCGGCGCAGGCCTGATTGGCCTGAAATGCGCGGAGGGAATTTTAGAACGCGTGGGATCCGTTTCGGTCTGTGACCTCGCGGACCGGGTGCTTTCGAGCATTCTGGATTCGGAGTGCGCTGCGATGATGCAGAAACATTTAGAAGCGAAAGGCATGCGTTTTTACCTGAGCGACAGTGTCGCCCGCTTCGAGGGGAACATTGCCCATATGCAGAGCGGCGCGGATGTGGAATTTGACGTGCTGGTCCTCGCGGTCGGCGTCCGCGCAAACAGCGGGCTCCTGCGGGACTGCGGCGGCGAAGTAAACCGTGGAATCCTCGTCGACGAACGGATGCAGAGCTCGATCCCCGGCATCTATGCGGCAGGTGACTGCGCAGAGGGACCGGACATCTCAATCGGCGGCAAGCGCGTTTTAGCGATCCTCCCAAATGCCTATATGCAGGGTCATACGGCCGGCGTCAACATGGCAGGCGGGTCGGAACGCTTTGACAAGGGAATCCCGATGAATTCCATCGGTTTCTTCGGGCTGCATGCAATGACCGCAGGCGCCTATGAAGGTGAACTCTATGAAGAGAAAACCGATCACTCCCTGAAACGCCTCTTTGTGAAAGACGATCAGCTGCGCGGTTTCATCCTGATCGGCTGCGACGAGCGGGCGGGTATCTACACTTCCCTGATCCGCGAACGAATCCCGCTTTCTTCGATCAATTTCGATCTTCTCAAAAAAACAGCAACAACAGCGTCCTTTTCTGCCGAAATGCGTAGAAAAATCTTCGGAGGTGTGTTATGATGCATACAATTAATGCCGAAGGGCTTGACCACAGAGAACTGAATGAAGCGATCCGGAACGCACCGGATTGCTGCACGATTGAAAACTGCCTGGGGCAGCGCTTTATCGCTGCCGGGATGTCGCGGGAAAACCTGGTCCTGAAAGGGACACCCGGAAATGCGCTCGGCGCTTACTTAAACGGCGGAACCCTGACGGTTCACGGAAACGCGCAGGATGCGGTCGGGGACACCATGAATTCCGGGACGATCGTCATTCACGGGAGCACCGGGGATGCCGCTGGCTATGCCATGCGCGGCGGAAAGATCTATGTCCGCGGAAATGCCGGCTACCGCGCGGGAATTCACATGAAGGCTTATGAGGACAAAGTCCCGCTGATGATCATCGGCGGAAAGGCCGGGAGTTTTCTGGGCGAATACCAGGCAGGCGGCGTGATTATCGTGCTGAACTTAGAGAAACCGGAGGAAAAGTGTGTCGGTTTCTTCCCCTGCACCGGCATGCACGGCGGAAAAATGTTCCTGCGCTCCAAGTGCAGAGACGTGATCTTCCCCGAACAGGTGACAGCCCGTCCCGCTTCAGATCAGGATCTCCAGGAGATCCGCGCCCATATCGAGGAGTACTGCACACTTTTCGGGCTGGATCCGGAGGAAGTGCTTGCGGCTCCCTTTACCGTTGTCACACCGGACAGCAAGAATCCGTACAGGCAGATGTATGTCGCAAATTAAACCCTACGAGGAGGATATCCCATGAAATACGCCAAGGAAGAGGTACTTCAGTATGCGCAGGAGGAAGACGTCAAATTTATCCGTCTTACCTTCTGCGATGTTTTTGGCAAACAGAAAAATATCGCCATTATGCCCCACGAACTGCCCCGCGCCTTTTCACAGGGTATTTCATTTGATGCCTCTGCGATCAAGGGCTTCGGCGATGAAACGCACAGCGACCTTCTGCTGCATCCGGAGCCGGAAACGCTGATGCCGCTTCCCTGGCGGCCCGAACACGGCCGCGTCGTGCAGATGTTTTCATCGATTGCGCATCCGGACGGAAGCCCCTTCTCCTGCGATACGAGAAGCCTGCTTAAAAAGGCTGTCGCAGACGCGAAGGAGCAGGGTCTCGAGTTTACATTCGGCGCCGAACAGGAATTCTACCTCTTCCTGCAGGATGAAAACGGAAAGCCTACGCGAACCCCGAACGATGAAGCAGGCTATATGGACATCGCTCCCGAAGACTGCGGCGAAAATGTCCGCCGTGAGATCTGCCTGACACTGGAGCAGATGGGGATCTATCCGGAAAGCTCTCACCATGAAGAAGGCCCCGGCCAGAACGAGATTGATTTCCGTTATGCGGATGCACTCTCATCAGCTGATCACGCGCTGACTTTCCAGCGGGTTGTCAAGACCGTCGCTCACCGGAACGGTCTTTCTGCGGATTTCTCCCCGAAGCCTTTGGAAAACGGCCCCGGAAACGGCTTCCATATCAATATTTCGCTTCGGAACCTTCGGGATCCGGCGCTCTTTTCGCATATGATCGCGGGCATCCTGAAGCATGCCCCGGCCATGACTGCTTTTCTGAACCCCTGCGAGACTTCTTACCGCAGGCTCGGGCGGGACAAAGCGCCGGCCTACGTTTCTTGGTCCCGCGAAAACCGTTCGCAGCTCATCCGCATCCCCGCAGCCGTCGGCGAATACCGCCGTGCGGAGCTTCGTTCGCCCGATCCTTCGGCCAATCCCTATCTCGCGTATACCCTGATGATTTACGCGGGGCTTGACGGCATCCAGAACAGGCTTCCCCTCTGCGATCCTTCGGACCTCAATCTCTATACTGCGCCGGAAACCGTACTCGCACAGCACGAAAAGCTTCCGACCAGTTTTTCGGATGCCTGCAGGCTGGCCTCCGAAAGCAGCTTTATCAAAACGCATATACCCGCTGACATTCTGTCCATTTACTGCGGAACCGAAACCTGAGAAAACACGGAGAAAAAGGATCCCCTATGAGCCTGAAAGAGCGAGTTTACAGCGTTCTCGTTGTATCCGCGGCCGAAAAACTGAATAACGCTCTCTCGGATCTGCTGCCGGAATCGCATTACCAGCCCGTCCGGTATGTTTCGGCAGTCTCTGCGGGGAAACGCGCCTTCTCGGAACGGAATTATGACTTCGTGATCATCAATTCGCCGCTTCCGGATGATTCGGGCATCCGTTTTGCGATCGATACCGGCAGCACAAAGGGAAGTGTTGTCCTGCTTTTAGTACGCGCAGAAAACTACGATGAAGTCCGGGAAAGAGTTTCGGACAGCGGGGTATATACGCTCGCAAAGCCCTTCTCCCGGCCGATGATCCTGACCGCCCTCGACTGGATGGCCAGCACACGCGAACGGCTGAGAAAGATGGAGAAAAACACGCTTTCCTTCGAAGAAAAGATGGAGGAAATCCGGATCGTCAACCGCGCCAAATGGGTGCTGATCTCCGAACTCCAGATGGATGAGCCGCAGGCGCACCGGTATATCGAAAAGCAGGCGATGGACCGCTGCCTTTCAAGAAAAGAGATCGCCGAGGAAATAATCCAAACATACAATTGACAAAAATCCACTCTTATACTACAGTAGAATCAAATCTGCCGCATCCGGCAATCACGAAAGAATTCTACCCTTATGACGCAGAAAAACGTCAATCCGCTTCAGCCATACACAGGTAGTGAACCGTTTCTCTTCCTGTGTTTTTCCGATGCCGACGAGGCGCGGGTCCAGCCGCTTCTTCGGCGGCTGGTTTCACGCGGCTGCCGGGTCTGGTACGCCTCGGGGCGCGCGAAAACGCTCGAGGAACAACGCGACCGCACAGAACGGATGGCAAGCGCCGATCTTCTGATTCTCTACCGCACTGCAGCCTTTCAGGAAGATACGGACAAGAAAAGCGCACTCCTTTCCTGCCAGGCACGCGGCTGTCCGATCATCAGCATCGATATGGAGGATGGAGGCGGTGAGCTCTCCCTCGGACTGACAAAAGCACAGCACATTCCGCGCCCGAAAAACACGGCTGACATAGAAGAAACCCTGCTTCGTACAGAAGGCTTTTCACAGGCCCTTCTTGGGAAGCCTCAGAAGATTCAGAATCGTCCGCTATCCGGGAAAATTGCGGTCGTCTTGGCGGTGGCTGCGGCACTGCTTCTTGCAGCCGGAATCGTGTTTTTTGTGCTCCGCTCACATCGGACACCCCCGGAAGAACTGCCGCAGGATACGATCGTTTTTTCGGATCAGGCACTTTCGGATGCGGTCCGGGCTGCTTCGGGCGGCGGTATTCTTTCTGAAGAAACCGTGTCCGGCATTACGAAACTATCCCTCTCCTCGCTTCCCGAAAACCCGGAGGAGCTTCGAAAACTCCCGGCGCTTCAGACGCTGGAATTTCCGCAGTCTGTACTTCTTTCAGAGGATGAGCGAATTGACCGGCTCCTCGAATCCTACGAAATCATCCTCAAAGGAGGTGGAAAATGAGCAGCTTTTTCCGCCCCTACGAGGGGAAACTGAATTACGTCTTTATCAGCTACTCGCACCGGAATTCCGACGAGGTGCTTCAGATCCTGAATATCCTGAACGACCGGAAGCTGCGGCTCTGGTACGACGAAGGCATCCCCGCAGGTTCCGACTGGCCGCAGAATATCGCCGACCACATGGAGACTTCGTCGGCGGTACTCTTCTTCCGCTCAAAGACCGCGCTCGCATCACCGAACTGCCGCTCAGAAATCGAACGGGCTGTCAGCCTGAAAAAACCGCTTCTTGTGCTGCCTCTCGACAATACGGCGGCAGACGATTCCTGGAAGGGGCTCCTGCCCGAAGGAGATATCTCCGCGGAACTGAAAGAACTGAACAGAAGTCCGACAGGCTATGCCGAACGCGTACTATCCTGGTCTGTTCTGAACCGCAGTTTCTACCGGAATCTGCGGGAAAAGATACGCTGGGATCTTCTGGGCCTGGCCCTCGCGATGCTTTTCATGATCATAGCAGCTGCTGGCCTTACCGGCGTCATTTCGGGACGTTTCGATCGCTGGATCATCCGCGAAACCGAAGCGACGACTGCTCCGCAGGAAACCCGCACAGATGCACCGACCGAAACCGAAGAATCGACCACGGAGGAAATCCTTCCGTCCGAATACGAAGATTATTTCCCGGTCGAATTCCCGGATATCCTGCAGGCACGTGCAATCCGTACAGCACTCGGCAAAAAGAGTGCTGAATCTGTCCTTCCGAGTGAACTCTCTACCATCAGCGGACTGTATTTCGCGGGAAGTGTCTATGTCAAAGATTCTGCGGACATCATGCTCACAAAGGACAGCTGCACAGCCAACGACAGGGAAGTCGATGCCGGGATGATCACGGATCTTTCCGTCATCGGAACCGCGACGCATATGACGGAGCTTTTTTTAATCCGCCAGCCGATCGAGGATCTTTCCACGATCGAAAGCCTTGTCCTTCTTCGGGAACTGAGCCTCGGCGGATGCGAAATGCTTTCGGATCTTGATACGCTTCCCCGTCTGCCGTCGCTTTCTTCCCTGCATCTTGAGTACAGCAGCATCCGGGATCTCACACCGCTTCTTCAGCAGCCAGCCCTGAAAACCGTTACCGTCAGCCGGGACATGCTTCCTTTGGTGATTCCCGAAGATACCGGCTTTCAAATCATTCTGCTGCCCTGAAGGCACTGCTTTTGAAAGGAACCTGTTATGGCCTCAAAAAACCGTACGCTCTATCCGCTGTATACTGCCGCCGACCGTGATGCGGCTGCCGAAATCCTGAAAAGCCTCGAGGCACAGGGGCTTACAGTCAGCGAAAAACCGCCGAAAAAAGACGGTGTCCTTCTGCTGTTTCTCTCTGAAGCCTTCCGGGAAGACGAGGCCCTTCAGTCCGAATTTCTGAAATCCTACGCAAAAGGCCTCTCCGTCATCCCCGTAAGCCTCAACGATGCTTCGGCGCCGGAGCCGATTGAAAACGCGCTCTATGCCTATAATACGATCTTTGCCTCCCGCTACAGTAAAGAAGAACTGACTGCCCGTATTGCCTCCGCAGAGGCGCTTCAGAAAAAGATAAGCCGTCTTCCGGTACTTCTCTCGGTTTCTGCCGGGATTCTCCTCCTGATTGCGGGCGGCATTGTCGCCTGGCGGCTCTGGCCGAAAAAAACGCCAACGGAAACGACCGCAGAAACGACGGAAACGGAAGCCGTTCCGGACGTCTACATCCCGAAGGAAGCCGGACTTAGGCCGGAGGATCTTGCGCGCGTATATGAATGCCTGATTGTCGGCGATACTTTCTTCTATACGACCGGCAATGAGAGCTGGATTGCGGAAAAAGGCTGGGCCAGAGTCGGCGTAGACTACCTTGCAAACAGAAGCCCCCAGAATGACGAAGGCGAATTTCCCTGGTACAGCACCGAGGACGGCCATGAGATCGAAATGAAAACCTGGGCGGATCTCGAGTTCCTGAAATACATGAAAAACATGAAGTTTCTCTCTCTCTTGCGGGTAGACGGAACACTTCCGGATCTTACGGGCCTTCAGAATCTGGAAAATATTGAGATTTGGGACAGCAGCATTTCAAATATCCAAAATGCTGCGGCCCCGAATCTGCAGTACTTCAGCTTCTTCGGCGATACGGTCCCGGACTTATCGGCGCTGAATCACTGCGGAAGCCTTCAGGAGGTCTATTTCCATTTCTACGGTATGGATGTCGTGGATCTTTCGAATTTCGGACCGGCTTCTCTTAAGACTTTCCGGATCAACGGCAACTACACGAATACGGAAGTCCGGCTCGACGGTCTGAAAAAATGTCCGCAGCTTGCGCATGCGATTCTGATCCGTCTCCCCAATGAAGACCTTTCCTTCCTTTCGGAGTGTTCAGAGCTTGAGGAGGTCGGGCTCTGGGAACTGTGGAACCTGACAAACCTGCATGGGTTGGAGCGCAAAACGAAGCTTTGGGATTTCTGGACGCTTGCCTGTTTTGAACTTTCGGATCTTTCTGCGCTCTCGGATGCGTCGGGTCTCAAAGAGGTCGATGCGGAACATATCGGGCCGCAGGATCTTTCCTGGCTTTCAGGCGCGCAGAAGCTGAGCAAACTTACGCTTTCAGACACCGACACCATTCGTTCTTTCCACGGACTGGAGAACCATTCCTACCTGACTGAAGTCCGCTGTGATAACCTGGCGCATCTGACGGATATTTCCGCACTCGGAAGCTGCGAAAGTTTGGAGCGGCTTTGTCTGAACGAAGCCTTTGACCTGTCGGATTTTTCCGCAGTCGTGAATCTCCCAAAGCTTCGTGAACTGCAGACATACGGAAACCGCCTTGACAATGTGGATTTTCTGTATGGAATAAAAAACAAAAACGGCTTCTCCTTCGGTATCTCATCTGTTGAAAACTGGTCCGGCCTGCAGGCAATTCAGAACTATGAATATCTGAATATTACAAATAAAGACGGAACCGCTCTTCAGTACATTCAGCACGCGACGGTCGAGAAATTCGAGTTCTACAACCGCAGCGGCAGGGACGAATGGGGAACGGAGGAGCTTCCGCTGCAGCTGCTTCCGGAAGTAACGGAAAGTATAAGACTGTATGGGGTTCCTTCCCTTCGCGGTCTTCCGGCTTATAATCTCACGACATTGGAGATTATGGAATCACCGTATCTTACTTCATTGGACGGTGTGCAGAATCTCCCGAAATTCCAAAACTATTTCGGACATCTCTATATCGAGGGCTGCCCGAGACTCACAGACTGGTCAGCCCTCGACGGCTTGAATCTATCTGAAATCCAGCTCGTCAATACTTTTTCACTGCCGGAATTTTCGAAGTTTTTTGCGTCGTCCATCTGCCTCAACGGAACGATAGGGCTAACGGACCTGTACTGCTTTGACAACCTGAAGCCGGACAAAAGCTGCTCGATCAGACTCACAGACCTTGATGAAGTCCAGGATCTTTCCCCTCTCTATACCATGGAGAACGGCTTCATGCTCAGCGTACCGGCGCATCTGCAGGCCCAGGCACAGGCTCTTGTGGACAGCGGAATTTTCAAGGAATATGACGTGACTTATCCGGATCACGAATGGTCTCTCGCGGATCTGAATGTGCAGATCGTGTCATTGGAGGAACTGGAAACCCTACCGGATGCGGTAGTGGCTTCTGTGAGCCGGTTCGCGATGGCGGGGGATATCCTGTTCAATCCCGATGAATACTGGGTTGAAGAGGACTGGAGAACGAACCCGACAACGCTGACGATTGTTGCCAACAATTCGGATGAACGTATCCCGGTGGAGGACGGAACGAAGCTTCAGGATCTTTCAAAGCTCTCCAGGCTGACCGGACTTCAGGACCTGCGGCTGTACCGTCAGCCTTTACAGAATCTTTCTGGCATTCAGGCTCTCAAAAACCTCGAAAATCTTCAGGTCGTACATTGCCCGGATCTCACCGACGCCTCTGATGCCTTTACCCTGCAGGGGCTGCGATGGGTGGATCTTCAGGATACCGCCCTCGAATCGATTGAAGGCATTCAGAACCTGTATGAACTGGAAAACCTAAATATCAATAATACCCGCATCACGGATTTCTCGCCGCTCGGCGGATGCAGGGAAGATCTTCAGGTGTATTTCGGCCTGCCGCTGATGTCTTACGAGGAATTCTGCACACTTCCCGCTGTGGTACTCTCCCGGCTGCGGCAGATTATGTTCGCGGGCGATTATGTCTGTGATCCCTGGTCGGACTGGCGGTCTGAGGAAGACTGGTCGACGAATCCGACAAGCCTTTATCTGCACGTGAACAGCACGGATGAGCGGATTCCACTGACAAAAGGATCCTTGACAGACCTCTCAACGCTTCCCGATTTGCCGCAGCTTGAGACCCTGTACCTGTTTGGTCAGTCGATCCAGTCCCTTTCGGGCATCGAAAAGCTGCCGTCGCTTCGAAGCATCGAGCTTTCTCAGTGCCGGGATATCACGGATATCAGTGCGCTTTTCGATCAGCCGAATATCCACGAGATCAACATCCGCAATTCCGGCCTCCGGTCCATCGAAGGAGTCGAAAAGCTGCCGGAGCTTCAGGGGCTCCAGATCGGTGGGACGCAGGTCACGGATCTCTCAGTGCTTGAAAGAATTGATTACAGTTATGCCGAGCAGCCGGACGAAGACGGATATACGCCCCACTTCAGACTCGGAATCGACAGTATGCAAAATGATTTGCCAAAAGACCAGTACGACTATCTTTCCTGTGTACCGTATTATGATTCGCTGAATGTCTTCAACACGGACTGCAGACTCTGGCTTCAGGCGGTTCAGGACACACCGATCCGCAGTCTTCATGCCGGAAACTGCCAGTGGACAAATGAAGCGCTCCGGGAATTTGTTGAACATCATCCGGAAATTGAGGAAATCAAGCTCAGCTGGAGTCCGGCATCTCTCGACCTCTCGCCGCTTCTTGATCTCCCGAATCTCAGAACCCTCACTGTATCGTATGACATGGAAGGCGCTATCCAATCCCTTGGGGAGGACTACGGCTTCGAGCTGAATATCGAATACTAAGCAGGTCCGAAACACAAAACGCGTGGACAGGTCCGCCGTATCATTTTCCTTGAAAAATGATACGGCGGACCCATTCTCGCATTTCAGTTTTCTGCCAGTCTCTTATTCTTCTCCCTGGCTCAGGATGAAGTTGATAAACTCCTTTGTCCGCGTCTCTTTCGGGTTCTCGAAGAACTCCTTCGACGGGCCCTGCTCAATAATGTTTCCGCCTTCCATGAAAACGACTTTCGAGGAGACGTTTCGGGCAAACTCCATCTCATGCGTCACAACGAGCATCGTCATGCCTTCCCGGGCAAGCTGGCGCATCACGGTCAGCACTTCTCCGATCAGCTCCGGATCGAGTGCAGAGGTCGGCTCGTCAAAATAGATGATTTCCGGGTTCGTCGCGAGCGCACGCGCAATCGCCACACGCTGCTGCTGTCCGCCGGAAAGCTGGACCGGGTAGCTGTCGATCTTTTCAATCATGCCGACCCGCTGAAGCGCTTCGCAGGCGATCTTCTTCGCCTCCGCTTTCGAAATCTTCCGGGCGGCTGTCAGGCCGAGCGTCACATTCTGGAGAACGGTCTTGTTCAGGAACAGGTTGTAGTTCTGGAACACAAAGGCTGTTTTCTTGCGGATTTCCGCAATTTCCCTCTTGTGTGCCGCATGCATGTCATAATGCTTCCCGTCAAAAATCAGTTCTCCCTGATCAGCGGTTTCAAGAAAGTTGATGCAGCGAAGAAGCGTAGTCTTTCCGGAGCCGGAAGGCCCGAGGATCGCAACCACGTCACCCTTGTCCACCGTGAGATCGATGCCACGGAGAACCTGTTCGTTTTCAAAGGCTTTATGGACATTCCGAACTTCAAGCATGCTCATTTTTTCAGCTGTCCTCCCTTCGAATTCAGTACCTTTTCTCCAAGCCGCTGCAGGAAAGTCAGGACCGTACAGAACAGCAGGTAAAGAAGCGCAACTTCACTGTACAGTGCCAGCGATTCGTACACCCGGCCGTTGATCTCCTGCGCCTTCCGGAACATTTCCGTAACGGTGATCGTCGCGGCAAGAGAAGTTTCTTTCAGCATTCCGATGACAGTATTTCCAAGTGCCGGGAAAGCCGTCTTGAATGCCTGCGGGAGGACGATATGGAACATGGTCTGCCAGTAATTCAGGCCGATGCAGTAACCTGCTTCCACCTGCCCGCGGCTGACGGATTCCAGGGCGCCGCGGATCGTTTCCGCGAGATACGCAGCCTCGTTGAAGCCGAGCACGATCACAGCCGCCGGGAAAGCCGGCAGCATGATCCCAAGGGACGGAAGCCCGTAGAACACAAGGTACAGCTGCACCAAAAGCGGCGTGCCGCGCACAATCCAGATGTAGAAGCGGCAGATCTGCCTGAGCACCTTTACATTCGCGTACTGAACCATCGCCACAAGCACCGCAAGAACCAGTGCGATTGCAAAGGACAGAATCGTCATCGGAACCGTGGCGGTGGCAGCATAGCGCAGTAGTTTGGGAAGCGAGTCAATCAGGATTCCGACGACCCGCGTAAAACGATCACTCATAAAGAGTCCTTTCGGAAGAAGAAAACTTTATTTTTTCGTAATGTCCATGCCGAAATACTTGTTGCTGATCTCGGCGAGCTTTCCGTTCTTCTGCATCTCTTCGAGGCAGGCATTGACAGCTGCGATAAAGCTCTTGCTGTCGTCACCCTTTTTCGCCGGGCAGACCACTTCTTCACTCGCGACCGTAGCAACAGCCTTGAACTTCGCTTCCGGATGCTCCTTCATATAGTCGTTGAACGAAACGGCCGCATTCAGCGTCGCGTCGATACGGCCCTGTGACAACAGTTCAAAGGTTTCCAGAATGTTGCTGACCGGAGTCACTTCAGCACCCGCTTCCTTAGCGATGTCAGCGTAGCGGCTGGAAATCGTATTCGCTGTTTTCTTTCCCTTCAGGTCCTCAAGGCTCTTGATCTCGTCATTGTCTTCATTGACGATCAGAACCGTATTGACAAATGCATAGGGCTCGGAAAAGTCATATTTCTGCGCCCGCTCCTCGGTATAGGCAACACCGTTGAATGCCGCATCAAAACGGCCGGAGTCCACGCCCGCCAGGATCGAATCCCAGTCAGTCTGGTGGAACTTCACTTCAACGCCGAGGTATTCCGCAACGGCCGTTCCGATTTCCACGTCAAAGCCGACCAGATTGTCGTCTTCATCATGATAGGTCCACGGCGCCCAGTCGCCCTCGGTGCCGAGTTCCAGCATGCCTTTTTCCTTAATCCGGGCAAGCAGGTCTTTTTCACTGTTTTTCTTCGTGCAGGCCGCAAGAGACAGAATCATCAGGACGGTCAGGGTCAGGGCAAAAGCCTTTTTCATCATGCTTTTCATTATGTTTTTCTCCTCTCAGCCTTTCTTGGCTATGATCTCCATCAGTTCCAGCCGCTGCTCATCGGTAAAGGAGCAGATATTCGAACTGAGGAGGTTCCGGATCTCCGCATAGGAGGTCTCCCCTTCGTTTCCGGTCAGATATTCAACGGAGACGTTCAGTTCCTTTGCAAGACGCACCAAAACCTGCATGCAGGGCCGTCGCGATCCGTTCACATATCTGGACATGGAGGTCTCGTCGACATCACAGAGATGTGCCAGTTCGCGCTGGGTGAATCCGCGTCTTGTCATGATATCATTTAATCTTTCACAAAAATCCATTTTGCCGCAACCTCCTTGACGTTTATTATAGCTTCGATCTAAATAATGTCAAGCGTTTTTTTCACTCCGCGAATTACAATGAGAACTACCAGCCTGCCCTCGTCGGCATCATGCAGGAAAAGACCGTACAGAATTCCCTGGTGACGCTCCGGAAACTGATGCTGCAGATCCGTTCGGATAAAGAAAACCGTTCGGACCTGGATGATGTGCTGGGCTATCTCTCCCGGGTCATTAAGTCCCTGGCGTCCCGGTCCGGTCTGTCAGCCGCAGACCGGAACACCGGAAACGCGTTCCTGAGGATCATCACAGAGCATACGGAAAACGCCTATCTCGCGAACGCTTATACCATTCGGGAAGGCCAGTTTGAATCAAATACCGTTTTCTATTATGTCATAGTCAAGGGGCCTGTCAGCATTACCCTGTCAGATCCGGAAGCAGGTCTCGATTTACTGACACTCGGACAGGATGGGCAGAAGTCTGTGAATGAATCCTGGATCTCAATAGGCGACATACTTGATTTCTTCTATATGGAACGCATCGGAAGTGTCAGCGTCATCGCGGTTCCGATGGACATGAATTATCAGGTCCGGTGGACTGCTGAAGGAAACGGATCCGTCGAATGTCTGAACGCCCTGTGTTCCGTTAATGCCTCCGCCGTTTATCCCGGAATGATTTCCGATCCGGTGAATGTATCCGCAGGCGACCAGGGAACTGCTTTTCTCGCGGAAAACCTCCAGCCTGTCCTTCCTGAAGGATTCTCGGAAAGCACCTTCGAAGGTTGGGATTTAGCAGTATTTCTTGAAATTGCTTCACCGAAATTCACCTGGCGCTTTATGCTCAGCTTTGCGTGCGCACTGGCGGCGCTTGTCCTGTGCGGTTCTGCCTGTCTGCTGCTCTCCCATCGCTCCGGACGGCAGAAAAAATACCGCCCCCTGTTCTGGATTTTTGTATGTGTATTCGGTATTGCAGTACTGGAAACGGAGCTCGCCTACTGGTTCTTTGCAGACCAGCCGGCTGTACGCATCGTCTGGAAAGCGGCGGCGTCCTGATCATATTCTTCGTCCCAAGTCACGGTATCCTGGGCTGGGCGGCCTCCGTTTATGCACCGATCCTCCTCTTACTGCGGCTGAGTTCGGTCGAAGAGCCCGTACGCCTTCGTTTCTCGGTGCTTCTCGTTATTGTGTCCGACCTCCTTCTGATGGTTTTCTATCTGTTTGTGGAGGACCCGGTCCTGCATGCCGGCTGCATGTTCCTGTTCTATCTGTCGCTTCTGCTCATTACGGTTGATTGCAGTCCGGGGAAAGCAGCGGCAGAAGCACCGAAAGAAGCAGAAAATGCGGCCGCCTGAAAATTTAGCAGGAAGTCATTCCATTCGGCACTTGACAATGTCTTCCGGTTTTTTGTATACTATCTGCAGATAACTGTCGACCGGGCAGCGCCCGCGTCTGTTTTTCGGATTTCGCAGGAGAAGGAGGTACATCAATGGGCCTGTTATCGAAATTATTTGGAAATGATAAAGAAGCGGAAAAGGCTGCAAAGGATATTGTGAACGGGCTGAATGATCTGTTCGGTTCCGCAGCGGCGCAGGGCGGCCAGAAACCCGCACAGAAGCAGTCCTATCAGCCGGAACAGAGAAGCTATACGGCGCCTGTCCAGGAACAGCCGGTGTATGAGGAAGGTCCGTCCGGGGACTCTTGGGGACCGAATATGCCCGCCGAGCCGAACCAATACAACTACAGCGGAACCTTCGAGCAGTATTTCGACAGCATTTTCTATTCGGAGTTTGCCGGGTACCGGATCGAGAAAGAGCATGTGAACCTGGGCAAACTGCGCATCATCTACACCTTCTACGGTGCTGCAGGAAAGGCGCTGGTTGTGGAAATCATGCCCTCGTCGAGCTCTTCCAAGAAGATCCGCAGCGACTGCCAGAAAGCCGGCATTCCCTATCTTCGCTACTACTACGATTATGACGGATGGTGGAACACCCGCTCGTATGTAACACGCCGCACCCGGGATGCGCTTTCCTGGGGCTGATCCCCGGAATCAGGCGGAAGAGGAACGCGTTTTCGCGCCTGCGGCGGGTCCGGCAGGGATGATCAGAAAAAGGCTTCGCAGGCAGCCCGTCCCTGTACGATCTGGTACAGCCCGGAATTTTCCGGGATTTAAGGATTTCTTCTTTCCGCTTTTTTCAACGCTGTCCGGCAGACTGCATCAGCCGTGATCCCTACGGCTAAGACGGCAGTCCGCCGGGCAGTTCTTTTACGAGGAGGCAAGATGTCGCTGCTTTCACGGCTTTCCGATCAGAAAACCTGGGAAGCTTTTCTCGAATACAAACAATCGCTCGTCGGAAACACCGCTTTTTCCGAGGAGCTTTCGGCCTTTGTCCGGGAGAAGCGATATCTTGCGCCTGCAGGAAAAATTCAGGCCGGCGAGCCTTTCCCGCTTCCGAAAAGGGCTGTCATCAGCAAACTCGGATCTCAGAAGAAACGGACCGTCTATATCTATCCGAAGCCGGAAAACACGGTTCTGAAGCTTCTGACCTGGCTGATTCTCCGGAAATACGACGGACTTTTTTCGGAGAATCTCTATTCCTTCCGTCCGGGCCGAAATGCAAAGGATGCAGTCCGGCATCTGATTCGGATACGGAATCTCCACACATTGTATTCCTATAAGGCAGATATCCACGATTACTTCAATTCAATCCCGGTGGACCGTTTTCTCCCGATGCTTCGGGATGTGCTTTCGGATGATCCGGCGCTCTGTACGTTCCTTACGGGACTTCTCACAGAGACCCGGGTTCTGGAAAAGGGACAGCCTGTTCTGGATTCTCATAAAGGTATCATGGCCGGAACGCCTCTCTCCGCCTTCTATGCCAACCTGTACCTGCGGGATCTGGACCGTCATTTTTCAGAACAGGGTGTGCTCTATGTCCGCTATTCGGACGATATGATTCTTTTCGGGGAAAACGAAGATGTATGTCGAGAGCGGGCGGCTGAAATCCGCGCTTCGCTCGTCGGCTACGGTCTGACAATGAACCCGGATAAGGAATGCTTTTCTTCCCCGGACCAGGGCTTCATCTTCCTCGGCTTTTCGATCGTCGGAAAACGCGTCGATATCGCTCCGGCAACGCTGAAGAAACTGAAGGGGAAAATGCGACGAAAACGCGACGGACTTGCGCGCTGGCACAAACGAAACGGCGTCGAACCCCGGAAGGCCGCCGCCGCATTTATCCGTATTTTCAACCGTAAGCTTTTGGAGAGTTCCGAAGGAAACGACCTCTCGTGGAGCAGCTGGTTTTTCTCGGTGATCAACACAACAGAAAGCCTGCACCTCATCGATCAGTACGCGCAGGACTGCATCCGGTATCTTCTCTCGGGCAGCCACCGAAAATCCCGCTTTGAGGTAAGTTATGAGGACCTGAAAGCCCTCGGATACCGTTCGCTTGTGCACGAATACTATAAAAAGTAACCGCGGGGACAGGTTCCCCTCCTACAGGCTCACGTCAGGCCGGTTTTGCGATTGGCATGCATAGAAGCGCGCATGCTCATTCAGCATTTCGCGGGCCAGGCGGAGAAGAAGCGCCGGGCTCTCCCCGACACGTTCCAGCTCATGCTCGCCCGTCTCAAAGAGACGGATCATGCGCTCGTGATCTGAAAGGAGTTCGTCGAGAGACATTTTCCCGTAATAGCTGCCGGCAAACAGCGTCGCCGCAGACAGCGATCCCAGAATGATTTTCAGGACGGTCCGGAGCATTTCAAGGGTATTAGCCGAGAGTACCGGTTCCCCGCCGAGAAGGCCGCCCCAGGTAATTTCGAAAAACAGAGCGCCAATGTAGGAAAGAAGCGTCAGAATCAGGGCGGTTTTCATGATGCGGTCGTTGCGGCGAAGCTGCTTTCGGGTCCTCTGCAGCGCTTTCTCATGGTAGAGACGCTGATCCTCGCAGAAAGCAGTTGCCGAATGATCATTTTCCATCGCGGCATCCCCGATTGTCAGCGCGAAAAAAGCCTCCTTGACCCAGGGGAGCCGGGTCTGGACAGCCCAGGAAAGCTGTCCCCCGACGGATTCACTGACGCCGGACCGGAGCAGGAACTGCTGTACGCGAAGCCCTTCGGCAAGCATACGGTATTCGATATACCGCTCATGAAATTCGGAGCGCCGTGCCACAAGACTGATCAGAAAAAGTGCTCCGATCAGAATCCCGCACAGAAGGATCAGCCGGTACAGCGACATCTCGTCGTATAAAAGAAAAGAAATCGTAAAGAGCGCCGCCGCCGTGGAGATCAGTCCGATCGTCAGGCGGTGCTTTTTTGCATTCTGCACACTCATCCGGTCCGCTGCATCGTAGACAGCAGCGATTCGCCCAAGCATCCCTCCGGTACTTTCTTCTGCCAAAACTGCTTTTCGCGATACCGCATCCCGCTCCGCGTCCCGGTTGAAGCGTTCCGTTTCTCGAAGAATTTCCCGGAGCTCCTTCTGATCCCCGAAGCGCCGGATCCGGCCGGATTCTGCAAAACCCGCCTCTCTGCTCTTCCGCCTGGTCTCAATCTGAATCACAAATCCTTCCGGTGCCTGCAGGCTCCGAAGGTCCGGTTCATCCCGGACACTGTTCAGCTTGAAATCAACTGCTTCCGCAGTACCGCAGCCCATGGGCTTTCCGGGATTTCCGTCCCAGAGCGCAAGCATCACATGGCAGTGCTCCGCAACATAGATGCCCGCCGTACGGTAGGCGTGGTTCCGGGCTTCCGGGTCTGAAAAATCAGAAGGGTCCGCAATGTTCTCCGGGCTCCCCAGCGGGACGCAGAACACCTCATCTGCCTTCGTGAGAAGCGTACGGAAATTCCGGAGCACATCCGCCGTAAAATCCTTTTCAAATTCCGGGACAGGCATCGGACATGGAACCGAAAGCGCATAGCCCTCCGAAAGCGCCGCTTCTGCCGCCAACTGATCCGCGCCTTCCGCAAGACTTGTGAGAAGCACCATCGGCGAATGCGGACAGCGCTCCCGGATCGCGCGAAGTTCCTTTCGCACAAGATCCGCAAGCTTCTCCCGTTCCTCCGGCAGATAATCCCGATGACCGGTCACACCCACTACGACCGGTATTTTTGCAAGCTTTCCCAATTCTTTGTTCTCCGAGAAAACAGGGGACAGACACCCCCGGGACCAGTCTTTCTGCCGCTCCCGAAAAGGCATCTGTCCCAAACTCAATTCAGTTTATACCGTGGTGCACAGCCGGATATCGGTACTGGATGCCGCAACCATCACTTCCCGCGGGCCGTCGGGCCGAACCCATTTGTCGAGCGTTCCGTCGGAACGGCGGATCGGCGTCAGGGCCGGATCCCAGCTCAGAAGCATCCGCGGATCGATTGTCACCGAAACCGCTTTCTCCTCTCCCGGTGCAAGGTCCTTTACCCGAATGAAGCCGATAAGCTGCTTTTCCGCACATTGCATATGCGGCGGTACCTCACCCTTTCCGATGTAGATCTGCGCGATTTCGGAACCTGCGCGTTCTCCGGTGTTTTTGACGGTAAACGACACCCGTATCGTCGATCCGAAGTCCGGAACACCGTCAACTGTCTCCACCTCAAGTCCGCTGTATTCGAAGCTCGTATAGGACAGGCCGTAGCCGAAGGGATAAAGTGCCTTCACGCCGGTTTTGTCATAATACCGGTACCCTGTGAAAATGCCTTCCGTCATCCGGATGCGGATATCCTGATCCGGTCCGTCTCCGGTCCCACGGTCACGAAGATGCTCTTCGCTGTCCGTGATCGGCGTGTCCTCCGTACGGGCAGGCCAGGACTGTGAAAGCTTTCCGGAAGGATTGATCGCTCCAATCAGGATCTTCGCCAGTATCCGCGCGCCTTCCTGTCCCGGATGGTAGGCGGTCAGGATTGCCGAAGCAGATCCTTCCCAGTCGCCGATTGCCCGGGCATTGCTGCTCTGGACGATCACGACAAGCTTCGCTTCCGGTCTCTTTGCGGCAATGACATCTGCGAGGAACTGACGCTCCTCTCCGCCCATCGTGAGCGGCATCGTTTCATTTACCATCCGGAAGCCGGCATTGATGTCGCGCATGACATTTTCGCAGGCGTAGAAGATGATCGTGTCCGCATCCTTTGCCGCGGAAAGTGCCGCATCGTAATTCTTTTTCATGAAGGACGGCGTCTGCCAGGCGAGCCGCAGCTGCAGGTCCTTGTTTTTCACACAGCCGCGCGCATGCACGAGAATCTCATAGCGCTTTCCGGCCGTAAGCTTCAGCGTTGTTCCGGTGATACCCATGCCTTCCGGCGTGCAGATCAGGGATTCCCAGGGCCACTGCGCCCATTCACGCATGGCGGACTTTCCCCCGAGCTTCCAGCCTTCATCCGACCGGATGAAGAAACTTGCCATGCCGCCGATACACTCTAAAATCAGGCGGAATTCACCGCTCTCCGGTGCCTCAAGATATCCCTTCCAGGTAAAGCTTTCGCCTTCGAGGAATGCGGTCCCGTTAGGCCCGTTCTTATAGGTTTTAATGACCTTTCCGTCCGAATCCTTTCCGACCGTGAAATCAATCATCGGATCGATCGCCGCCTGTTTCCCCAGGGGGAAATCAGCCGGAATTTCCTCTTCCTTTGCATTGTAACTCGTCATGCCGGTATCAATCAGGACGCCGTCTTCATCAAATGCCGTGAAGCCTGTAAATGCAGCGCCGGCACCGCCGGGTCCCTGCTCCAGGGCGACCGGATCGCGGTCTTCGGGGAGGATTCCAAATGTACGGACAAGCCCCTTCTCATCGCCTTCCGCATTCCGGAAGAAGCATTCCGCCGGAATCGGCTCGCCGACATAATCGATGCCGGGATATGCCGCGAACTCCCTGCCGGTCACTTCAAGAAGCGCCTCCTGTCCGGACTGCATCCGGCGGATCGTACCGTAACTCCGCTCCTGCATCTGTCCGGTTACAGGATATTTTGCACCGAGGCCGAGAAGCGCCACTTTTCCGGAAAGCTGCTCTTCCTGAAGCGGCAGTACGCCGTCGTTTTTCAGAAGCACAGCGCCTTCTTCGACGATTTTCGCGGCCTTTTCGGCGTTTTGGTCAAAGAGTCCCTCCTGTACCGCTTCCTCGTAATACCACTCCATCTGGATCGGCTGTTTTCTGAGCGGCTCCGGAATCACCTTTCCCTCTTCATCAAGCTGCACAAGCCCTAAAAGTCCGACCGTCGCCATACCGTAGAGGACATGGCGCACGGCGTCGTCGAGGTCTTCCCAGCTCATTTCTCCGTTCCGGATGCGCTTCAGGATCCGGTTCGCGTTATTGTAGGCCGGGAAAGGCATTTCCATATCCATGCCCTTGTTCATGGTGAAAGCGTGTACCGAACCCCAGTCGCTCATGACGGAGCCCTTGTAGCCCCACTGATCACGGAGAACGCCTTTCAGAAGCGGAGCATTTGCAGACATGTAGTCGCCGTTCACCTTGTTGTAGGCGTTCATCAGCGACCCGGCATTTCCTTCGCGGATCGACATTTCAAAAGTTCTTAAATACTGCTCATGCAGGGTCTGCTCATCGACCATTTCGTTCGGGAAATTGAAGAAAGAACGGCCCATTGTGTTTGCAACCGCAAAGTGCTTGATCGTCGCAATGACGCCCTGGTCCTGGCAGCCCTTTGTCTCTTCAACGCCCAGAACACCCGCAAGGTAGCTGTCCTCGGCCTTCATGTCCTTGTTCCGCATGAAATGCGGTGTCCGAATCACGTCAACCTGCGGCGCAAGAAGATAATTTCCGGAGCAGGCAGCAGCCTCAGAAGCCGCAATCGCACCGAATTCATAGGCCATTTCCGGATCCCAGGTGCAGCCGAGAAGCGAGGGCTGCGGAAGTCCCGTGGTCTCCACGACGCCCGTAATACCGGCCGGGCCGTCGTACATAACGGCCTCCGGTACGCCGAGACGGGGAACACCCCACTGATAACCGGCGTTGCCGATTTTGCCCTTGTCTTCCGGCTCCGTCGAGCCGCCTAAAAGAGAGAACTTCTCTTCCATCGTCATCGCTTTGATCAGGGCTTCGATTTTCCGATCGCGAAGCTCGGGCGGGTCAATTTTCAGGTCCGATCGCGTAAAACGCTCGGGATAAGTCGTTGTCTGCATCTTACTCTCCTATCACGGCTGTCGCAATGGCCCGTGCCGGAAGCACGAATTTCGCGACATTTCCTTCATAGCGGATGTTGACCGGAAGCTCTTCACCGGTACGGTTCAAAAAGACCGCGATGAGCTTTCCGGAGGGGTTCTCAAATGCTGTTACCTCCAGCTTGTCTGTGTACTTTGTCCAGCCGATGCGCTTTGCACCCGGCGCAATGTACTTCGTAACGTGACCGATGTAGGTGTAGGAAGCCTTTTTCTCAAAGCCGTCCTTTCCGTCATACATGATCGGCGCCGAGCAGAAGTTCGACACATGGTTCGGGCCGCCCTGTTCGTCCAGGTACAGGTTCCAGTCGAACCAGGTGTCCATGCCGGCGTTAAGGTTTCCGATGATGTCATGTACATAGCTTTCTGCATGCTGAAGCTCGGTTTCCGGTTCGTCCTTCACAAAGCCGCAGCAGCCCTCGGAGAACATCAGCTTCAGGTTCGGCCAGCGTCTGTGGACAAGATCCACAGCTTCGAAATGGTCTCCTGAGTACCAGTGGAAGGCAACACCCTGCACCATTTCGGCCGCTTCATCTTCCATCATGACACGCGTCCGGTTGTAGAGATTTTCCTTGTTGTGATCCCAGAAATACAGTCCTACCTGCGAGAGAAGTCCGGCTTCCTTCATCGACGGATACAGATAGTCACGCAGGAAAATATGCTCCTCTTCCGGTGTCCACTGACAGGAATCCCAGGGTGTCGCAGCCTGTGCTTCATTCTGCACCGTCAGGAATTTCACCGGAATGCCCTCGTCGAGATAGGCTTTCACATACATGGTCATGTATTTTGCCCAGGGGCCGTAGTATTCGGGCTTCAGGTGTCCGCCGCAGACACGGGTACCGGAGCCGTCCGTCGGTGCGTTTTTTGCAGCCTCCCGGATTGCCCGGACCATCGGATGCTCTTCTTTGACTTCCTCCGCCTGCTGCTCGGTCGCCATCACATTTTTCACGTCCTCAAGGTGGCGCATGTTCTTCAGCATTTCGGATTCGGTCTTCCACTGCGCGGGCGGAGACCAGGGAGACAGCAGGACGGAAATCGGATAGCCGGCTGCCGCAACTGCCTTTTTGATCGCCGGGATGATGTATTTCCGGTCACGTTCGATCGTAAAGGTGGTGAATTCCGGGTCTGCAATGACATCCGAAACCGCCTGATAGGTGCTCCGGGAAAAGTCGCAGCTGTCAATGTGGGTCCGGATTACCGAATATCCGTTCCCTTTCGGACCGAAATAGGCTGCGATTGCCTCTTCCTGCTTTTCCTCCGGCATCAGGGAAAGCGCATAGCCCGCAGCTTCCGTCATCGCGCCGCCGAAGCCTGTAATCGTCTGGAATGTCATGTCAGGGTAAAGGTTCACAACCTGATTCTCCAGCGCACGCGGCTCCAGTGCCTCGTCGGTCATCACAATTTCCGTAACCGATTCCTGAAGCGCGGCGCCCTGTGTGGTAAATAGTTTCATCTTCATAGTGCTGTTTCCTTTCTCTTTTTGTCTGCTTTTTCGCGGCTGCAGCAGCCATCTTTCTGTTCTGATTTCAGTATAAAGGACACGCAGGGAAAAATCAAGTGACTATTCCAATCCCCCTGACCGGATTGCTTTCATCAATGGATAGTTTTCCCTTGCTTTGTCAAGATTGGACCATTTCCTGATAATTTCTTCATAGGAATCCGTTTCGGGATTCACTTTTGATACCGCGAGGCGCATAATGCCCCAGTTGTCATTGTCTTTCATACATTTATAGGACCAGAAGGTCCAGCTGATATCCGCTTCGTTCAGGAGTCTCAGGCCTTCCATCCAGGCTTCCATGTCGTTGAAAAGCGTGAACTCGCCCATATACGACGGGACATCGTGGTTTTTGCTCCTGATGTTTTTGATCTTCCGCTCAAAGCTTTTGACCTGCGTATTGTTTTCATTCCAGTAATTGCTGTACTCATACTGATGATATTCGTACATGACGTTGGTCCAGCCGTATTCCTTCGGGCTTGGCAGATCTGTCGCGTCCCAGACGGCTTCCATGATGATCAGGTGCAGAGGATCGACTGCCCGGATCCTTTGATAAGCCGTATCGTAGACCGGGTACAAAAGATCGTGCAGTTCCTGGTCGCTCATGCCCGAATTGTAGCGCCAGGTGCAGAAAGGCTCATTCAGGAGGTCGTATCCCGCGATGGTCGGATTTCCCTTATAGTGTGCCGCAATTTCCTCCCAGAGTTTATAGGTGAGTTCCTGATTCTTTGCTGCCTGATCACCGAAGAAAAAGGCCGAAGCGTTCTTCTTGTCCTCTCCGCCGTCGATTCCGGAGTGATCGCTGCCGTTCTGGGATCCGTAGGCACCGTGCAGATCCAGAATCACATAGAGTCCCTGCGCCTGAGCCTGTGAAACCACCCAGTCCAGGCGTGAAAAGGCATCCGCCTTGAAATTCCCCAGATCATCCGTCAGTGTCCCATACCAGAAAGGAACCCGGATACAGTTGAAGCCGAGTCCCTGAATAAAATCAAAATCCGCCTCTGTAATAAAGTGATCAAGATACGTATTGAGAAGCACTCCTGCCTTTTCTTCACCGAAGCGCTCGATGAGAATCTCTTCCAGTTCTTTCTGGCACCGTACCCGATCTGTCGCCTCCGTCGCCGACATCCAGAATTCCTGCACAAAGTAATTCCCAAGATTCACACCCTGAAGCAGGATGGGCTGTCCCTCCCCGTCATAAAGTGTCTTTCCTTCCGCGCACAGATACCCGGTCGCGGGGCCGGTTTTTTTCTGTCTGTTCATCATAATCAGAATGAGTGTGATGACAGCGGCGGCGCAGAGAATTCCTGCGCCTGCCGCAATCAGTAAAACTGTCTTTTTCTTCATGGCCTTATGCAAAACGATGCGTGCGGATCCGCAGGATCTTCGGCTCATCGAAACGGATATACTCTTCGTCACCGTTGAGGAGCCGGTGCAGCGTCCATTCTCCGCGAATAAACTCGCCCTCTTCGATCGACAGGTATTCCGTATAAGGTTTCTTTGGGTCAAGCGAACGGAAGAATGGCATGACGGCATAGCCCAGAAGGTAATACTCGTCCGGAGCGGTCTTCGCAGCAAGCAGCGCGCCTGCACCGGTATCGATGCCCGGGACTGCAAACATGGCACTGATCTCAGTGTCGTCGAAAGCCATCGTCTGGTTTTCCGGATCCTCCTGGATGACTGCCTGCAGGTCGTTCGTTCCGTACAAAGAGGTCAGGACCGGCATCAGTCCGCCGATCAACTCATTAGCACGTCCGTAAATCTCCGGAATCAGCGGTTTTTTGAGAGCCGGATCACTCGTATTCATGCCGACCAGATCTCCGAGCGAAGTATCCGCGCGTTTTCCGATGTCCTCAATTCCGAAAGGCGCAAAACAGAGCGCGTGATGCTTCCCGACCGCATAAATCAGTCGTGAAGTTGCGCGGAACTGCAGTGCGATTTCCGGAATGAAAAGCGGATTTCCCTGCTTCGTGTATTTCCGGCAGGTATCGATAAACTCCGGAATGTAGATGTCCGGCGCGACCCATGACAGGGAAGGTGCCGCGATCTGATAAACCTCCATCGTCCGGTATACCGGACCGCCCGATGGGTATTCGCCGGGCTTTCCGCCCTGTACCAGCCAGCAATTTGCATACATCGGAAGGGGATACTCCGCCTTCCCGGCAGCTGCGACCGTTTCAATGTGCTTTGCCGTGTACCAGGCCATAAACATTTCTTCAGCCGCATCTCCGAAAACTTCCTGCCAGCTGCCCTCCTGACATTTTTCGAGCGCTTCCCGGACATCCGAAACCAGCCCTGCCTTTCTTTCAAGAAGGCCCTGTACCAGTTCCGCCGGAACCGGTTCCGAAAAAGCCGCGTCTGCCGCGTCGCAGTGATCGCGTGCCGCGCCCAGAATTCCGGTCTCATTTTCGACCTGGATCAGGATAACCGTGTGATCGGTATCGACTTCCCGAATATGTGCGCAGAGTTTTGCGAATGCACGCGCATCCATCCGTGCTGTCTCCTCCGAAAACGCAGACAGGGTGGTATAGGGCATCATAAAGGTTTTAAACGCGATGTTTTTGAAACGTTTTCCCTTTTCCACTTCCGCACGCGGGAAACGCTCCATGTCCGTCTTAACCCACGGCGGCGCATAGGAGCAGGCGGCGTTTTTCCAGGTGCCGAACCAGAGAATTCCGAATTTCATTCCGTGCGCCCTGGCCTGTTCGATCAGCCCGTCGACAAGTTCAAAATGGAACTCGCCCTCTTCCGGCTCCACCTGCTGCCAGGTGACGGGGAAAAGCAGGCTGTTTAAGTGCAGGGCCTGCATCTGGTCCCAGACAGGCCCCATATATTCTGTCGTCGAAGAACTCGAATTATGCAGTTCCCCGCACAGGAGAATAAACGGCTTTTCATCCACCAGCAGCAGTTTCCGGCCGTTACGGGTTTCAACTCTCGGTAAACTCATACCGTCCTCCTTTCTTTTTCCGCCTGTTTCATCAAAAAGGCTACCAGATCCGACGGGCCTTTCTCCTCGGTGTAGGCTGTGTCGCCGAACCACATGCGGCAGGGTTCCGCGTCGGTATAGGGCTTCCAGTACGGCATATCCGAGCCGTCCGCATCTTTGCCGTTCGGGTCGCCGGTCTTGATGAAATTCGCCCAGTAGTTGCACATCTGCCGTGCAAGATCGTAATGCTTGCCGACAAAGGGCCGCCAGCACTTCGCAAGCGTCTCAAAGAAGAACCACAGGTCGCAGGAGTGGAAAGTCCCGGGATTGTCCCAGCCCGGGATCTCCGGATCGAATACCCAGTAGTAAACCGGGTTCGGATCGCCGGTCACGGTCTTCGCGTGCCCGATGCGGCGTGCAGAGTATTCAATGTGCTGGACCGTAGCCTTATAAAGCATTTCCTTGATGGAGCCGTTCGGCGAATTGCAGATCCGAAGATACTCATCCGCGTCCTCGCCGTAATGTGACTTCGCGTATTCCACGAACTCCTCCACTGTTTTCACAGCCGGCGCAGAGGGGAATTCGGTCGAGGTGTGGCCGAGCATCACCGGGACCACGTTCGCTTCATTCTTCATGAAAAGCTCGTTCGAAAGGCCGGTCACCATGTGTCCGTCACAGCAGGGCGAAAGCCAGATCCGGCTTTCGACAAATTTGTCGCGGATGTATTCTGCCGGAAGCGCACGTGCTTCCTTGAGGGTCTTCACACCGAGGATTTCAAAGAACTGTTTTCCGATCTCCTCAGCCTCCTGAAGGCTCTTCAGATGGCCGAACATCGCGCTCTCATATGGCATCAGCTCAAGGCCGCTGTCGACGATCGCTTTCTGGAAGAGGCCCTTGTTTAAGGGGCTTGCAACCTGCGCCATCGTGCTGCCGCCGCCTGCGGACTGGCCGCCGATTGTGATATTCTCCGGATCACCGCCGAAGGCTGCGATATTCCGCTTGACCCACATCGTACCGAAGCGCTGATCCAAATACCCAAAGTTCGTCGGGAATTCCGGGTCTTCCGCCGTGATTTCCGGATGTGCAAGATACCCGAATGCATTCAGCCGGTAGTTCACGGTTACGACAACGATTCCGCGCCGCGCAATCCGCTCACCGTCAAATTCCATCTCCGCAGTGTTTCCGACCTGCAGGCCGCCGCCGAAGTACCAGACAAAAACCGGGAGCTTGTCATCCGCAGATTTTGCGGGCGTCCAGACATTCAGGTACAGGCAGTCCTCGGACTGTTCGATTTCCGGATCCACGTTCCACTCTCCGGCATAGATGTCGGTCGGATCGAGGCCGGGCTTGAGCTGCATCGAAATCGGCGCGAATTTCCAGCATTTCAGCACGCCGTCCCAGTCTTTTGCAGGCTGCGGGGCACGCCAGCGAAGATCCCCCACAGGCGGCGCCGCAAAGGGAACACCCTTGAATGCGATGATCCGCGGATCCGCAGCCGGAAGTCCTTCGACCCAGCCGTTTTCAGTCAATACCTTCTTTAACATTTTCATACTCCTTCCTGCCGGACCCTGGCCGGCTGTAAAAATCCGAAGGGGCAGGCTTCCCGTCTGATTCCGGACGGAAAACCTGCCCCTTTTTCTTTCATGATAACCAGTATGCTTCCCTGACAACCGAAGGCTCGATCGACTTCAGATCCTTCGATCCGGTCCGGAGCATCATCGCACGAAGCTGCCCGGTAAATTCTCTTACGACCTCCGCGACGCCTTCCGGTCCCTTTTCCTCATAGGGCGGCATAAAGGGACGGCCGACAGACACCAGGTCCGCGCCGCGTGCAAGTGCCTTAAATGCATCATAACCGTCTTCGATTCCGCCGTCAACGATCAGGATGAAATCCGGTCCGACTGCTTCACGGATTTCGGGAAGCTGGAATACATGCGGAGCCGCACAGCGGAAAATGTTGTTGTGGTGGCTCAGGATTACACCTGCCGCACCGATTTCTTTTGCAGTAAGCGCATCTTTCGCACTCATCACACCCTTAAAGAAGAAGGGAAGCTTTGTAGATGTGACATACTCCCGAAGCTCCGAAAGCGTCGGCTGCTTCATCTGAAGCCCTGCAACGAGGGAATCTGCATCGTCCTCGGAATTGGTCGCGTGCTCGACGTCAATACCGACCGCCACTGCACCGTGCTCTTCCGAGAAACGGATTCTGGAGAAGATTTTCTCCCGGTCCGCATAAGGTTTGATCACCTTCATCACCTTCGCACCAGTCGCAAGTACCTTTCCGAGGTCTTCATTGCCGCCCATACCGACCGAACAGAACGCATTCGCAAGTTTCAGCCCTTCTGCATAGCCCGCCATCCCTGGCTTCAGGTGCGAAAGCGCCGCGCCCATGATGGGTGTGTCAAATTCCATACCGAGAACGGTACACTTTGCGGAAGGATGCACCGAACCGAGAATCCGGCCTTCAATCACCAGAGAATCCAGGTATTTTCTCGTGATGTCCATCGAATTGCTGTTTTTGTTTTTAATCATAGCTGCCTCCTGAAGTTCCCAAGATTTCTGATTTGAGTATAGCCCGAATCCCCGCATCCGTCAAGGGAAATCGGTCCTTCAGAGGCTTTAAAGAGTCCGCCGGATTGCATCCGCCCAGAGGGCTTTTTTCTCCTGCCGCTTTCCCTCCGTCATTTGCGGCCGGTAAAGCTTCCTTGTGCATTTTTCGAAAACGGACCCGTCCATGATGCCGGCCTTCTCGCCTGCCATGAAGGACACACCAAGCGCGGAAAATTCCTCCATCTCCGGGACGGAAACCGTGCAGTCAGAAAGATCTGCCTGGAACTGCATAAGATACGCATTTCTTGTCGGGCCGCCGTCTACCCGGATCTCTCCGATCTGAAGTCCCGAGTCCGTTTCCATCGCGGAAAGGATGTCCGTGATCTGGAAAGCAATACTCTCGAGTGCAGCTTTGCAGAGCTCATTCCGGCCGGTTGTACGGGTCATGCCCGTAATCGTCGCTTTCGCGTCGTTCGCCCAGTGCGGGGCTGAAAGGCCCGTAAATGCCGGGACAAGGACGGTAGTATCATCCGGATTTGCAAGCCGGGCCAGGGGTTCCACCTCTGCGGGAGATGTGATCAGCTGCATCTGGTCCCGAAGCCAGCTGATCACAGCGCCGGTATAGTTGATATTGCCCTCAAGTCCGTAATTGATTTCTCCGTCCGCAGCATAAGCTACGGAAGTCGCAAGCCCGCAGCTGCTTCTTTTGAATTCCGTCCCGATATTCATCAGGATAGAAGAGCCTGTTCCGTAGGTTGTTTTGACCATCCCCTTTTTGTGACAGCCCTGCGCATACAGCGCCGCATGGGAATCGCCCATCACAGAAAGAATCGGGAGCGGCTTTTTCAGGAGTCCGCCGAAAGTGGTCTCGCCGAAGCTGGCGTTGCTGTCGCAGATCTCCGGAAGGGAAGCTTTCGGAATCCCGAAAGAGGAAAGAAGCTCCTCATCCCAATGAAGGGTCCGAATGTTCATCAGTTCATAGCGGCTTGCATTCGAATAATCGGTTTTATAGGACCGGCCTTCCGTGAGACGATACACAAGATAGCTGTCCATCGTTCCGAAACGCACAGAAGACAGATCCACAGCCCCCGCATCAGCAAGGCAGTTCTCGATCAGCCAGCGGATTTTGGCGGCCGGGAAGAAGGGCGAGAAAGGAATGCCTGTCTTTTCTTCTACCGTTTCCGCAAAGCCCGGATTCTCCTCCGCCATCTTTGCAACAATATCTTTCGCCCGGGAGCACTGCCAGACAATTGCATCCGTTACCGGCTTTCCGTCTTCATGGAATGCAACCGTCGTTTCCCGCTGATTGGAAATACCGATGCCGAAAAGCTCTTCTTCCTGTACCCCGGTCTCCGCGATCAGTTCCCTGACAATTGTAAGCGTATTCTGATAA
This sequence comes from Lachnospiraceae bacterium, assembly GCA_017543275.1. Classification (GTDB taxonomy): domain Bacteria; phylum Bacillota; class Clostridia; order Lachnospirales; family Lachnospiraceae; genus UBA1267. The sequence continues at coordinate 88,301 of JAFYGJ010000014.1, read as the reverse complement.
ATCTCCTCCGGGTCATGTGAAACCCAGCCAAGTTCACTGATAATCTGACGATGCGGACGGTCCTTCCGAAGAAGGATCCGCCCGCTCTGGTCCACGAGAACCGCTTTGGTTCCCTGTGTGCTCTGGTCAATGCCAATGATATATTGATTCATAATTGCTCCTGATTGGGGTAATTGAAGTCAGCTAAGAAGCTCCTGCGCCGCTTTAACGATGCCTTCACAGTTCAGTCCGTAGTAGTCAAAAACTTCTTTCGAAACACCTGTGATCACCGGAGAATCCGGAAGGGCCAGCAGTTTTGCTTTTTTCGGCGCATTCTGCAGGAGGCACTGTGCGACGGAAGCACCCATACCGCCGAACGGCGCATGTTCTTCAATCGTGATAACCGCTTTTACATTCTGTGCTTTCTCAAGAAGCGTTTTCGTATCCAGCGGCTTAATGCAGTACATGTCGAGGACGCAGGCACTGATGCCCAGATCCTTCAGTGCTTCCGCGGCCTGTTTTGCCGGGAGCACCATCTCGCCGCAGGCGACGATCAGGATATCCGTGCCTTCCGTGACGACGGTTGCCCGATCCATTTCGAACGGTACATCATCCTCCGCGTAAACATCCTCGACCGGGTTGCGGCCGACGCGGATGTAGGCGGGTTTGCTGTCCGAAAGGAGCGCTTCCGTGAGCGTCTTCGTCTGGTTGCGGTCCGAGGGGCAGTAAACGCGCATGTTCGGGATCGCCGCCATCGCCGCGAAATCCTGTGCGCTGTGGTGGCTCATGCCCAAAGCGCCGTAGCTGACGCCGCCGGAGATTCCGAGAAGCTTCACATTGGTGTTGCTGTAAGCTACGTCAACCTTGGCCTGCTCATAGGAACGGGTCGAAAGGAAACAGGCGGGCGATGCGCACCAGGGCTTCTTTCCGGCTTTCGCAAGGCCGGCGGAAATGCTCACGAGGTTCTGTTCCGCGATACCGGTCTCAATCGCCTGTGCCGGGAAATTGTCAAAGAACGGCGTCATGGAGGCGGAGCCTCTCGAATCGCTGCAGAGAACAAGGACGTCCCGGTCTTCTTTCGCATGCTCCATCAGCACTTCGCAGATGGCCTGTCTGTTGGGAATTTTATTCATGCCTGCACCTCCTCTGAAAGTTCCGCAATCTTTTCCAAAAGTTCCTTTTTTGCCTGTTCATACTCTTCCGCCGAGGGCACTTTATGATGCCAGCCGGCTTTATTTTCCATGAAAGAAACGCCTTTGCCCTTTGTGGTTTCCGCGATAATCACGGTCGGCTGTCCTTTGATTTCCTTCGCTTTTCCGAAGGCCTCCAGGATTGCGTCCATATCGTTTCCGTCGACAATAATCACATGCCATCCAAAGGCCGAGAATCGTGCCGCAAGGTCATCGTGATGCATGACATCCTCTGTCGATCCGGAGATCTGCAGGCGGTTCCGGTCGACGATCGCAAGAAGATTGTCCAGCTTGTAATGAGCAGCTGCCATCGCGCCTTCCCAAACCGAGCCTTCCGCGAGTTCGCCGTCGCCCATCATGACATAGACCCGGTTCGGCTTCTCATCCATCTGAAGCGCCTTTGCAATGCCGACCGAAACCGGAAGTCCATGCCCGAGAGACCCGGAATTCATTTCGATGCCCGGAAGCTTGTTGTTCGGATGTCCGATGTAGGGGGATCCGAAGCGCGAGTAGCGGTTCATGACATCTTCTGCATCCAAAAAGCCGCGCTTTGCAAGTGCTGCGTAGTAAAGTTCCATCGAATGGCCCTTGCTGAGAATAAAATAATCACGGCCGGGATCTTCCGGATTTTCCGGGCTCACGTTGAGTTCGCTGAAATAAAGTGCGGTCATGACTTCCGCTTCCGAGAAGTCCCCGCCGATATGTCCGGTTTTCGCGCCGTAGATCAGATCCAGTGCGTAGGCGCGAAGTTCATAGGCTGTTTTTCTGAGATTGCAGCTCATCGTAATATTCTCCTTATCTGTCTGTCCTTATTTTCCGGGTGCGTAAATCTGCCGTTCAACTTCTTCGTTGGTGCTGTCATAAAGGTCCGCTTTGATACCCAGATATTTACAGGCTTCATAGAGCACCGGAACAACGTCCTGATGGATGCCGACACAGTGATGAATGTAGGGGCCGGTCACGACCTTGTACTCCAGTTTCGGCAGGTCCTCGACTTCAACCCAGACATAGGTGCCCTTGGTGTAGGGGCCGTCGACGCCCTTCGCGTGTCCAAGAAGCAGCGAATACTCACCCTCGTCTCCGTCGAAACGGCACAGGGTCATCGGGCCGTGCTTCGCTTCCGCCATTACAGAACCGGTGTAGTCAAAGGCAACCGGTACGTCAATCGTCGGTTTCTCACGCGCCACGGAAATCGGCCACGGACCGCAGTGCTGTAAAAGCTCAGCGTTGTCGTTGTCGGGATGCCGCACTGTCCAGTCCGCAAAGAATGTCCGGTTCTCGTCCATTCCGGCCGCTTCCATCATGACAGCGGAGATCGCGCCGTGAATATCGGTCTCGCAGACGACCGGGATGCCCTCTTCATTCAGGAGGGAATTCGCCGCGCAGGGCATGATGCCGATGCCGTCCTGCAGCGCGTTCCAGCACTGGATCGCAACCGCGTTGCAGCCGTACTTTTTCACAAGGTGTGACATCGCAACCTTCAGTGCGGCGATATTCTCTAAGTTCGCCGGGCTGCATTTGATGCACATGTTGTCATTGCAGTAGCTCACAACTTCGCCGACTTCCGCGCCTTCCTCTTTTGCTTTCTTCATTTCTGCGTAGAGCTCCGGAAGCGGAATCGGGGAAAGCTGGATATTGAACTTCTCTAAAAGCTCGCCTTCGTTGCACATCGTCGACCAGAAATCAAAGGGCCGCGGTCCGATCTGGAGAATCCTGGTATGGCGCATCACATCCACAACGTTGCAGACTGCTAAAAACTGCTTCACGCCGATTGCAAATTCCGGATCGTCCAGATTGCAGTTTGTGAGATAGGTAAAGGGAACACGGAATCTTCTCAGAACTTTTCCAGTCGCGAAAAGGCCGCACTGGGAATCCCGGAGCCGCATGCCCCGCTCGTCCGGACGCTCATCTCTGGGACCCCAGAGAAGCACCGGAAGTCCGAGGCGCTTTGCAAGCCGTGCACAGACATACTCCGTACCGAAGTTGCAGTGAGGAAGAAAGAGCCCCTTTACGCCCGCATCGGTGAATTTCTTTGCAATGGCATCGATATCGTTGTCGTCATAGAGGAGTCCTTCCTCGTTGATGTCGTCGATGTCGACAAAGTCAATGCCAAGTTCGTTCAGTTTGTTTCTTGTGTAACCTGCGTACTCCACTGCCGCCGGGGCGGAGAAGATTGCGCGTCTTGTAGGTGCAAAACCGATCTTTACTGCTGCCATGTACGAAACCTCCGTGTATGATAATTTGCCCCCCTGTCGGGGCTGTTTGATTCTGAGGCTATTATAGCGGTTCTTCACATAAATAGCATCAGAAAATTCAGCTATTTTTACTTAATTATCTACTAAATCTCAATAAAACACCTTGATTTTCGGGTTCAGATATGATATGAATGGTACCAGAAATTCAGAATAGCGCTGTTTCCGTAAACACCAGCCAAAAAAGGAGCCCGCCATGTCCGTTACCGCAAAAGAACTCGCGAAAATACTGAACATCTCGGAGGCCGCCGTTTCGATGGCCTTAAACAACAAACCCGGGGTCAGCCGGGAACGGAAAAAGGAAATCCTCGCGGCAGCCGAAAAATACGGCTACGATTTTACCCGTGTCAATCAGAAACACAACCTCAACGGCTCTGTCTATTTTGTGATCTTCCGGAAGCACGGTGCAATCGTTGCTGATACACCCTTTTTCTCGGAGCTTTCAGCCGGTGTGGAAGAAGCCTGCCGTACTGAAAACCTGAGGCTCCGCACCCTCTATCTGTACGACAGCGAGGAAACACAAAAAGAGATCGAAAACCTCCGTTACAGAGACTGTATCGGCCTGATCGTGCTCGGGACTGAAATGCAGCGGGATGACTTCAGCGGTTTTTCCGATCTGCCCTTTCCGGTTGTGCTTTTAGATGCTTCCTTTCTGAATCTCCGGCGCGATGCCGTCCAGATCGACAACGTGGAAGGAGCTTATCTCGCTGCAAACCATCTGATCCGGGAGACGCACGCGCAGCCCGGGTATCTGCGTTCCTCCTACAGCATCAGCAATTTTGAGGACCGGGCGGACGGGTTCTATAAAGCCATCCGCGAAAGCGGCATGTCGACCGGAAAATCTCCCGTGCACCGGCTCACGCCCTCCATGGAAGGCGCTTTCTCGGATATGAAAGAACTGATCGAGGAAGACGGGTTCACGCCGGCCAGAGGGTATTTTGCGGACAACGACCTGATCGCGGTCGGCGCAATGCGCGCTTTTCAGGCGGCCGGATACAAAATCCCGGAGGACGTTGCCATCGTCGGTTTCGACAACATGCCGATCAGCAACTACGTCTCTCCTCCCTTAACCACCATCAACGTACCCAAGAAATACATGGGCGAAATGGCCGTGCAGCGTCTGAAAACGCTGCTTAGCACGAAAAACTTCGTCCCGATCCGACTCCTCGTCGGCGTCAATCTCGTGAGAAGAAATTCGGTATAAATGCCAACCGACAAAACGGGACAGGTTTTCACCTGTCCCAGATTTTATTCAGGAAATAGCAGAAATGAGCACCGTTTCGTACGATTTCACGGTCAAACGGGCCATCCGGTCCCAGCTTCCGCATATGTGCAAAGGCAAAATGGCCATCATTTAGCCGAAGCTGGTCTCCGTATCCTGCCTCGATCATCTTCTCCTCAAAGCCGACGCCGACAAATTTCGGGGCGCGGCGCGCAAAGACACGCTTTCCATGAAGTTCCGAAATGCTGGCAATCCGGTCCGTCGTATGCGGCTTATACAGGGCCGATCCTTCGTTCTCGTGGCCGTTCAGCAAATACTCCGCAATCTCCAGATAGCGTTCGATATAGGACGCATCGTGCATGTCGTTGCCGGCGGCCAGGCGGTCGTAATATGGCCGAAGTGCATTCCAGCGCACCAGGTTCCGGTAGGAGTGCTCCACGGAAATCTGGCTGTCAAAGTAGTTTCCGTTCAGCTCGTCCCCGCAGAACAAGATTCGGGATTTCCGGTCCAAAAACTGCAGCGATCCCTTCGCATGCTCCCAGAGACCGATGACTTCCAGCGGCCTGCCTGCTAAATTGATTACATCGCCGTCCTTCAGGAATACAACCGGATAATCCTCCGGAACATTCAGGTCCCGGAATTCCGCAAATTCCGCTCGCAGCCGGTAGGTATCCTCCGACATGTAGACGCAGTCAAACTGATAGCAGTTCAGGATATGGTCGCCGTGGTAGTGCGTGAGAAGCATCCGGTACAGTGGCTTATCGGGACAGAGGGACTGACAGAAGTCCCGGATGCTGCCCGCACCGATCCCCGAATCAATAACCAGAAGCTCATCATCTCCCTCGAGGACATAGCTGTGATCACCGTCCGAAAGCACCTGCCATACGCCCTCCGCAAGCTCCGTTGCCTTGAAGTACGGCTCGCTTTGCGGCCGGATGTCACCGTCCGGTGCCTCCAGGAGAATATCCGAGAATTTGCTGAAATCCAGCGGTCCCATGTTTTTATGCCAGTTCATTGACTTTCTCCTTTTACAAGAAACAGGGGAAGGTCTGTCGTACAAGATTCGTACGGCTGATCTTCCCCTGTATACTTATGCTACGGTCACAATCAGCTGTCCGTAGCCGGTCATCGGGTTTTCATGTTCGTTCCGGGCTTCCAGGATCAGGTTGAAATAGTCGCCAGCCTTCGCGTCCGAAGGGACAGTAAAGGACAAGGACATCTGATCGTCAGCCGAAATCTCGGCGGCATCGAAATCTCCCGCATATTGGGATCCTTCCCGGTACAGCCACCATTTCGCTTCATAAGGCCGCACATCCGCAACCGCTCCCTGAACGCAGAGCGTTTCGCCCGGTGCCGCAGAAAGGTCATACGCCGACAGCACAACTGCCGGATTATGATTCGCTTCCGCATAATCCTTCACACACCAATCTGCTCGCGCCGCAAAGTCTTCGTGATAGGCTTTGAGGAAAGGATTCTTTCTCGGCCCGCGCTTTCGCATCTCTGCCATCATCACCGCCATATCCACAGGCTTCGGATCATCCACTCGCAGCACACCAAGCATGGTTCCGTAACGCCAGTCCTCCATGCCCCGCAGCCCGAAATTCGTGAAAAGCGGGATGTAGGTCCCGGAATCTCCTTCGCCGAGGATATCGTATTTCTCAAAATGAAGCGGCTCCTGCCCCTTAAACCAGTCCAGTACCGGCAGAAGACCGTACTGGAAGCGGTCACACTCTCCGCGGAAGATCGTTCCGTCGCCATATAGCGCGTATTTTTCCATCAAAGGACCGTGATTCACCTTGAAATGCGGATACATAAAGGCTGCCTGCATCATCGGGAGTACATCCTCCTGGCAGTTTTTCGCTGTCATAAAGGACGCATAGCCGAAGTCCGCGCGGATGCACCGGATTCCCGGGAACTTCCCCGGAATATCGTTGTCAAGGAAGCTGTTGTCCTGTCCCTGTCCACCTATAACACCGAGGATCGCGATCTTTTTTACGACCTTTTCACAGACCGAGGGCCACTCCGGCTTCTCCGAATATTTCTCCCAGATCGACAGCAGTGCACGCACGATCGTATTCACGCCGCCCCACGACTGCAGATAGAGAACATCCTCCCTTTCGTCCATGATGCAGCGCTCGATGAGCCGCGATCCTTCCGTCTCATAGCGCACGTCGCCCTCGAACCAGTAGTTTCCGTAATATACTTTTGAAAGCAGTTCTGCCGGTGTCGGGAAGCCTTCAGCGTGTGTCCGAAGCTTCGGATAAACCGCTGTATATTCGTTTCGTATCAGGTCCTCGATCCAACCGATCTCAAAAGGCCTGAACAGCATCATATCCGCGGCTGAAGGATCCGGCTCACGGTCCGGCATCGGTCCGTCCGTCTCCTTCCGGCCGAGGCAGCAGTAATGCGGCGTCACCTCACCCAGGGTGTGAATGCCGTCTCCGTTCCAGTGGAACTGCGAGGAAGTGTAGACGATGCCCATGAGATCCAGCTCGTTCAGATAGAGAAAGAGATGGATCATGGAATTCATATCGTCGCATTCCATGTCGGTTGTCAGAATGGTGCGGGGCTTTCTGATCATCTGAAATCTCCTCTCATATGCCGTCCTCAGTGCATGCCGAGCCACTGAAGAAGCGAGACTTCCATTCCTTCAAACACGACCTTTGACCCGTCATAATCGAAATCACAGTCATTGTTGAATACCGGAATCCATGAGAAGTGCCCGAAATATTCATAAGGCTTTCCGTCGACCGGATCGGCGAGACCGTGCAGGTCTTCAATTTTGTCCCAGTAGCTGAAATGCACATCCGGATTTCCGAGTGCTTTCAGCCGCTGATAAGTCGGCTCTGCATACTCCGCGGGCGGAACCAGCGTATCGGTTTTCGCCGCGACAAACCAGATCGGAAGATCTTTGATTTTTGCAAGTTCTTCATCACTGATGCACCGATCCGGAAGCGCTTCGCAGACCGGGAAAGCCGCCGCAAAAAAGTCCGGATAATCCAATACCATACGGACCGTCATGAAGCCGCCGTTGGAATCGCCGCCGATATAAATCCGCTCCGTGTCGACGGCGGGGTTGTTCGCAACAAATTCATCAATGCAGGCTTTCAGCGCCGGACCGTACTTGGTCTTTCCGTTTGCCTCGATACCACCGGTTCCGGAATCCATCCAGAAAGTCTCGGTCTGCGGGGCCAGAACATAGGCGCCGCCTTCGCCGAAGAATCCCTGCACTTCTGCGCTTGAAAGCGCGGTCACCTTGTTGCCTGCATAGGCGGCTGTCGTGTCCGTTCCGCCCTCTCCCGCACCATGAAGCCATATGAGAAGCGGTTTCTTCTCTCCCGGGCCCTGCGGCACAAAGTAGCCGTAGCGTAAGGGGCAGTCCGCGTAATTCGAGCGGCTGTTGATCCAGCCGTAGAGATCGGGCTTGTGGATTCCGACTTTCGTATCAAAAACCAGTCCGGTCACGATATCCTTTTCGTCTTTGAAGGGTTTGACCTGTGTGATCACCTGTACGGTATGAATAAAGGTGTTGAAGGGGCCGTCCTGCCCGAGCTCGGAAGCAAGCCAGACGCTGGGACCATGCTTAATTACGAGCGTCACAATGTCCGACTCTGTGAGGCGGTTTCCGTAAAGATCCGACGGATATGCATCCGTTACCTCCAGAAAGCCGCGGCTTTCGACCATGTCCTTCGGGACGTTTGGATCGAAGGAACGGAACTTCTGCACCATCAGCTGCTTTCCATATTGATCCAGACGACGTACATAAACGGAAAAGGTATCTGTTCCGATCGCGCCTTCCTGTACTTTCCCGTCAAGGGGAAGGATGATTTTCGTTGTATAGGGGCCGAAATCCGTCACGCGAACTTCTGTATAATATGCTCTTGCCATATGTCATTTTTCCTCCGGTAAAAATATGCACTGTACTCCCGGTTTCCAGTTCATTAACTCTTCCTCGGAAAATCCCGGGTAAAAAGACACCGCGCAGGCAGATCCCCGCGCGGTGTCTTTAGAGAATACCGATCATCCCTTAACGCCGCCGAGGGTAATACCTTTGACGAAGTTGTTCTGGATAAAGGGATAGATAACAACGATCGGAAGGATGCCGCATACGGCCATCGCCATACGAACAGAAACCGCTGGGATGGACGCAAGTCCGGTATTGGCGCCGCTGATCGTGGAAGAATTCTGCTGAAGGAACTGAATGTTCTGCATCATCCGATTTAAAAGATTCTGGATTGTATACAGGTGGGTTGCCTTGGACAGGTATACATAACCGTTCATCCAGTCATTCCAGTAGCCAATGCCGATGAAAAGCGCGATCGTTGCAACGATGGGCTTCGCAAGCGGGAACGCGATCTTGAGGAAGGTCTGGTATTCGTTCGCGCCATCAATATAAGCTGCTTCCAGGATTTCATCCGGTACGCCCGATACAAAGTATGACTTCATCATCATGACGTTGAAAGCATTCATCAAAAGGCCTGGGAGCAGAAGCCCGAAGAAAGTATCCTTCACTTTGAAAACATTTGCGTAGTTCATATAGGTCGGTACAAGATCGCCGTTGAAGAGCATTGTAAATACAACAAGGAAGGTGATAACGCCTCTCGCCGGAAGGAATTTCTTAGAAAGACCGTATGCGAGAAGGGTCGTAATCGCAAGACCTACGACAACACCGACAGCCGTCAGGACAAAGGACATGATGTACGCCCTGGTCAGCGAATTTCCGGATGTGAAAATATACTGGTAGGCATATGCGCTCCACTTCTCCGGGAAGAAGGAGTAGCCATTTCGAACCAGCGCACTGTCATCGGTAAAGGACGAGATCAAAAGCAGGACCAATGGAATAACCGCAGCCAGTGAAAACAGAATCATGATGATATTGCCAAAGATTTGGAACCTTCCTTCTTCTCCGACTCTTTTTCTTTTCATGTTCTTCTCCTCCTTTCTTTAGAATAATGCACTGTCCGGATCGAGCTTTCTGACAAGAAGGTTCGCGCTCAGGATCAGGATGAATCCGACAAGGGACTGGTACACGCCAGCAGCGGCGGATTTCGTAATGTCACCCTGTTCAATCAGGGCTCTGTAAACGTAGGTATCAATCGTATTTGTAACCGGGAAGAGTGCACCGGAGTTTCTGGGCACCTGATAGAAAAGGCCGAAATCCGAGTAGAAGATACGGCCAACCGCCATCAGGGACAGCATGATAATCGTGGGGCGAAGCAGCGGAAGTGTGATCTTAGTAATCTGTTTCCACTTGCTCGCGCCGTCGATCCGGGCGGCTTCGTAATACGAACGATCAAAACCGAGGATCGTCGACAGATAAATAATACAGTTGTATCCGATACCCTTCCACAGGTTCACGAAAACCAGGATGAAGGGCCAGTATTTCGCGTTGTCATACCAACCGATCGGATCCTTTTTCAGAGGTCCTAAAATCGAGTTGTTAATAAAACCGTTGTCAGCGGACAGGAACGCAAATACCAGATAACTGATGATAACCGCAGACAGGAGATGCGGAAGAAGGATAATCGACTGATAAGCCTTCTTGAGTTTGCCTGTCAGTTCCGACAGGATGATAGCGACCGCCACGGCAAAGATCAGATTAATGATGATAAACGCCACATTATACAATATGGTGTTTCTCGTAATAACAAACGCGTCCGGCGTCGAGAACAGATAGGTGAAGTTCTTGAGCCCGTTCCACGGAGAACGATAAATACCCAGCTTAGCCGTATATTTCTTAAACGCAAGAATGATACCGGGCATGGGCATATAGTTGTTGATAACCAGATAAATCAGTCCCGGGAGCATCATGATATAAATCGGAATGGACCGTTTAATTAATGCTTTGCGCTTCGCCGGGGTGAGCTTTTTTTCTTTGATAACTGCCACTTTCTCCCTCCTTTCTCTGAAAGGGAGAGGCAGAGGAGCGGGGCTTAGGTTCCCCAATCCTCTGCCTCCTGAACTAATTCATCATCTCTTTTTAACAGCTTACAATGATCGGATTATTTCTGACCGTCTGCCCAAGTCTTCAATGCATCCGCCTTCGCCTGCATGTACTTCTCAAGACCAGCCGATTTCAGTCTTTCCACCATTTCCGGAATGGCTACATCAGGATCCACAAAGCCCAGCTCCAGCTGCTTTCTGTACTCTTCATACACGTTGGTCAGCGCAGAATACTCATTGGATACATCACTGTTGTCCCAGGTGAATCCCATTGCCTTTGAGGTACGTGCATTGTCATTGAAGCTCTGCATTCTCTCCCAAAGGGTCAGTTCGTCACCTTCCCAGATCCGGGCGATAAACTGGTTCGGAAGTTCCCAGTTGGTGTTGTTGTAGTACTCGGAATTCTGAGCGTCAACACCGTCCGCGAATGTGATATGGCCATCGCCGGTTTCCTTCCATTCCTTGCCTTCTTCGCCCCAGCAGAACAGGGTCATCAGATCAGGATTGGTGTAAAGCTCATTCAGAACCAGCATAGCTGCTATCGGATCTTCGGTTGCATGGTTCATAACCCAAGGCATCGTGCCATAAGTGGAAGCCTTCTTGAAGTCGGTTCCGCACTGGAAGATAATCACGGGCATGCCGCAGAGATTAGATTCCTGCTGCTTAATGCCGGGCTTCGTCGCGGTCTTATAAGCGCAGAGGCTGCCGGACTTGACCTGAACGGTTGTCGCAACGTCGGTCGTCGCAGCGTCCATGCTGAAGAAACCGAGATCGTGGTTCCAATGATACATGCGCTTGCAGAGATCATAATACTTCTGGTCCTCAAAGGGATTGGTAACTTCGAGGCTGTTTACAGGATCACAGAGTGCGCCGAAATAGTCGTTGCCGATGTTGTCGATTTCAAGGCACTGAGCCATGACGGAAGACGCATCCATGAAGAATGTGGTCTTATCCGGATAAGCTGCCTTCAGCTGTGTCAGGATGCCTTCGATTTCGTCCAGGTCGGTGTAGATGATCTCATCGCCTTCTTTTGCGTACTTGGAAGCGTAATCGTAGCCGATCGTATCCAGATATTCCTGCGGGATCGAGATACCGAACATACCCGCTGCATCGTCCTTTTTGACCGGGATGCCGTACAGGGTGCCGTTCACGCGGCAGCCGTTCAGTTCGATCTCTCTGAAGCAATCCTTGATGCCTGCGCCGTAGGTGTCCAGAAGTCCGTTTTCCTCAAGATCGTAGAGGTAGCCGGAGTTGACGGAAGCCATAAAGCCGGCCAGAAGTCCGTTGAAGAGGTCCGGAGCATTGCCGGAAGCGAGGTCCAGGTTCATCTGCTGTGAAAGAGCACCGATACTGTCGATTGTGAGCTCCACTTTGATGCCGAGTTTCTCTTCCGTGATCTTGCTCATCGCGGCGCCGATGCGGTCAACGCCAGCGGGTTTGCCGGCGAAGTTGCCGAAGCAAAGGGTTACGGTAGGCATGTTGCCGGACTTGTAACCGGCAATTGCCTTTTCAACTGCGCTTCCGCTGTCTTCAGCGCCGCCGTTGTCGCCCTGAGCTTCCTGGGTTTTGTCTGAGCCGCCGCCGTTGGTACATCCTGCAAGAACAGAAAGCGCCAAGATCAGGGCAAGCATCATAGCAAGTACTTTTCTCATGTTTTTCTCCTTTTAAATTGATTTTCCAAAGCGGCAGAGGCCGTTTCGTCATTTTGTATAAAAAGGATACCATGAATCCGCTCTTTCGTCCTGTATTATTCCGTGATGTAGCTGAACTATTCTGAGATGCTTTTATTTTTTCCCGTACTGCTTCCGGTACGCGGTCGGCGTAAGTCCGGTGAGCTTTTTAAACTGCCTGTGGAAGTATGAGCTGTTCGTAAACCCCGAGCGTTCGGTGATTTCCTCGAGCGTGAGATCCGTCGACTGCAGCATTTTCTTTGAGGCTGCGATCCTTTTGTCGGTGACATAGGCAGAAAGCAGACATCCGTTTTCTTTGTGGAAAAGATAGGAAAGATAGTCCTCCGAGATATGCACGGCAGAAGCAATATGTTCGCGGTCCATCTCCGGGTCGCTGTAATGTTCCTCAATGTAATCCCGGACCTGCTCCATCAAAGATCCGGTCTCTTTCCCGCGCTTAAGACCGGCGTCCGCCTCGCGCAGCAGGTTTTCCGCCCAGTGAACCAGGCTTTCGGGTGAGCTGGATGCCTGTGCGAAGTCCGAACCATGCGAAACCCGCGACAGAAGATCTCCCGGCGAAAGCTTCCTGTCGGAAAAGACGGAAATCACAATGTCCAGAAGGCTGTAGAAAATAAAGGAAAGATACCGGACCGAATACACCGTATTCCGCTGCTCGAGAAGCTTCCGGACCTGGAACAGGATATCATCCGTCCTCCCCTGTAAAAGCCATTCCCGCCAGGTTTCCGCCGGGATCAGAAGTCCTTTCTGGTCTTCTTCCAACCGGTCCTTCAGTTCCGGACTGAGGATTGAAACCACTTTGTTCCCCGTCGTCAGGATCCGTTTCGCGTACTGGGAAAGAAGTTCGCAGGCATACGGCGCAGCAAGAAGCGGTGCCTCCGTAAAGGTATACAGCACAAAGAAATGATGCGGATGTATCTCCCCGAGCTTTTCCACCAGCGCTTCCGCACGGCTACGAAGCATCTCTTTCGTGACATCGGGCTCAATCCGCGTGCAGATCATATACCCTCTCCGGTCCGCAGCCGCGATATTGGACTCTTCTGTCAGAAGGCTGCGGATATCCGCCTGCATGGCCGGCGCCGCGTCAGGCGAAGACTCGGGCCTGGCCGAAGAAGAGTCAGCACGTTTTACCAGCATATAGCTGTAGTAAAAATGATCATCCACCGAAATATCGCCGAGTCCGGCCTTTTCCAGGTGCTCCTGGACGACATCCGCGCCGATCACGGGAAGCTCTCCGGAATAAAGCAGCTGCCAGAAGTTCTCCCGCTTCATCAGCTGCGCTGCCTCTTCTTCGTTCCTGCGCCGCTGCAGTTCCTCGACCGCCCGCGTGATCACGAGCATCAGCTGCGCGCTTTCGATCGGCTTGACAAGGTAATCAAAGACCCTCAGTTGGATGGCTTCCTGTGCATAGTTAAAATCCGCATGTCCGGTCAGGAGGATATTGATGGAATCATAGCCCTGTTGAACCACTTTCCGGATCAGTGAGAGGCCGTTCTCCCGCGGCATCTCCACATCCGCAAGCAGGATATCGACCTGGGTGTCCTGATAAATCTGAAGCGCCTGTTCCGCGCTGTAAGCCTCCAGCACCGTGTCAATCCCGCATTCGGCCCAGTTGATGCGGTTTTTCAGCCCCCGTACCAGGTAGTATTCGTCGTCAACAATCAGAAGCTTCATGTTTTCCCCCGCAGATTTCAGATTATTCATTGTATTCGACATAAGGGATATCGATATCGTTTCTCGCGCCCATGCCCGGTTCATTGGACAGTTTCAGCTCGGCCGTATCGTTATAGTACAGACGGAGTCTCTGTCCGATGTTTCGAAGTCCGATCTGGGCGCCGCCTGAACCTGCAATCTCCTGAGAAGCAATCTCGTTCCCTCGCTGCAGGACATTCTCTTCATAGCCCGACCCGGAATCAATGTGTTCGATATGCAGCCGTTTCTCGCCGTCCTTTTCGTAGACATAAGCCCGGACGATCAGTTTCAGCGGCTCTCTCATCACGAGATTATACTTAAATGTATTTTCCGTAAACATGATCAGGATCAGCGGGAACACCATGGCCCGTGACGCTTCTTCGGAAATATCCATTTCAAATGTGAGGCAGCCGGGAAACCGGAGATCCGTCAGCGCAACGTAGTTCTGCTCGTACTCCGCTTCCTCCGACAGCGGCACGCGTTCCTTTGTGCTCAGCGTATACCGGAGATGCTGGGAAAGCGTCGCGACCATCTGGTGAATCAGTTCAGTATTTTCCTCTGTTCCGTCCGCCATATACCCGATCATATTCAGGCAGTTGATCAGAAAATGCGGCGCAACCTGGGACCGGAGTGCGAGAAGCTGGAAGTTTTTCGCCTGGATGTTTTCCTCATATGCCTCGATCTTGAGCGACTGCACACGGTCAACCATATAGTTGTAGGAAGTGCCGATCTGCCTCATCTCGTCCGCGTAAATCACATCCGTATTGACGCGTTCGTCCTCCCGGCCGGCTGCAATGGCTTCCGTGACCGCCCCCAGCATCGTCGTCGTTTTCCGCATGAAGCGGCTGAGCATCCGCTCCACCAGGATGAATGCGGCCAGCGTCACCCCCAGAATCACAACGGAGATCATCGCGTACCTTCTTAAGGAGCTGTCAATATCCTGAACCGGGACCAGCACGTTTGTCCGGATCACAGGTACACTGATACTTAATTCCTGCTGCACCAGAAGGTAAACACAGTCGCCGAGACGGACGATCTGATAATCCCCTTTCTCCCCGGTCTTTCTGACAGCGGCCTCCAATCTTTCCATGTCTTCTCCGCCTGCCATGTCGGGAATCGTATCTGTACGCATCGGGAAAATTCCGCCGTTTTCATCGGAAAAGAAGACAGAAGTCTGCAATCCGCCGATTTCCGTCAGGATATCGCTGAGTCTGTCCAGATTGGTCCAGGCGCCGGCATAACTGTTTTTATTGTTGAATATGCTGACCAGATAGGTTGTTTCATCATATTCCAGAACATTCCAGTAGATGCCTCCGCCGGGATCCAGCTTTTTTCGGCCTTCCTCATCCGCCATCTGCTGCCGCAGGTATTCGTGGAAAATCCGGCGGCTGCTCTCATAATTCTGTGCGGAGATAAACGTATCGCTCAGTGGAAAATATGCAATCATCCCCTCCAGTCCGGGGAAGGACCGCAGGTTGTATTCCAACAGGTTTTGAAGCCTGACATTCCCGGTAAAATCTTTATTGTCCGCCGTCTGTACCGTCGCCTGTGAATACTCGCTCGAATACTGTGCAACCTGCATCAGATAATAATCAATGCCGAAAAGTGAATCCGAGATCTGTGCGTCATAGAGCGCAAGTGTCTGCTTCAGGTCGGCAAAGCGCTGTCTGCGGAATGACATGGAAGCATAAAAGGAAAAAGCCGAAAAACATATGATCTCCAGACCCATCAGGATATACATTACCCAGTAGATGCGTCTGCTGATCGAATATGGTCTTCTCTTCCTCTTTCTGTTCATCCCTGCTTCCTGATTTCTGGATTCCCTTTACGCCGTCTCTTCCGGACACAGTTTTTCCAGATATATCTTCAGATAGTCCTGTTTTCATCTTAAGGCCCGGCGGCCGGAATGTCAAGGAAAACACAGGAAGTTCTTCCTGAACAGGTACAAAAAAGACATGCTCCGAAGAACATGCCTCTTTCCGTATATTCCCAGTATAAGGGACTGCTGTATACTGTCACCCGAACTTCAGGTGGTAATTGCGGATACAGGCCGCGATGATCTCACGCGCCTCGTCCGAGCCGCCTATTTCGTTGACGACGGTTTTTTTGCCCTCAAGACTCTTGTAATGCTTGAAGAAATGCTGCATTTCATCGAAAATATGCTGCGGAAGCTCGCTGATGTCCTGGAAATCCCTGAAATTCGGATCGGCTGACGGAACCGCGATGATCTTCTCATCGCCTGCGCCGTCGTCTTCCATACGCATCACGCCGATCGCATGGCACCGGACCAGCGTCATCGGCCGGATCGCCTCCGTGCACAGCACGAGTACATCCAGCGGGTCCTTATCGTCGCCGTAGGTCTTCGGTATAAAACCGTAGTTCATCGGATAATGCGTTGCCGTAAACAGGATCCGGTCCATTGAAAGAAAACCGGTCTCCTTGTCCAGTTCATATTTTACATGGCTGCCCTTCGTAATCTCAATGACTGCCACAAATTCATCCGGGGTTACCCGGGATTCGTCGATATCATGCCAGATATTCATACTTTCCTCCATAAGTTTCATAATTCCTTATCATCTTAAAGCCCGTCGCACAGATTGTCAAGCAGGAAGTCATATCTGCATTGATTTTTCCCGCAGAATCGTTTACAATAAAAATGACAGCAAAGCGACGGGCAGAAGCAGTTCAATCAGTCAGACAGAGGAGGCTTTCCCATGAGAAAAACCAAAATCATCTGCACCATCGGACCAGCATCAGAGTCCGAAGAGGTCCTTCGCAAAATGTGCAAAGCGGGCATGGACGTCGCCCGCCTGAACTTCTCCCACGGCACGCATGAAGAACACCGCGCCAAAATCGAGACCATCAAAAAGGTCCGGGAGGAACTGGATCTTCCGGTCGCAATTATGCTCGACACGAAAGGTCCGGAATACCGCATCAAAACCTTTGAATCAGGCCGGATCGAGCTTCACGACGGCGACCTGTTCACACTCACGACCGAAGATATTGTCGGAAATGAAGAGATTGTCGCAGTTTCCTACGCCGGTCTTGCAGACGATCTTGCGCCTGGTGACCGGGTACTCATCGCAAACGGTATCGTGATCCTCGAGGTGGAATCCATCGAAAAGCCCCGGATTCACTGCCGGGTCATCGCGGGCGGCGTGCTCTCCGACCGCAAGAGCATGAATTTCCCGAACAAGCTGATGAAAAATGACTTCCTGTCGGAGCAGGACAAGTCAGACCTTCTGTTCGGCATCGAAAACGACGTGGATTTCGTCGCAGCTTCCTTCGTCTCCACGAAAGAAGACATGCAGGTCATGCGGAGCTTCCTCGACGAACACGGCGGACAGGACATTGACATTATTGCCAAGATCGAAAACCGTTCGGGCGTCGACAACATCGACGAAATCTGTGAAATCGCAGACGGCATTATGGTCGCACGCGGCGACCTCGGCGTTGAGATTCCCTATGTCGAAGTGCCCTCGGTCCAGAAACACCTGATCAGCCGCTGCCGGCTTCGTGGAAAGCGGGTCATTACTGCGACCGAGATGCTCGAGTCCATGATCCAGAACCCGCGTCCGACCCGGGCCGAAATCTCGGACGTTGCGAATGCGGTTTACGACGGAACCTCGGCGATTATGCTTTCCGGCGAATCCGCCGCAGGAAAATACCCGGTCGAATCCGTCCGGAACATGGCCGAAATCGCCGAGTATACTGAAAGAAATATTGATTACAAGGAATGGTTCTACGGGACTTCCTATGAGATCAAGAACACGCTCGACGCGATCTCGCACGCAGTCTGCACGATGGCGATCGACACGCATGCAAAGGGTATTGTCGTGACCTCCCGTTCCGGCATCACAGCACGTTTCGTCTCCCGCTTCCGCTGCCCGGTCGACATCATCGGCATGACCACCTCCGAGAAGGCCTGGCGCAAACTGAATCTGTCGTGGGGCGTCATCCCGGTCCTCTCCGAACAGTTTGACTCGATGGACGTCATGTTCCACTTTGCCGTCATGCACGCGAAACGCGTCTTCGGGCTCAAAAAAGGTGACGCAGTCGTCCTGACCGGCGGCCGGATCAACGGCCAGTCCGGAAACACCAACACGATCCGGGTTGAGACCGTGTAAAAGTTGAGCCAATCGGGGACAGGTACCAGGTGGGTCAATCAGCGTGCTGATTGACCCACCTGGTACCTGTCCCCGATTGGCTCAACTTATCGCAGGAATCCGTTGATGATCTGCTCTTCGGCTTCGGCTTCCGTGAGGCCGAGCGTCATAAGCTTGATGATCTGGTCACCGGCAATCTTTCCGATCGCGGCTTCATGCACCAGTGCGGCGTCGACATTGTTGGCTTCGAGGCCTGGAACCGCAAGGATGCGGCCGTTATCCATAATTATCGAGTCGCACTCCGTATGGCCGGAGCACTGCGCATTCCCGACGATCTTTGCGTCAAATTTCTGGAAAGAATTATCACGCGCGACCGAACGGGATACGACATCCGCCGAAGCGCCGTCGCCGTTCAGATTGATGACATAGGTTGAGACTGCGTTCTGTTCTCCGTGCGTCATGAGCCGCTCACGGACAACAAGCTTCGCGCCGGCAGCAAGTTCCGCAGTTGTTGTGCGGACTGTATCGTCCACGCCCTTGATCTGCACCATTTCCATCTCGACAGAGGAGCCTTCTTCCTGGTAGACCTCGGTTCCGGGATTCAGGATTCGTTTTCCGGTGCCGTCACCGGAGCCGTAGTGCTTCTCGACATAGCGTACCTTTGCATTCTTCCCGACAAAGAATCTGTGAATGCCGTCGTGTTCCGAATCCTTCGGTCCGCAGTTGTCGATGCCGCAGCCTGCGACAATCACAACCTCTGCATCTTCGCCGATATGAAAATCATTGTAGACGAGCTCCTTCAGACCGGTCTCAGTCATGACAACCGGGATGTGGACGCTCTCTTTTTTTGTGCCGGGCTTAATATAGATTTCAAGCCCGCTGACATCCGTTTTGCTGACGATCTCGATGTTTTCCGTGGAGCGGCGGCCGGCTGATTCGCCGTTCGCGCGGATATTATAGGCGCCTTCTGGGATTTCGTGGAGGTCCGCGACTTCCCTTAAGAGTCTTAACTGAATCTCATCCGGTTTCTTCATCGCCAAAGTCCTCCTCCCTCACTGTACCGCGGTGTTTGCCGCAAGACTGTCCTGTGCCTGCACTACGCGGCAGCTCGGTACAGCCGAAGTCGTCCCCAAAAGGCCCGGAAGAATCTCGTCCCGCGGTCCCTGCCGGTCAACGACGCCGTCCCTTAATACCACGATCTCATCCGCAATCGCCAGAATCCGCTCCTGGTGTGAAATGATCATGATTGAACTGTCCTTGATGTTCTCCCGGAGATGCCGGAACACTTCGATCAGGTTCTGGAAGGACCAGAGATCGATCCCGGCCTCCGGTTCGTCAAAGACTGAAAGCTTTGTCGCACGTGCAATGACGGTCGCAATTTCGATCCGTTTCAGTTCACCGCCCGAAAGACTGGCATTCACTTCGCGGTCGATATAGTCCATCGCGCAAAGCCCGACAGCCGAAAGGTATTCACAGGCGTTCGCAATCGACAGCCTCGGGTTTCCGGAAGCAAGGCGGATCAGGTCGATTACGCGGATCCCCTTGAATTTCACCGGCTGCTGGAAGGCAAAGCCGATGCCAAGGTTCGCGCGTTCTGTGACGGATTTCTCCGTAATATCTTCACCGTTCAGGAAAATCTGCCCCGAAGTCGGCTTTTCAATGCCAGCAATCAGCCGGGCCAGCGTCGACTTTCCGCCGCCGTTCGGGCCGGTCACGACGACCATCTTCCGGTCCGGAATCGTGAGCGTGACATCCCGGATAATCTCCTTGTCCGCACCTTCCGAATCCACCATAAAGGAAATGTTTTTCAGTTCCAGCATATTTTTCCAATACTCTGCTTTCTTTGTATATTCACGAAATGAAGCACCGGCTTTCCGATGCCTTATCAGTATACCCTAAATTGCCGGAAAAAGGAAGACCTTTTCGTGCTGTTCTTTTATTTGCACCCGCTGTCTGATGTCTGTCCGTCCGGGACAGGCGGAAGCCTGTGATCACCGCGGGCATCCATGAGGGGCTGATCCCAGAAAACTGTCCCTTCGGTCCACAACATCCCGTTTTCGGCGAAATTTGCGCAGTTTTCGGGGTTTTTCGTGAGTTCGTCGATTGTTTCCCTGAAATCCGCAAGGAGCGCTTTTTCGCGCTTTTTCGAGCGTCTGCCGGTGCCTTCATACAAAGTCTTACTGAAGTACGCGTCGTAGGAAACCATAAAGTCCTCCGGATCGTCGTAGGGAAAGAAACTTACAGCCGCTTCATAGCGGATCTTTCCCTCTCCCGACTGCGCAATGAGTTTTACAAGTGCCGCATGACGCGGCCTTCCGTTTGCGGTCATTTCCGCTGCAAAATACTGTTCGTAAACATTCAGATCGTCCATGTGAATCCTCCTTGCGTCAGTGTCTCATCGCCGCAGTCCCCCCAGGATTATGAGCAGCGGGATCGTATGCCTGTTTTACGGGTATCATCATAACACAGTTTCCCCCAGGCATCAAGGCCCTGCACAGATGTCGAAAACGGCCGGTTTCCCGGCCGTTTTCTTTTTGTGTATTATTTTGTATAAGTTACGCTTCGGCGCCTGAAACCGCCCCTTTCAGCGCCTCCTGGGCCTCTTCTGTAAGCCCGCTCACGTTAATGTTGCGGTTTACCTTCGCATCGTAGGTCTGGGCCTTCATAACCTCCACAAGATCGAGACCGGTGACCTCCTTCACGGATTCAATGGTCTTTGCGAGCACGTTCGGAACGTAGCCGCCCATCTGGGAAACGCCTGATTCGCCGTTTGCACCTCCGTCGATGATCGTAATCCTGTCGATCGACTCCATCGGTTTCGCAATTGCCGCCGCCATCTCAGGAAGGGCCTTCACGATCATTTCCATCATGGCTGCCTGGCCGTATTTCTTCATGGCCTCGGCTTTCTTCTCCAGCGCCTCCGCTTCCGCGATGCCTTTCGCCTCAATGGCCTTTGCCTCTGCCTCGCCGACCTTCCGAATGCCTTCCGCTTCCTGGGTCTTGGCATAAAGTTCTGCTTCCGCCTGGACCTTCTTCGCCTCGGCTTCCTTCTCGCGTTCGAAGCGCTCCGCCTCGGCCTTGCGCTGACGTTCAAAGAGCTCGGCTTCCGCCTGCTGCTGACGCGCATATTTTTCAGCCTCGGCTTTCTTCTTGATCTGCGCCTCGAGAGTCTGTTCGGTCACTTCGACGTCTTTCTTTTTCAGCTCGATTTCGCGCTCCTGACGCGCGATATTCGCATTTGCAGTCGCAACCTCGATCGTTTTCCGCTGCTCCTGCTGCTGAATCTCATAAGCCGCATCTGCTTCCGCCTGCTTCACATCCGACTCTCTCTTCAACTCTGCCTGACGGATCCGAAGTTCGTTCTTTCTTGCCGCGATTTCTGTCTCGGCTGCAACCTGTGCTTCATTCGCAAGGCGTTTTGCCTCTGCCTCAGCGACTGCCACATCCTTGTCTGCCTGTGCTTTTGCAATCGAAGCATCCTTCTGGATCTGCGACATATTATCCTGGCCGAGGGCGACAATCAGTCCCTTTTCATCCTCTATTTTCTGGATGTTGCAGGAAATAATCTCGATGCCCAGCGCATTCATATCTTTCTGAGCCTTCTCCTGCACCTCGTCACCGAATTTCTTCCGGTCTGTGTTCAGTTCTTTCAGCCGGACCGTGCCGATAATCTCACGCATGTTGCCCTGCAGGGAATCCGTCAGCGCTGCGATGATGGTTTTGTCGTCCATATTAAGGAAGTTCTTCATCGCAATCTTAATGCCTTCCGGATCGGTTTTGACCCGTACCTTGGCAACTGCGTCGATATCCACGCCGATGAAATCCAGCGTCGGCACATAGCCGTTCGTTTTGATATCAATGCTGACCTGCTTCAGGACCAGCGTATCTTTTCTTTCCAGGAAGGGCAGCTTTACGCCGGCGCGTCCGATCAGGATCCGCGGTTCGCGGCGAAGGCCGGAAATAATATAGGCCTTGTCCGGCGGTGCCTTCACATAGCCTGAGATAATAATGATAATCAGCAGGATGACAACAATAATAATCAGTGGAATCAGATATTTTTCCATCCTTTTCACCCCTTTCACATACAGCGGACAGGCATTTCTGCCCGTCGGAACAAAAATCCGCGGGGAGGTTTTCTGCCTCCTCGCGGATTATCATAGCATTTTTATGGAAGTGAAAAAAGGATTGTTTCCGCGGAATAAAACCGATTATTCCGCCATCAGAAGCTCCTGATTTCGTCAACGGTTTTCTGATCCAATCGACACACCATCTCCGTGAGAAGGCGGACGGTATTCATATAATCATCGTAATGGATCATGCTCGTCGGCGTGTGGCAGTAGCGTGAGGGAACATTCAGAAGAAGCACCGGCATGCCTGAGCGGATACCCTGAAATTCACCGGCGTCGGTTCCGCCGTGCTTCATGACTGAAGTCTGATAAGGAATGCCGCATTCCTCGGCGACCGATACAGCAAAACGCATCAGCTTCCGGTTGGAGATTGTAGCAGAATCCATGAAGCAGAGATCCGGTCCTTTCCCGAGAGACACGCGCTCCCGGTCTGCGCCGGGCACATCGTCAGCAATGCCAACATCAATGGAAAAGCCGATATCCGCACGGGACTGAAAGCCAAGCGTTTTCGCACCGCGCGTCCCGACCTCTTCCTGAACCGAACCCCCGCCGATGAAGATATTGGGATGGCCGGATTCCCGGAGGTTCTCCATCACGCGATAGGAAACTGCACAGCCGATCCGGTTATCCCAGGCCTTATTGACAAGGTGTTTTTTATCCTTCCCGAGCTGTGTGAAATCTCCCTTTGGGACAATGAAATCACCGATCCGGATACCGAGTTCGCGAACTTCTTCTTTGGAGCTGCAGCCGACGTCCAGCACAAGCTTCTCCATCTCGGGATACTCCTTGTTCATCCCGCCTTCCGGACCGATCGCGCAGAGCGCTTCCACGTCGCCCTTCTCCGTCTGGATCACAAAATGCTGCGACAGCACGCCGGTAATAAAGTAGTAGCCGCAGCGCGTGAAACGGACAAAGCCGTCCTCCGTGATGCTGCGAACCATGAAGCCGACTTCATCCATATGGCCGGCTGCAAGGATCCGCGGGCCTGAAGTTCCAAGCTCCGCTAAAAGCGAACCCATTCCGTCGGTTTCCACTTTATCCGCAAGCCCGGCGTATTTTCCCCGGAAATACTCCCGAACTGCCGCTTCTCCGCCGCTCGTGCCCTGAAGATCCGTTACTTCCCTGAGAAAATCCAGTTCCTTCTGCTCCATCATCTGCTATACCTCCGTGCTGCCCCTGTTATTCCGGGAAATTGAGGCTGTATACCTTCTGCGCCAGTTTCGGGCTGCCGAAATCCACAATCACAAAGACGCCTGTCAGAGACTCCCGGTACACGGTCAGATCCTCTTTCAGAAGCTTCCGGTTCAGCTTTTTCGCAAACCGGTACGGATGGCCGTATTTAGCGGTGCCCTTGGTACTTAGGAAGTCCAGGTTTATATCGCTGCCATAAAGGCTTTCCTTGAATGCCGCCCATTTCGAACCCACTGTGTATTCAAAACGGTCCTGAACCTGCAGCGTAAGCCCCGCAGATTCGCTGATCCTGAAAGGCGGCGAAACATAATCGAGTCCGTCTTTGGGCTGGTCTTCCCAGATCAGCGGGATGCCGGCACGCGCCTTCAGGCCTGCTTCATCTTCATATCGCCGGAACAGTACCAATTTCCCGCGGGCTTCTCCGATTGTCGGCATGGCTTCGGTCTCAAGGAGCGAAATACCGGAAGCGCTGATCGCCTGGTCAAGAAGCGCCTGGAACTCCGAAACGCTCTCGTCCCCGTGCTCCTGTTTCACGACAAAGAGCACGCACTCAGTCGGATGTTCTGAAAGGAACGATGCGCAGTCCGAAAGCACCGAATCCACATACAGCGCAGAGCTCCAGATCGAACTTCCGGTCCTGCAGCTTGTAAAGCCGTGCATGAATTTCAGCTTTCCCTGATCCGCACCGAGACGTATGTCAAGATAACGGAAACCGGCCTTCAGCTGTTCCGCAATCGAAGCCGACTGGCATTTCGAAAAATACGCAAGCTGCACATACTGGGTTCCGGAATCATGCGTCCCGGGAATCACCATCTCCGACAAAAGCGTCTCATCCGGGATATCTCCCATCCAGCGGTCCGAGCCGAAAACCGGCAATGTATCCGCCTTTTCAAGATTCGGAACAAGCATAACCCATCCCAACACCACAATAATCAGCAGAAAAAGGATAAATAAAACCATTGCTGCCGGTTTCATCGGTTTCTTTTCATTTTCCATAGCCGTATCATACTCCCTGTAAAAATATCGCTGCCGCTGCCCGAAACCGGGCCATGCGCGTTGTGATCCCATAAAACACAATCTTAAAGTGCTATGATACACCCGGCGGCCCTTCCCGTCAAGTTTCAGTTGATTTATTCGCGCTTTCCATATATACTAATAAAGGTCTGATTGTTGATGATCTGTCTGCTGCAATGAACCGGAAGGAGCGTGAACGTTATGGGAAGAAAATCCGTTAAAGCCAATAAAAATGCTTACCAGATCTCCAGAGAAGCTGCCGGGCTTACCCGGGAGAGAGCCGGCGAACTGATGAGTTTCGTCAGCGATGACCGGATCGAAAAGATCGAATCCGAACGTTCCCTTCCGCATCCGGAAGAAGTACTTGCCATGTCACGCTGTTACCGCGACGCGCGCCTCTGCAATTACTACTGTTCGCACGAGTGCCCGATCGGGCAGATCTATGTCCCGGAAATCGAACTGAAGTCTCTTTCTCAGATTACGCTTGAAACGGTCAATGCAATCAATTCTCTTGAAAAGCGCAAGAACCGTCTGATCGAGATTGCAGTCGACGGCAGAATCGATCCGGATGAGCAGGAGGATTTCGACGACATCAAAAAAGAGCTTGACGAGATTTCCGAAGCAGTCCAGACCCTTCGCATGTGGATCGACCATCAGGAGAAAAACCCGCCGGAAGCGGACTGATTTACAAAAACAGTTCCTCGATAAAATGCTTCTCCGGAAGCCACTCCGAGTAAGCGGCGGCAGTTCCGACTGCGACCGAAAAGCGAAGCGCCTCGCGGTAATCCGCATTCCGCTGATACGCGTCAATAAAGCCCGCGATCATGGAATCTCCGGCTGCGACTGTATTGAAGGGATGTCCCGGCGGGACCTCAGGCGGTGTCTCGGAGAAGAATTTACCTGTTTCTGTAAGGAGTACTGCTCCTTTTCCGCCCAGGGAGACCATGACGTTTCGGGCACCGAGCTGCTGGAGCTTCTGCATTTCGAAGAGGAGACCCTCCTCCGTATTCACCGGATGTCCGGCAAGCCCTTCGATTTCCTCATCATTCGGCTTGATCAGGAAGGGCCGGTATGAAAGCGCCGACAGAAGCGCTTCCCCGTAGGAATCCAGGATCACCCGGGCCTTGGTCACCGCCATCAGATCCCGGTAAAAAGTTGGCTTTGCGCCTTTTGGAAGATTCCCGGACAGGACCAGAAGGTCCCCGGGGGTGAATTCCGACAGGCGCTTTTCCAGCGCTTTTTTAAGCTTTTCGGAGATCGTCACGCCGGCGCCGTTGAATTCCGTGATCATTCCGGTATTAATCTTTACGTTAATTCTCGTGAAGCCTGATCCTGCATCAATCATTTCCGTATTGACATTTGCCTCCTGAAGAAGCCGCGTCAGTTCCATGCCGGTAAAACCCGCCGAGAAGGCGATCGCCGTACTTTCCATGCCGAGACGCGAGAGCATCATGGATACATTCAGGCCTTTTCCCCCGGGAACAATATATTCATTGTGCGTCCGGTTCGTTTTTCCTGCTGTAAAGGAATCCGCCGAAGCAAAATAATCGAGCGAGGGATTCAGTGTGACGGTGTAAATCATGCGGTACTTCCTTTCCGGGTTTCTTTCTGTTCGGCTTCGATTGTATCACAGAAATTACTGCTTTGACAAGATCCTGTTTCATGCGGCGGAACGGTTGACTTTCGGGATATTTATGATAAGATACCATTAACACAAGATGGCAGGCGGGCAGATGACGCCCGCATACCGGAAAGGACTTCTATGAATAAAAAAGGAATGATGAGAAAGGCTGCTGCAGCGCTTCTTCTTTTGCTGCTCTTCGGGGTGGTTCTCGGCGGATGTTCCGGTAAGCCGAAGTTCCAGAAGCTCCATGTGGAGGGCATCAATCTCGTCAATGAAAAGAACGAGCCGGTACAGATGAAGGGCATCAGCACCCACGGACTCGCCTGGTTCCCGCAGTACGTCAACAAAGAATGCTTCCATCAGCTTCATACGGAATGGGGCTGCGATATCATCCGGCTCGCGATGTATACACAGGAAAACATGGGCTATACAACGAAAAACGGTGACCCGGAAAAGCTGAAGGAACTGATTGATACCGGCGTAAAACTCTGCACGGAGGAGGGCATGTACGCGCTCATCGACTGGCACATCCTCTCGGACGGCAATCCGAATCTGCACAAAGACGAGGCGATTGCCTTCTTTGACGAAATGTCGCAGAAATACAAGGACTACGACAATGTCCTCTACGAGATCTGCAACGAGCCCAACAACTGCCAGTGGGATGTGATCAAGGCCTACGCCGAAGAAGTGATCCCGGTTATCCGCAAAAATGATCCGGACAGCATTGTAATCGTCGGAACTCCGAGCTGGTCCAAACTCGTCCAGGCTCCGACCTACAATCCGCTGGAGTTTGAAAACGTCATGTACACGCTCCATTTCTATGCGGAAACGCACAAGCAGTCGCTTCGTAATGACGCAATCGACGCCATGAATAAAGGCATCCCGATCTTCGTCACCGAGTACGGCATCTCCGACTCCTCCGGCAAGGGCATTGCGAACACTGAGGAAGGCGACAACTGGACCGCTTTCCTTGATGAGTATCACATCAGCTCCTGCTGCTGGAACCTCTCCAATAAAGACGAGACCTGCGCGCTCATCAAACCGGAATGCAACAAGACCTCCGGTTTCACGGATGACGACCTCTCCGATTCCGGCGTCTGGCTCAAAAAATACCTGCAGAAAGAGTAATATTTCACGGGGACAGACCCCGGATCCGTTAATCTCTGTAAATCAGAAAACACCTTCTCTTTTCAGCGGCAGCACAAATCTCGCCACTGTTTTGAAGAAGGTGTTTTCTTTATGATTCTTTTTTTGGTTTTTGAGGATTACTTCACGCTGCCGGGAATGACAATCTGATCTTCGTCACAGCAGGGGTCTACGTAAGCCGGTTCCGGTTCTTTCTCACGGCTCTTCGTCGTATCGCCCAGACCGGTCATTTCCGAGAACATTACTGCATTTTTCACACTTGAAACCATATCTGTCGGAATGATGATCTTGGCCGAATGGCCGTCCGCCACCTTCACCATGGCTTCATAGCGCTTCAGCTCCAGAACACGCTCGTCAATCTGGGCGTTCAGCAGTTCCTTGATGCCGTCTGCTTCCGCCTTCTTCGCAAGGTAAATGGCCTGCGCTTCACCCTGCGCCCTCGCAATCCGCGCGTCACGTTCGCCTTCCGCGGCCAAAACGATGGCCTGCTTATCGCCCTCGGCTCTCGTGATGACCGCCTGCTTGTGGCCTTCCGCCTCAAGAACAGTCTGCCGGCGCTCACGTTCCGCCTTCATTTCCTTTTCCATTGATGCGCGGATTTCCGCGGGCGGAATGATGTTTTTCAGCTCCACGCGCTCGACCTTGATGCCCCAGCGGTCTGTCGCTTCATCGAGTGTCTGCGTCAGACGGCCGTTGATCGTATCACGCGAGGTGAGGGATTCGTCGAGCGTCAGCTCACCGACAATGTTACGAAGGGTTGTTGCCGACAGGTTCTCAAGCGCGACGACCGGGTCATGTGCACCGTATGCAAACAGTTTCGCGTCAAAGATATGGAAATATACGACCGAGTCGATCTGGATTGTAACATTATCCTTCGTGATCACGGGCTGCGGCGGCGTATCCAGCACCTGCTCCTTCAGAGACGCCCGCTTCGCGACACGCTCAATGATCGGTATTTTCAGATGCAGGCCGGCCTCCCAGGTCTTCCTGTACTTGCCGAGACGTTCCACAACAAAGGACATTGCCTGCGGTACGATAATGATATTCCTGAAAATCACAATCAGGATAAAGATGATAAGCGCAATGGCAAGAATAATGCCAAATACTTCTCCGGGTCCCATAGTAACCTTCCTTTCTCAGTGCTGACGGGTGCGGCTTCCGCCTGCCCGTCTGTTTCATGGCTTTTTACAGTTTATAGTATAACGCGCTTTTCCAAAAAGGTAAAGCAGGAAAACCGACGGATTAGCTGTCCTTATTCTCCTCTTCGGGGGGATTTTTATGGAAAAGCCTCGCGGAAAGACCGGAAATGATCTCCCGAAGTGCCGGAACGCGCAGCAGGTATAAAAGCAGGAAGTCCGACGCAAAGAATACTGCAGCAGAAGCGGCAAGGATCAGAATATTCCTCCACGAAAAATACCGGAAGCCCCAGGCAAGCGCGCCTGACAAAATAAGCGCCAGCAGAATCCGAAGGTACGGAATGCCGGAAAAAAGCGATTTCAGTTCTGTCCGAAGCGCCCATGCCTGCACAACAAGTACCGCAAGTTCTGCCGCAAGTGTTCCGATCGCAGCGCCGGCCGCTCCAAATCGTGGAATCAACAGAAGATTCAGCACAAGATCCGTTCCCGCCCCGATGACTTCCGACAGGAACACAGCTTTTTCCCGCTTCAGCGGGACCAGAATCTGCATGCCGAGGATGTTCGTAAGACCGATCAAAAGCAGTGTCGGCATCAGGATCTGAAGGGATGCTGTGCCCGGCAGGAACTCTTCCCCGGCGATCAGGATGACGCTTTGCCGTGCATACAGGAAAAAATACAGCGCGGCAGCCGGTGCAATCAGAAACACAACACCAAGTGCGCGGCGGCTCATGGTCCGGAACTCTTCAAAGCGTTTCTGTTCCACATAATAGGAAGCACGCGGCAGCAGCACTGCCCCAAGGGAGGTGACCATCGCCGACAGTGCGGTTTTGATCTTCGCAGCCGTCCCGTAATAGCCGGTCTCGGTATCGCCCTTCATAAAGCCGAGCATCAGGGTGTCCAGATTGGTATAAATTGTCACGGCAAAAGACATCAGGAAAAATGTCATGACCGGGCGGAGGTGCCGCCGGATCGAAAGCCCTTTTACCGGTTTCAGCCGGATATAACGGCGGATCGAGAGGAAATTCAGGAAGAAGTGTCCGTAGAGCGCCAGCGTCAGGATCAGGCCGTAGCGAAGAACATGCGACTCTGAGCGGACCATCAGAAACATCAGCACCAGTGCCAAGAGCTTGACCGCCACCGAGCGGACTGCCATGAAAGTATAGTCCTCGACAGCCATGAACAGCCATTCCATGCCGATCATGGACAGTACAAGGCAGGAGCTCATCAGAATGATCAGCGTTTTCTCGTCCCGGAGCCTTGGGATGGCCAGAATGCCTGCCCCGAGTAACAGGAAGGAAAACAGGCTCATGATCAGGTTCAGAAGCAGCAGCTCCTGGGCAGTTTTCGACAGTTCCTCTTTATTGTCCCGCACTGCGGCACAGGCCCGGACGCCGTAGACCGGGATTCCGAGCTGTGCGAACATGTTGAAATAGGTAGTCAGGGAATGCACAAAAAGCACGCGGCCGGTCCCCGCAGGTCCCAGTACGCGCGCCACATAAGGATAGGTGATCAGAGAAAACAGGAACGAAGACATGGTAAGAACCGCATTCATCACCGCGTTCAGTTTGAGGTTCTTCTCTTTCTTCATGAACAGTCCCCGAATACACCTGTATTAATAAAGTCATGTTGAAGCCAATAGTCTTGGCCTGATTCTCCCGGATATTTCTCAGTCCGGATATTCTGTCACCGGATGGAAATGCCGTCCGTCCCGGTACGAACGCCAGATGGTCTTCAGTTTCTCCGCTTTCCCGGACTCTGCATGCGCCAGCACTTTATAACTGTGGTAACAGATCCGCAGCAGAAGGTAAAAGCGTCCTGCCATGCCTTCCCGGCGGTACAGATACCGCTCGTTCCGATAAAGACAGCGGTAGCGCCACAGCCGGTCCTCCGATTCCTGCTCGATTCCGACCTTTTCATTGCTTTTCATCATGTGGTCGGCCCGGCTTGCGGGAACCATGTAGCAGGGAAGTTCCCTTGAAATCCGCCGTGAATATTCCAGATCGTCCGCCCAGATGAAAAACTCCCGGATCGGAAGGCCGAAGCGCCGCACCGTTTCCGCTTTCACGAAGAAGGAAACAAAGGTTGCCATGACGACAGGTACTTCCGGCGATTCGTAATCGCTGACCTTCGTATGCCAGTCTGTCCGCTGGATATTCATCCGGCATGGTTCATCGGTTTTCCGGAAATAAGCAACACCGGAAAGGAAGCCGTATGCGCCTCCAAGGCGCCGGTCTGCGTCAAACAGTTCTTTCAGCGCATCCGTGTGAACTTCCGTATCGTCATCCATGAGCCAGAGATATTCATAGCCCATCTTCAGCGCCGTTTTCATCCCTTCCGCAAAACCGCCTGCTCCGCCGAGGTTTTCGCCGGTATTGTGGTAACGGATCTTCCCCGCGTCAATCAGCGGCTGAAGCATTTCCTCCGTCCCATCCGTACTCGCATTATCGATAATCAGAATATCACAGGGATATTCCTGTGAAAGAAGGCACGAAATGCAGGAACTGAGCAGCTCTTTTCGGTTGTAGGTCACGACAACTGCGGCGGTATTTCTCACAGTCAGAAGCTCTCCTTATAGCGTTTATGCAGGAATTTCGCCCGCAAAAAGGCACTCCCCTTTTTGAACCAGTTTACTTTCCCGAGATACACGAGCGGGAGCACTTCGATTCGGTCTTGATTGATCCGGCCGAGCTCCACTTCCCGATCCAGCCAGACATTCAGCAGAATCTCCGCGATCCGGCCGATATAGCGCCGCTGGTAAGCGGACTGTTCCTCCAGGCTGAAACGCTGCTCGAGTTTCCCGAGTATCGCAAAGAGCCAGCTGCAGTATTCTGAAAGAAACGGCTCCTTCATGACCATCATGTTGAACATATGGGCCGATCGCTCCCGCATGATCCGGTCAAAGGACCGCAGATATTCGGGGCACTCTTCCTGAATGATCTGTCTTGTCAGCTGCAGCTGGGCTCCGTCATGCGTATGCGCATAGTGTGAATACAGCGTCTCGATATAATAATTCTGCTTCTTCGGCAGAATCAGGTCCTTTTCTTCCAGGATTTTCTCCAGCTCTTCCGACCGGAGAATCCGCTGAAAGTCCTTTTCCGCTCCCTTTGCCGAAGCTTTATCCTTCCCCGCAAAATACCGCCGGTAATGAACGAGTCCAAGCGCATCGCAGCCCAGGTTTTTCCAGGCATAATACAGTCCCGTGAGTTCACAGTACAGCGGATTCTTCTCTGAGATATTCTCTCCCTGATCATCCCTGCAGTACGGCGGCAGGTTGTCCTCGCCCTGATGCAGCGCCGCACCGACAAAGACCGGAAGGTAGCATGCCCCTTCCGGCAGCCTGGCTGTTTTATGCGCGGCAATGACAATCCTGACCATACTTTCTCCCACGGTCTCATTCGTTTCGCCTATTGTAACACAGTTCCCTGGAAAATGCTACCGCTTTTATTCCTCCGACCCCGTCCGCCGCGCATATATTCGGTGCCGCACACCGAAGGACAGGCTTGAAGGTCTCATGCTGTCTGTTCGAACGATTTGCGGCAAGCGGCACCCTAACACTTGGCCTTCCGGACCCCGGATTGTGCGTGCTGTTTGAGCGCTAATAAGAAACACGATTCAGTATGGAAACCGCACACGGTTTCTCATACTGAATCGTGTTTCTTCCTAATTTGCGCGAGTTCACCGCACCAGGGGTCCGGAAGGTCTTTAGTGTTACGTACCGCGTGAGCTCTAGTGAGAACAGACAGCATGAGGCACGCAGAGCCTGTCCTTCGGGGAGTGGCGGCAGATGCGGGGTTACAGCATCTCCAGTTTCAGGGCATCGATCGGGTTGTCGCGGCGGAGTTTGCGGCGGGCATAGAGCATTGTCGCAAAGACCACAAGGAAGACGGAGCCGACCGCGATCACAATGCTCTGCCAGGGAATGTAGAAATCAATTTCGAAGCTGATGTTCGTAATCCGGTAGATCACATAAGTCATCAAAACTGCTGCCGGGAAGCCGAAAAGAAGTCCTTTCAGACCGTAAATCAGGCACTCGTAATTCAGCATCTTCCGAAGACCCGATTCCGCAAGACCGACCGATTTCAGCATCGCGAACTCCCTGCGCCGCAAAAGGATATTCGTCGAAATCGTGTTGAATACGTTTGCCGTCGCGATCAGCGAGATCAGGATAATGAATCCATAAGAAAAAACGTTAATCACGAGGATTGCCATGCGCGTTGATTCCCGGGAAGCTGCGGCGTCATACACGTAGGTGTTGGTTACGCCTCGATCCCGAAGGGTGGTGGTAAGCTTGTCTGCCGTCGCCTGGTGACTCACGGAACGGATCGCAATTGCGGTATGAACATCGTCTCTGAGAAGCTCCTCCGGAATGACTTCCTGAAGCTGGGAGAGCGGATATATCAGGAAGGGCTGATTATTGCTGAATCCCCCAAGAGGCAGAAAATCGGACAGGCAGCCGACCGTAAAATCCATGCTCACTGACGCCTCTTCCCGGCTCATTACAAGTGCATATTCGGGATCCGCCTGGTCATTGCCTTTCCCCTCGGAATACAGTGTGTCCAGATAGTCTGTCGGATAATAAACAACCTGCGATGGATCTGTCTGTCCCGGAACTGTCTCGCTGCCATTACCATAGGAAACAATGATGTAGCCTTCGATTTCGCGAACTTTCCAGCTGTGGATGGCCGTCGGTACAGACTGTTTTTTCAGCAGGTCAAAGCTGTAGAACCGGCGTTTTCCGTTTGCAAAATAATGTGTCGTAACCGAATTGTACAGGATTCCCCGGGCTCCGTTCTCCGAAAGTTTTTCCGCGGAAGTTCCGCAGGCTTTCGCATATTCCGCGAAATGCTCATCGTCAATCAGCGCAATCGGCAGATAATATTTCACTTTTTCCGGCTCGGCCTGCTCCGAAAAATCCTCATAGGGATTGTTCAGGAAACTGTCCGAAAGAATGGAGCGGTCAAACTCGGTCTGATGGCCGGCATAGTACAGCATCAGGCTGCAGTCCGTCACGCCGTCAATTCCGGAGACCATCTGCATCTGTGCGGCAAGTTCTTCCGAATCAGGCGGAGCGCTTCTTGTATAGATAATATCCGCCGCATAATCAAGGGAATCAATCCCTTCCGCAGACTGTTTCAGGTAGCTTGTAAAGCTGGACGCGGAAATAAAGAGCACGATGCTCAGGGAAAGCGATACGACCGTCGCACGGTAGCGCCGCTTGTCACGCTTAAAGTTCTTGGCGGCCATGGTTCCTTCAAAACCGAACAGCTTCTGTGTAAGCCGGGAGGTTCTGACCGCTTTCGCACGGATCTTAACAGCCGTGTTCTCGCGGATTGCCATGATCGGAGATACACTGAGCGCGCGGCGCGCGGGGATGAAGGCCGAAATCAGTACCGTCAGAAGACAGCAGAGCGATGCCAGAAGAAGCGCCTTCGGGTTCAGCACGAGGTGCATGACAGCGGGAGCTTGCGGGTCAAACATCGTTTTGAATGCGTCACGCAGGAAGTACAGTGTTGTCCCGATTCCGACACATCCCACAAGAAGTCCGATGGGGATTGCGATCACGGAGAGGACGAGCGCTTCGAAGAAAACCGTCCTTCTGATCTGTCGTCCGGTTGCGCCGATAGACTTCAGGATTCCGTACTGTTTCGTCCGTTCTGCAACCGAAAT
This sequence comes from Lachnospiraceae bacterium, assembly GCA_017543275.1. GTDB lineage: Bacteria > Bacillota > Clostridia > Lachnospirales > Lachnospiraceae > UBA1267. The sequence continues at coordinate 54,324 of JAFYGJ010000014.1, read as the reverse complement.
GGAAAAGGAGTTATAGATCAGAGCAATCGATCCCATGGCAATCAGGATCACAAGAATCGCGACAAAGCCGTAGAACACGACCTGAAGACCGCCGTCTGCTACAGAACCGGAGAAAGCAAGAAGCATTCCATTCGATTGAATCGGGTGTTCCGCAATGACGTGTTCCGATACAAAGCTGTTGTAATTCCGGGCGGAATCCAGGCGGAAGAAGATCCTTGTATTGTCCGAAGGCTCTCCTCTTGTGAACGCGGTATACCCCGGACAGTTCATGTATTCGACATCGAAGCTCAGGCGGTTGCAGATTCCGACGACGGTATAGGTCTTCTCCTCTGTATCCGTGATGGATTCCTCTCCGGCTCCGCCCAAGGGGATTGTTTCATTCAGCACGGTTTCGGATGCCGTGCGCTTCCCGACATTCAGGGTCACGGTATCGCCGATCCGGTAATTCACGCCTCCGTTAGACTGCAGATGCCGGGGAACCACCAGTTCCGAATCATTTTCGGGAAGCCGGCCTTCCACGATCCGTACGCCTGCAAGGTCCTCGGATCCTTCTCCGAGCGTCGTGACCAGAAGATATGGTTTTCCGGTGTTCACGCTGCCGCATTCCGCCCAGCCCAGTTCCGAAAGCCATCCGGTCTTCGTCACATGCTTCATTTCCGCAACTGTCGGAATGTCCTCCGCGGTCATTCCGGAAAAGTATCCGTAGAAACTGCCGTTTTCATATTCCGTCGCCTCCTGAAGATACGTAAACCCGCTGTGACCGCCTTCAATGACGGCCGTAAGAAGCGCCATCGACAGGATGATGCCGATCAGCGTCACGATCGTACGCATCCGGTTCTTCAGGAGTGTTTTCAGCGTAAACTTCGCAAGCACACCCATCAGACTGCCCTCCGGATCCGCTCGTCCCGTACGATGCGGCCGTCTTCGATTGCAATAATGCGGTCGGCCTGCAGGGCGATATTTTCGTCATGTGTGATGACAAGAAGTGTCTGCCCGTATTTCCGGTTGGACATTTTCAGGAGCTCGACGATTTCCTGGCTGTTCCGGGAGTCCAGATTACCCGTCGGTTCGTCCGCAAGAACGACGGCAGGCGCATTCATCAGGGCGCGTCCGATCGAAACCCGCTGCTGCTGTCCGCCCGAAAGCTGGTTTGGAAGGTTGTTTTTCCGATCGTCAAGTGACAATACGGAAAGGAGCTCCGTAAGCCGGTCCTCGTTGACCTTCCGGCCGTCTAAAAGCACCGGAAGCGTCATGTTTTCGACGACATTCAGTACCGGAATCAGGTTGTAGAACTGGTAAATCAGCCCGACCTCCCGCCGCCGGAAGATTGCGAGCTGCTCTTCGTTCTGCTTATAGACATCCTGTCCGTTGAGGAATACTTTACCGGAAGTGGGGCGGTCGACGCCGCCAATGATATGAAGAAGCGTTGATTTGCCGGAACCCGAAGGCCCGATGATGGATACGAAATCACCCTTCTCGATCGAAAGTGATACATTGTCCAGCGCACGGACTTCATTCTCGCCCGAGCCGTAGGTTTTGGTCAGATTTTCTATTTTCAGGATTTCCAAGACTTTGTCCTCCTCGTCTGTTTCTGAGATACAGTTTAACAGGCGAAAGTGACAGCTTGGTGACCCTGTTCCGATATTTCAGCCGCCGGAATTCCCTGTTCCCGTCATCCGCTTCGCGCTGAATCCCCGACTGCTTTCGCGAAACGGATGCGCTCTGGCGGAAGAAAAAGTTCTCCTCCTGCCTGCGCTCGAGACCGCCGGCAAAATCAAGCGTCCGCAAGAAGGCGCGGGGCGAACGAGCTTGTCTGAAGCGAAGCGCACGACTATAAAAAGCTTCAGTTTTTTAAGGAGTGAGCGAGCAAGTCCGAGGGAGCCCCGCATCAGCCTTCGCCGCAGGACGCGCCGGATTTTGACGGATCACGGTCGAGCTGCGCATGAAGGAGGAGACTTTTTTCTGGCGCGTCTTATGAGAAATCGCGAAAGCAGCCGGGGATTCAGTTCGAAATGTTTACCGGGAACAGGAGATTTTGATGCGGCGCCTCTCAGACTACAGATTTATAGAAACGTATCGTGAAGCAGGCGCCGCCGCCATCTCGGTTTGAGGCGGTGATGGTGCCATTCTGGCCGGTAATGATCATGCGGGCAAGGGCAAGCCCGATGCCGATCGAATCGGAGCCGGCGTTTTTGCCCTTGAAGAAGCGTTCGAAAAGGTGCGGAATCTCTTCCGGATCGAAGCCGGGTCCGTTATCCGCAATGATAATTTCGGTATAGATCGGGCTTTCCTGTGCCGTGATCCGGATCTCGCCGCCTTCGGGGGTATGTTCGACTGCATTCTTCAGAATGTTCCCGAGTGCTTCCGCGGTCCAGAGTAAATCGCAGCTGAGCTGCGCATCCCCGCACTCCCGGATAAACTGCTGTTCCCGAAGTTCCATCGGAATCAGGAGCTGTTCGGAAGCCCTGTCAACAAGCTCCGACACAGAAAGTCCTTCTGCCCGGAAAAGGGCAGCGCCGGCGTCGATCTTACTGATCTTCAGGAGCGTATCTACCTGCCAGCGGATCCGTTCCAGGGACTTCGTGAGCTCCCGCGCAATCTGCATTCGCCGCTCTGCCGAAAGTTCCCGCGAGCGGAGCATTTCCACAGAAAGGTTCATCGAAGTCAGCGGTGTCCGAAGCTGGTGAAAAATGTCCTCAATAGCTTCCGAAAGCCGCTTCTTGTCTGTCCGAAGAAGCTCCGCCTGTTCCATCAGACGGACCGTCATCTTGCGGATTTCATTCTGGAGAATCGAGAGTTCTCCTTCCGTCTGCACACTGATTTCCGCTTCGCTCTCCCCGTGCAGGATCCGGTCGATCTCATCGGAAAGCTGTGCGATCCGCTGGTACCTGCGGTGCAGTACGATGCTGTGAACCGCGAGAAAACTGAGCCAGGCCAGAAGCATCAGAAACCCGAAAAGCGGGCGCAGAAAGAAAGCGCCCGCTGTAAAAACAAGACTCAGGAGAAGATACAGAAGAAATTCTTTTCGGTATTCGGGATTACGGAACAGTTTCACGACAGAAGCCCTCACTCATCCATCCGGTACCCGAGCCCGCGCACGGTCCGGATAATCTGCGGCGTTCCGGGATCATCTTCGATCTTTTCCCGGAGCCGTTTGATATACACGGTCAGTGTATTGTCATTGACATAATCGCCGCCCACATCCCAGATGTCAAACAGAAGCTGCTCCCGCGACAGAAGCTTCCCGCGGTTCTGAAGAAAAACCGTGAGAAGCCGGTACTCCAACGCGGAAAGCGGCAGGATTTCCCCGTTTTTCGTCACAACACCGCTCTCGGGATTGACCGAGACGCCACAGGCGAGACTGATTTCATGCGCACTCTCCGGGTTGTTTTTCCGGATTGTTCTCCGGATCCGCGAAAGAAGCTCCCGCGGCCGGAATGGCTTCTGGATATAGTCTTCCGCCCCCAGATCAAAGCCTCTGACGACCGAGTTCTCGTCCCCTGAAGCCGTGAGGAATATCACCGGAATGCCCAGTTCTTTTGCGATCTGACAGACATCAAAGCCGTTTCCGTTGGAGAGCGTCACGTCAAGAAGGCACAGGTCGAATTCCTCCTTCCGGAGAATCCGCTCCGCCTGCATTTTTCCGCTGACAGAAGAGACGGAAAACCCCTCTTCCGAGAGATAATCCGACAGGGTTCGTATAATCGCGCTGTCGTCTTCCACGAGAAGTATCCGGCTCATTTTGACTCCGTTCTGTCCGGGGAAATGCCATTATTCTTCCCAGGACTTTTTGATCGGCATATGGTTACGCGCACTCATGCTGATGGTTCCGCCCGAACGCACCGAGAAGACAAATTCGGAATTCCCCATCGCAAAGTCCAGCTCTTCTTCCGACAGTTCTTCTTCATCCATGATTTTCAGATAGATCTGCCGGATTTCCTCTTTTGTGTAATAATCCGAAATGGGACGGGACTGAAAGAAGACCGATTTTTCCGGATCCCCTTCGTCCGTCTGATATGCCCCGAAATCCCGGATCATCCGGTCCCGGATTTCCACATAGAATTCAGGGTCAAAACGCAGCGTCATTTCGTACAGGCCTGCATTGTCTCCTTCATCGAATTTCAGCCAGACTGTCATGTCCCGGTCATATACCTTCACATAAATATACAGCGGAATCGTCAGAATACCGTCGCCGCGAATGGCTTCATCATTTACGACAGGGTAGTCTGACGGCAGCTCGTGAACCTGCATGCCCCAGCTGATGTTCTCAAGAAGGGGCGCGAAAATCTCTTCGTATGCTTCCGAACCGGCGCGTCCTTTCTGCAGCTTCGGACCGACCGCCTTCTTTCCGTCGGTACATCCCGAAAGCATCATTCCGATCATCAGGACCGCCGCCAGGCAGCAGATCCATCTTTTTCTGCAATTCATACGCTTCTCCTTTTCATGAACCGCGGGACCAGGTCCTGTGCTCTTTATGTCGTTTCGATACACGCGAGTCGAGGGTTATCGTGCTGCTTCTGAGGTGACCTGGAACCGTCACCGAAGAGGCAGTACGATCCCGCAGACGAGTTTCGCAGACAGTAAAGTCCCGCGGGGCTTTATATTGCTCCGCTGTTCATCAGTTCTTCGGTGAACTGGCGGGTGTAAAGATTGTAATAATAGCCGCGCATCTTCATCAGTTCGTTATGGCGGCCGTGTTCAATAATCTTGCCGTCGCGTACGACAAGAATTACATCCGCCTGGCGGATCGTCGAAAGGCGGTGCGCAATCACAAAGGAAGTACGGCCCTTCATCAGGTGCTCGATCGCATCCTGGATCAGCTTCTCCGTCACCGTGTCAATGGAGCTCGTCGCTTCATCCAGAACGAAGATCCGGGGATTACTGAGGATCGCCCGCGCGAAACTGAGAAGCTGCTTCTCGCCGGTCGAAAGAAGATCACCGCCCTCACCGACGTCGCTGTCGTAGCCTTTATCCATCCGCTCAATTACGGAATCCGCCGAAACCGCTTTGACCGCGGCTTCGATCTCCTCCATTGTCGCATCCGGCTTTCCGTACAGCAGGTTTTCCTTCACGGTTCCGGAGAACAGGTGCGGGGTCTGCAGGACGTAGCCGATGTTCGAGTGCAGCCAGAGCTGCGAGCGCTCCCGCGCGTCCCGTCCGTCGATCAGAATTCGCCCCTCCGTCGGTTCAAAGAAGCGGCAGACGAGGTTTACAAGCGTTGACTTTCCTGCGCCGGTTTCACCGACGATCGCGACATTCGTACCCTGCGGAACCTTCAGGTTGAAGTGCTCCAGTACGTTTTCATCGCCGTCCGGATACATGAAGGTCACATCCTCGAATTCCACGTCTCCGTAGAGTTCTTCCCAGTTTTCCTTCTTCGGATGGAAGGCGTCGCCGTACTTTTCGATGACTTCCGGGCTGTCCGCGACATCCGATTCAGTCTCCATCAGCCGTGTGAAGCGCTCGATATTGACCTGAACCGTCACAAGGTCCGACAGCGCACGCACGATCCACTGGATTGGCTCCATCAGGTTCAGCGCGTAGGAAGTGAAAGCTGCCAGCGTTCCCAGTTCCAGCATCTGTGCAAGTGTCAGCTTTCCGCCGCGCCACAGCACGAGGGAGAGCGCTATGTAGGAAGCAAAACTGATCGTCGAAACGAACATCGAGCGGAAATGCGCGGTTTTGACCGCAGTCTTGGTCATTTCACGGCTGGTCTGATTGAAGTCCTCTTCCATCCGCTGTTCCGCAACCAGCGTTTTCGTGGTTTTCGCACCGGTAATGCCTTCGTTGAAACCGGAGGTAATCTGCGAGTTGATCTCACGAACGCGCCGGTTCAGCCGCACCAGATGCCGCTGGAAATAAGCGGAAGCGAGCGTCGCCAGCGGAACAATCACCAGAACCAGAAGGCAGAGCTTCCAGTTCATCATGAACATCGCAATAATCGATCCGACCATATAGGTCAGGTTCCAGACGCCGTCCATCAGGGACCAGCTGACAAGTCCGCCGATTCGCCCGGTATCGCTCATGACACGTGAGTGAATGTAGCCGACGCTGTTCTGGTTGTAATACGAAAACGACAGGGTCTGCAGGTGGTTGAAACTCGCGCGCCGCATATCCCGCGAGACGTACATTTCGATTTTTCCGCCCTGGTAGCCGGAAATCAGGTTCCCGATCGTCTGCGTGAGAAGAATCCCGAGGTAGATCAGAATGAAAGGTACGAGTGTATCGAGCGTATTGCCCTCAATAAAGTGGTTCAGCGCATATTTCTGGAACTGCGGTGTAATCGCGTCGATCACACCGGCCAGAAGGCACAGTCCAACCATGCTGAATATAATTCCCCTGAGCGGCTTTAAATACGGCAGCAGCTTCGGAATGCCGAAGTACGGCAGCTTCACATACTGCTGCTCTTCTTTGTTGAAATTCATATCTGCCATTATTCAACCTCCGAAAAACTCAGCTGAATATCATATATCTTCTGATACAGGCCGCCTGAGGTTTTCAGCTCCTCGGGCGTTCCCTGTTCGACAATCCGGCCCTTATCCATGACAATGACCTTATCCGCCTGCATCAGCGTCGTCACACGATGCGAAATCAGAATAACCGTTGACTGCCCGAGAGATTCCGAAAGCTGCTTCCGGATCTTCGCATCTGTTTCCGCATCAACTGCGGAAAGGGAATCGTCAAAAACCATGATCGGCGCCTTCTGTGTCAGCATCCGGGCGATTGCCGTCCGCTGCTTCTGGCCGCCCGAAAGGGTCACGCCGCGCTCGCCGACGATGGTATCGTAGCCTTTTTTGAAGTCGGTGATTGTTTCGTCGACACAGGCGATCTTCGCTGCGCTCCGGATCTCCTCTAAGGGCATTTCGCGGTCACGGATGCCGATATTCTCGCCAACAGTACGGGAGAACAGGAAGGGCTCCTGCAGCACCATGCCGATGTTGTTCCGAAGATCCGCAGCCTTCATGTCCGCAATATCCACGCCGCCGATTGTGATCCGGCCTTCTCCTTCCGGCACTTGATACAGCCGGTTCAGAAGCAGCATCAGCGTCGATTTTCCGGAGCCGGTCGAGCCGAGGATGCCCAGGGTCGAACCCGCTTTTATCGTAAAGCTGACGTCCTTTAAGACTTCCTGATCTTTTTCATAGCCAAAATTCACATGGTCGAACACAATATCGCCGCGTACCGCCTGTTCCGTCTGTTCTGTTGATACGGCATCCGCCTTATCCTCCTCAATCGGAGAATTCATGATATAACGGATACGGTCGATCGAAACACCGGCTTTGCTCATCTCGGAAATCACGCGTCCAAGCTGGCGGACAGGCCAGATCAGCATGCCGTTGTAGCTCAGAAACGCGATGAACTCTCCGGCTGTCAGCTGTCCCTTTACACAGAAAACAGAGCCGAGCACCAGCATCAGCAGGATCTGCAGGCCGCCGATCAGATCCGAAACCGACCAGAAATAACTCATCAGCCGGATCAGGTGCACCCAGAGACCGGTATAGTAAACGTTCTGTTTTTCAAAGCGCTCGCGTTCAAATTCCTCACGGCCGAAAGCGCGCACAACACGAACACCGGTCAGGTTTTCCTGCGCAATCGTCGAGAGGACACCTTCATTTTCGTCGCACTTCTCAAAGCCCTGGCCGATTTTCCCGTGGAAAACCATTGAATAGGTCACGACAATCGGGACCGCAATCGCGGCAAGAAGCGTCAGCTTCACATTCATCGACAGCATGAAGGCAAGCGACATGACAACCATGATGACAATCCGCAGGATCGAGATCATCTGCTCCGAGACAAAGGTCCGCACGCGTTCTGCATCTGAAGTACAGCGCTGGATAATATCGCCGGTCTTGTTTTCCTGGTGCCAGGAGAAGGGCAGCTTCCCGATGTGTGAGAAGAGATCCTCACGGATGTTCTGCTGCAGCCGCTCCGCCGAAACCGAGGCCGTGAGTCCGCGAAGGTAGATTACAAGCGCTAAAAGAGCCGCCATGATCATGATGATAATGGCGATGATCCACAGGTTTTCACGGAAAAAGGCGGCCCCGCCCATAGACGCGAACCATTTCGTGATGAAACCCGGCGCATTCATCTCCTCCGTTCCGATCACAGCGTCAACGGTCTGGCGGATGACCTGCGGGATCAGCATTTCCAGCACGGTCACCAGCAGGGAACAGAGAATTGTAAAGATAAAGAAGCGCATGCAGCCCTTCAGGAAGTGGCCGAGCATCGATAGTTTTGTGTAAGTTTTCTGCTGTGTGTTTTTCATCATATTTTTCCCTAAAAAGCGCCCTATGCAGGATCGCATAGGGCGCTTCATTATTCTATCCTTCAGAGATTTCAGGAGGCATCCATGGATTCATACAGGTTACTGCACCATGGACAGGCCACGGTACATCAGATTGTATATTCTCTTGTTGTCCGCGCCCTTTCCGACATTTCTGTCCTGTCCTCCTCGTTTTGTTTTATACGCGCCGCGTGCCGCGTATGGATAGAAATTTATCACAGTTCCGGCATAATGTCAAGCCTGATTTTACTTGACCTTGAGTGTCAGTATCTTCTTCACAGTTTTACCCTTGAAGTACAGCTCGACCTTCACGCTTGAAATCTTTTGACCGTCACCCGGTGTCCTCACGGAAATGGTTCCCTCCTCCTGGTTCCACTTTACGATCACCCCGTTGACGGCATACCAGCCTTCTTCATTATACAGGGAAGCGTTTGGAAATATTACATCTTCCGGCCGGATCTCAAAAATTTTACCGCCGCTCTTGATCGTTGCACGGATACTTGCTTCTCCTTCTGCCGTACCGGCAGCGGCCGAATCCTTAGGAAGATTGACCTTGCTGATTTTTACTGCAGGACTTGTGACGGCAATTTTCGTTTTCACTGCCACAGGACAGTCGTACCCGTTAATCGATAAGGTGATTGTCGGCGTAAACACTCCTGCCGAAACCGACTTGCCTTCGGCAACGTCAACCAGGATCTCGTTCAGCTCTTCTATGTACTCGATCACATAGTTATCGTTGTCGATTGTGACCGCCTCAATGTGACCGCCGCAGTTAGTGAGGTTCGGAATCAGAACCAGCTTCTGGCCGGTGGTAATATTCATCTTTGTATAGACCTTCAGCGATACGGCCTTGTCCAGTTCCTTATTGCTTATCGTAAGCTTAAGTTTAAATTTTTCTCCGTCCGGCGACTTAAATGTAAAGGTGAAGCTGCCCTTTTTCGGTTCTTGGTCGGTCCTGTAACAGAATGACAGCTCACTTTGGGTCAGGATGCCGCCTTCGATACCTTCTATATCGATGCCTGAAGATTCCCAATTTTTAGGGAATGTTACGGAAATATTATCTTCCGACGTGACTTCTCTGCCGTTGATGGTAATATAGCACGTCTCCGCTTCGCCTTTTTCGAAGAAGTGCGTATTCATGTACAGCTTATTCACGCTGCCGGAGAGAACACTCTTATTGGACGCCTTAACTGAGTACTTGAGTTCAATCGTCTCTCTCCAGTTTTTAAGCCGGATACAGAGTTTCCCGCTCATTTTCTGGCCTGTGGTAATCAGGAGTTCTCCGGCTTTATCGCCCAGGCTTATAGTCGGAGCCGTTTCGGACTTGCCTGTCCATAATGAACTCGTATCTATACTGCTCAGATCAAGCGCTTCGTACACGCCGGTGCTTTTCTTCTCGAGCACAATGGTGGAAAGACTCATCGGATCAGGAAGCGCAGTATTCACAACCCCGCTCTTGCTCGAGAGTTTCAGGGCCGGTTTCTGGTAGAAGACCGGCAGCTGATACTCAAATTCACCGATCGTATTTCCCTCTGCATCACAGATCGGCATGACGATCAGGCTGTTCCCTGCGGAGGCGCCTTTCTTCACGTCATCTTTACTGGTCTTAAGAAGCGTGACAGTCCCATCGCTGTCGACCTTGTAATAGGCTGTCCACTTGCCGCTGCCCTTTGAAGGATCCGCGCCTTCGGGAAGCGGGATTGTAATATCGCAATCGGTGTAGAACAGGTTGTGGCTTACATCGTCTTCCGGCTCGGAGATCGTTTTGCCGCTCTCTGTGGCTCCGGAATACGGGGATACTTCTTTTCCTTCACTGTTCAGTCTCGTATACCGCGTATCGGTGAATTCCTCATTATAGAAGAATAATCCGTTCTCGTCATAGTAGCTCACCTGTACCTTCGCATTGTATACAACCGTATCCCCGGCCACATTGCGGACCACCACTGCAGGAACCGTAACTTTGTGATTTCCTGCAGAGCATGTAAAGACGCAATCTGCCCCGGTGTAATAAGTTTCGGTGCCGTTTCCGATATTCCAGTGCCACAGCGGGTTGGAGGCGCTGATTTTGAAGGTATGGCATTCTGCTGCGGTTTCAGTCTTCGTCGTCGTGAAAAATTCGTTGCCGTTCTCATCTTTGAAAACAGCGGTCATCGTTTTCGTGTACGCTGAATTACAGCTGCCGTCTGTCACATTGACCGTGAGACTCGCAGCCGCCCACCTTTCGCTATTATCCGACCCGTGCTTCACCTCGCCGTTCAGACAGGTTCGAAGAATATAGGTCTCAGCGGCGCTCGCACCCCAGATAACATGATCGGGATCCACATCGTAATTCCAGTCATGCTCTAAAACCGGTCCGTCCACGATTTTCTCCAGCGTAAACGCTTTCCCGATATCCGGGTCAACCGTTTCGTCAAATACGGCTGTATAATGGATCTTAGAGGGCTCTTTGCACTTTTCTGCCGGAGTCGTGCTGACTTTCACTTCCGCCGAGACGGATACCTCGGCCGGACCGCTTATCTCCTCATCGTGCTTCGGGTTTTTACAGGTCTTTTTGACGGTAACTTTCGTATAGCCTTCTTCGTCGCTCCCGGTCCATACCGCGTCTTCCGGATCGGTGTCGAAGACCCAGTCATGCGGAAGGGCAATTCCTTCAACCGTCTTCTCAAATATGAGCGTTTCCGTAAGCGCCGGATCGACCATGCTGTCAAATACGGCCGTATAGATAATTTGGGTTGTTTCGCCACAGGCCACGTCTTCATCATAGCTCATCGTCGGCTTCACACTGACAGAAACCTCACGCGGACCGTTCACCTGCTCATTGTGATACTGGCTCAGGCACTGCTTCTTGATGATCGCCCGCGTGTAGCCGTCTTCATCGTTTCCGACCCAGGTCACATGCTCGGGATCGGTATCGAATTTCCATTCGTGCTCCCGCACTGTCGTACCCTTCACAACTTTTTCAACGGTAAAGGCTTCCGTAATCAGAGGATCAATGGTACTGTCAAAAGATGCGACATAATGGGTTTCGTCCGGTTTCCCACAGGCTGTCACAGTGCTTACCGTGATATTTTTGCTCGAGAGAAGGACATTTTTTGCACCGTTCCTGGTTTCATCATGCTGTTCGTTTTTACAGGTTTTCGTGATCAGGACTTCCGTATAGCCGTCCGCATCACTGCCAATCCAGACTACGTTTTCGCCGTCGGTTTTCAGTACCCAGTCATGCTGAAGAACATCACTGTCCACCACTTTTTCAAATGTGAGCGGGGTTGTGATCGCGGGATCGACGTTGCTGTCAAATACGGCGGTATAGTGGATTTTGGCGGGTTCTCCGCAGGCCTCCGCGGCGGTCGTGGTCTTCACAACATCTACCGTAACAGAGACTGTAGCGGACCCGTTTTTCGTCACATCGTGATACTTGCTCTGGCAGGTTTTTGTAATCGTGGCTTTCGTATAGCCGTCCGTATCATTGCCGGTCCAGGTTACTTTGTCTTCACTGGTTTCGAATGTCCACTCATGCGGGTGGGGATCAGATGTTACGTCTTTCGTAAAGGTCAGGTTCTCTGTAATCGCAGGATCATCTTTACTGGTAAATACAGCTGTATAGTGCGTCACATCCCCCTCTTCACATGCTGTTGCCTCTGTAGCAGTCTTTTGGACGTCTACTGTGATTTTGATAGCGCTCGCAGTGTCGCCTTCTCCGCTATGACCGGCGTTTTGGCATGTTTTTGTAATCGTAGCCTTCGTATAGCCTGCTGTATCGGTTCCGAGCCAGCTCACGTGATCGGCATTGGTATCGACTACCCAGTCATGTTTGAGGGGATCACCTTCAACAACTTTCGTAACTGTAAATGGATTTGTAATAGCAGAATCTTCTATGTTGGTAAACGTCGCAGTGTAAGTTATGATGTCAGGCTTGCCGCATATTGTCGACGGTACTTTCTCCTCGGTAATATTGGTGCTTTCAACAGACCTTTCCCGCGCACCGTCTTTCTCTTCATCGTGATAATCACTGATGCATGTCTTTTTAACAGTGACCTTTGAGAAACCGCCGCCGCTTTTTTCGGTCCATTCAGCGTTTTCGTCTGAAGTGTCGAATTCCCAGATATGACCGGAAGCTTTATCATCCAGGGTTTTTGTAGAAACATATGTTTTGCCCCCATAAGTGGCGGTGGCAGTATACACTAATTGTCCATCATCTTCACAGGTTTTTCCGGTTTCGCCTTCGTTATTATTTATGACAATATTATGCTGATTATTTTCGGTGTTCTGAATTGTCACCTTGCTTTCTTCGCGATTGGGGCATTTATCATCTGTACAGAAGATTTCAACATAAGTACCCGCATAATTGTTTTCACTCGACCCGTTCCAATGCCAGCTAACATTCGGATCTTCTACTTCCGTACTGTCAGGATATGTGTGAACATGCTCCGGCTCCGGTTCAGGCTGATCCCATAACATTACTAACGTATAAGAAGGCTTTGTGAAAACCGTGTTGTCTTTTGACACCTCTGTCAAGGTTGGGTTACTAGAAGTGCCCTCCTCTAAATACCACCCATTTGCCGTATGGCCTTCCCATGTAATCTCAGGGAAACACTCAAAGCTGCCATCAAGAGCCTGAGTCAGGGTGTCATTATATGGTACATAGAGAGGTATATCAGACACGGGATCTGTATCTTCATCAGTATATTCAAACCCGAGACAATCCCTGCTGAAATATGCAGCACTAGCATCGTTACCGCTGCAGTTCATATCGAAATACACTTCTGAATATGTTTGAAAATATATCTTTTGATATGGATCAATATCAAAAAAAACATCATCAGAGATAACTTCAGAGCAATCCAGTTCTCCTTTAAATGTATTTACCGACCAGGCAGCCCCCCGATAGAGAATATACGATTCTGCGCCCACTGCAAACTTGAAATCATAAGCGCTTTCAGTTGCCTCTTTATCCTTACTGAGATAAAACACATAATCTTCTTCGGGCGTTATATACACATTTTTTGAATCTTTCCCAACCAAGGCATTCAGTGTAACCCAAATCCGACAACCTGTCTCCTCATCCATCTCCATACCATTTACACTGGCATTCACTGTAACGGTAGGTTCAAGCGCGATTCCAGGATTATCGTTTGCGCTTACCTTGATCCCCGTCCCCTGAAAAATGCCAAGCAGCATAATCAGTGTCAGTAATGCGCTGACAACTTTTCTCCAATTCTTTTTCATACCTCTTCCTCTTTCTTTTCCTTTTTTGCGTGCATATTTTTCCACCTGATGCATAAAAGCGTGACACAGACGCCCAGCACAAAAGCGATCACCGCTGCAAGGACATAGCCGCCGGACTCTGCCGAGAGCAGGAATGAACCGTAGACCGTACCAGTATAGGCGCTTTCGCTTTGACCGGGCATGACGCTGATTACCAGCAGAAGTGCAGCCGCGAGAAGGCCGCATGCTGCCGACAGCAGCCGCAGGTTCCTGCGGCTTCGCTGAAGAATGATCTGTTCTTTTCGACACATGATCTCTGTCAAAGCCTCTTCCGAAGTGTATTTCAATGTATCTTCACCTCCCGGGTTCCATGTGTTTTCACTGCTTAGTTGCCGTTTTTCGGGATTTTACTCACTGTTTTCCGAAATTTCTTGAATTTCGGCGGACTGCCCAAAAAAGGCAGCTGCGTTTTGTGCAAAAAGTTACCGCTGTCCGGTGTGGACAGCGGTATTGACGGCATGTATTTCAATGATTATGATCAGTCAAAGATCTGGAGCAGCTTTCGGTACAGGAGCCACAGCAGGACGGCGGTCAGAAGCGGCATCAGATAGCCGATCACCGTGGAAACGCCCGGCCGGGATACCAGCAGATTATACAGCGCGTGAAAGATCATGGCCAGGGACAGGCCGCCTACGACTGCCGGGAAAGAAAAGGCTTTGAGCCGTTTTGCCATAATCAGCCAGATCGAAAGCGCGAGGATGCTGACAATGTGCATCACGCCCACCGCCAGACCGCGCACCAGGATATAAGGCAGACTGCCCGCGCCTGCGGTCAGGATATAACAGCAGTTCTCATAGGTGGCAAAGCCTGCGCCGATCGCCACAGCAAGCATGGCGAGCTGCCGGTCCTCCGGCGAGAACAGCAGGAGAAAGAACAAAAGCGGCAGGAGCTTCATCAGCTCCTCCACGACGGGTGACAGGAAGATCGAGGTATCATCTTCGCTCATACCGGCAGCGAGGCCGAGAAAGCCGCAGATATATGCCGCAATCAGGCAGACGCCCATTCCGAGAAGGAGTGCTGCCATAAAGCGCCGCACGTTGTCCCGGATGAACAGCAGCGAGACCAGAAGCGGTACCGCGATGCACAGGAGGATGTTTTCCGCATAGATCATGCCGCTGCCACCTCCTTTCCGATTGTCCAAAACATCAGGAGATAACCGAGCGCCGCCATGATAAGCGCCGCGATATAGACAGGGCCTTCGCTCATGTACATGGCAATCTCGGACCAGGCATATACCGCAAAGGAAAGACAGAGACCCTGCCCGGGGCTGCGCCTTTTTATAACAGCGAGCAGAGCTTTCAGCATGAGTCCGGCACCCACGGCAAAGATCAGGACCGCACAAATGATGTTCAGAATCTTCGCGGATGCGGGGGTGATCAACGTCATGGTCTGCGCCGCAATCAGCAAAGCCGCAGCGCATCCGAACCCGATCCATTCGATGCGAGACAGCACGCGGGCTGCCAGCATACAGGCGATCAGGACCCACAGAAACCATCCGAGGAAAAGACCAGTCAGGATATCCTGAACCCATTCGCCGGACCATGCGATCCAAAGCGCGGTATTGGCTGCGGCAAACAGCGCTGCGGGGACTGCGGCTTTTGCCTGCCCGATTCTTGCGGGAACGGAAGTCCTAAGGGATTGCGCCAACAGAAGGAACAGTGCCCATTCACAGATTTCATTGGCCGCAAACGGCATTCTTGTCTTGGGACGCAGAAGGTCATAGGCGAGCCAGTACAGGGTACTGAACAGTAAGCAGGCCGTGGCGAAAGCAAAGAATGAAAGGGCCAGAACATGCCGTCCGGGCCACAGCAGGCGGATTGTGCCAAGCAGTACAAACAGTGACACGGCGGTCAGGATCAGCGCGAAATAAATCTCCGGGTTCATTTTACCTCCCACGCTTCATCTGTACTGCGCATAATCAAATCCCATCCTTTCCAGTTCTTCTTTCAGAGCTTTCCGTGCCCGTTCCGCCAGATTGTAAATCTGTTTTCGGCTCCTGCCCATGACAGCGGAAAGCTCCTCATGTGACATTTCTTCAAAATACAGAAGCGTCAGAACCTGCCGGTACTCTGCATTCAGCTTCGAAAGGGCCAGATAGAGTTCGCGGTTTTGCTCATCCCGGAGGATCTGAAACTCCGGCGGCGGGACGGCGCCCTTCGGCTCCGAAGAATACTCCAGGGTGTCCGGGCGGCGTTTTTCTTTCCTCAGATGCATAAGAGCCATCTTTTTCCCGATGGAAAAAAGCCATGTCTTGAAGGAACTCCTGCCAAGGAACACCGTTGTTTTGGCGGCGATTTTTGCATAGGAGTCCAGCATCAGCTCTTCCGCATCCTCCAGGTTGTGGACATAGCCGTTCAGAAACAGGATCAGGCTCTCCCTGTGTCGATCAAGAAGGATACGGAAGTCTTCCTCCCTTCTTTCTGCGAGGAAGCGGCGGTATATCAGTTCATCGTTTTCGATCATAACCGCCTCCTTTACCCTTTCTCAGCTTCACTGACAGCTTCTGCCAATCTGACCCCATATATTATAACTGAATCCCGGAAGGATTTCAAGGAAAAGGCAGGCCCAATAGGGACCTGCCTCGACAAAACATATTTTGTTCCCTTTCCGCCCCGGGGATCAGCCCTTGACAGCGCCGGCAGTAACGCCTTCGACGTAGTACTGTTGCAGGAACATGAACAGTGTAACAATCGGAATCGCGACGATCACACAGCCTGCTGCGAACTGGGTGAAGAGGTTCGTGTCGGGATGCGTACCGAAAAGCATCGAGTACAGACCGACGGAAACCGTCCAGTAGCGGGCGTTATCCGCGCCGATAATGACTTTCGCGAAGATGAAGTCCATCCAGGGGCCGGTGAAGCTCATCAGCGCCTGATAGATGATAATCGGCTTCGCGAGTGGCAGAATAATCCGCCGGAAAATCTTGAAGTTCGTACAGCCGTCCAGCTTCGCGGATTCCACGAGGGCGTTCGGAATGACGTCGAAGAAGCCCTTCGCGATCTGGAAGCCGAGGCCTGCGCCTGCGCTGTAGGCCAGCACAAGGCCGATGACCGAATACTCCGGATGCGCCGGGTTGCCGGTCAGGCCGATCGACTTCAGGAGGAAATAGATCGCGATCATGCTCATGAAGCCCGGGAACAGGCCGAGGATCATCGTCACATTCATGAAGGTTTTCCGAAGCTTGAATTTCAGCTTTGACATACAGTAAGCAACCGAAAGAACCAGGAATGTCGAGATGATACAGTCGATGACTGCGATAATCAGCGTGTTCAGCATCCATAACGGGAACGCATACTTGACGCCGTAATAGGTGCCGGTAAACAGATCCTTGAAGTTCTTGAATCCGACAGCCTTCGGGAAGAAGTTCGGAACAACCGTTCCGACAAAGGTCCCGTCGCGGTATTCGCAGCGGAAGGCGGACAGAACAATCCAGATCAGCGGGATCAGCCAGATGATGCCAAGCACAATCAGCACGGCATAAGTAACGCCGAGACTGACCTTGCGGGCACGGGACTGGCTTCTGACTCTTTTCTTTTTTGTCGTACTCATTGGAAAGTGTCCTCCTCATTGTATGCCTTACTGCGCCGGTACGTAATCAGCGTAATCGTTGCCGTAATCAGGAAAGTGAAGATACCGATTACCGCGCCGGTGTTGTAGGAGCCCTGGTCAATCGTGACCTTGTAGAGCCAGGTTACAAGAAGATCCGTGCCGCCGGCCTGATAGCCTGTATAGGTCGGGCCGCCTCCTGTCAGAAGGAAGATCGTATTGAAGGAGTTGATGTTGCCGACAAAGCTCGAGATCAGGTATGGCGTCGTAATGAAAATGACGTAGGGCAGCGTGATCTTGAAGAACATCTTCACCGTGGATGCGCCGTCCACGCGGGCCGCCTCATAGAGGTCGGTCGGAATATTCATCAGGATGCCGGAGGTCATCAGCATCGTGTACGGGATACCGACCCACATGTTGACAATGATGACCATAACCTTCGCGAGCGGTTCACTGTCTCCGGGTTTCAGTCCGATGAAGCCGATCGATTCCTTGATCAGTCCCATGTCCTTCAGCATCTGGTTGAAGGGGCCGTACTCGCCGAGAATGTTGCGGACTGCCAACAGCGAAATGAACTGCGGAACCGCGATCGTGAGGATGAAGACCGTACGGAAGATCTTCTTGCCCTTCAGGCCTTTCTTGTTGATTAAAAGCGCCAGGATAATGCCGCCGAAATAACAGGTGAAGGTCGCAAGGATCGCCCAGATGAAGGTCCAGCCGAGAACCGGCAGGAAGCGGTTCTTGATCTCAAAACCGAGGGAACCCTCGCCCGTGAAAACCGCCCGGAAGTTCTGCAGCCCGTTCCAGTTAAAGAGGTTCGTGCCCAGGTCGTTCATGTCCTGCGAGTTGTAGGTCGTGAACGCGAGCGCGATCATGAAGACCGTCGGCAGGATCGAGAAGACAGCCGCTGCGATGCAGGTCGGCGTCAGCATCAGGACGTGGAATTTGCCGTCCAGAAGCTCCGCGAGGTCTTCCTTGAAGGTGGTGGGTTTTTTGCCGACTCTCTTGTCATTATCTGCCTTGACGGACGATTTGATGTTCATGTTCCAGATCAGGAAATAGATCAGAATCATCGCAATCGTAACAAAACCGAACAGGATCATCAGCTTACAGTCCGAACCGACGGTCAGATGACCGGTCATCGGATCGAAATCGCCGCCTTCCGTAACGTTTTTCAGTGAAAGGTTTTTCAGCGCTTTCCAGCCGTAGGGCGTACCGTTTATGGACGGGCAGAAGATCATCACGGCCAGGATGCCCAGCTGCAGAAGCAGGAAGAGCGCGCCTTTGATATACTGTTTGTGATAGAAATTTCCGGCGCCGAAAACAAAGTGCGAAAGCTTCGTCCCAGGTGAACCGTCGACGAAACGCTTGCCGAAGTCGGAAAGCTTCTTGCCGATCCGTTCAAAGACGGTCACCCTGGCTTCTTTCGTTTTCGGAGCCGCTTTTTTTGTGGAGCTCATAGTTTTTCCTCCCAAAAGACTGTTCAGAAATCAGACCGGTTTGTTAAGCCTCTTCCGGCAGTTTGGCCGGGAATTCAGACGGTGTCACACCGTGCATCCACAGATACTCGATCAGGTACAGGCCTTTGCGGATGGACTCCAGCGATTCCGTCTCGGTCAGGATCTGGTCGCCGGTCGTCGGATAAGCCGTCTTGTCGATCATCGCACGGAACACCGCCGGACCGTTCTTCGAGTAGTAATAGGTGTTCAGGGTGCCGGTGATGAACGGCTGCGGGATGCCCCACTCCGCCATGCTGACCTGCGATGCCGCAAGCATATATTCACTCTCGGAAACCTTGCCTTCTTCGAAGCACTGCTTGATGTAATCTGCTGCACCGACATAAGCCGGGACGTTCAGCACTTCGAGGTAAGATTTGTTCTGGACATCCTTGCTGGAAAGGTACTTGATCAGCTCCTGCTCTTTCGCGTACTTGCTGACTGCGGAGTTCGCATTGATCATGAAGCACTTGCAGTCTGCAAAGGTGCCGCCGCGGTATTCGTCGCCGGCCTTGACCGTACTCAGGCCTTCCACCGCACGGTCGGTCAGCTTGAAGGTCGGGATCAGCGTAATGCCGAGGTTCGTCTCGCCGAGAGCTGCCTTTGCGGAATTGTAATGCCATGCGCCGCCGATGACTGCAAGGGCACCCTTATTATCCTTGTTCAGGTCTGCTTCCCAGCCATCCGGAGAAGCCCATTTGAAGCCATTCGGATCGGAAGCGAAGTCCTGCAGCCAGCGGACGATTGCAACCGTATCATCGCCCTGGCAGTTGCTCTTGCCCTTGGAGCCGCCGGAAACAGATTCCGCACCTTCAAAGAGCTTTACAGTCGTACTCTTGTCGCTGACTTTCCGGGCAAGAAGCGCGAAGCTCATATTGAAGCCGTCGTCGCCGGTTACGGTGATGGCCTTGGTATTCGCGGCTTTCGCGGCCTCCTGCAGGCCTTCAAAGGTCTTGGCCTGCTCTTCGGTGACCAGCGCCTTATTGTAATACAGGAACAGCGCCTGCGAGATATACGGGACGCCGTAGAGATATTCCTTGCCGTTCAGCGTCGAATAGATGACCGTCTGGAAGGACTCGGGGTTGTCCGCAAGCACCTGGCTCACGAGGCTTTCATCGACGATCGGCTTCGCGCACTGTGTTGAAGCCAGTTTGCCGATATTGTCATGCGCTACGGTGTAAATATCCGCCGCCGCCGTCGGGTCGTTGGTAATGGTGCCGGCAACCGAGCCGGTATCCATGCCCTTGACCTCGATCTTATAACCGAAATCGGCGTGCGCCGCGATGTACTCATCGCAGATCTTCTGGTAGAACTCGGCAGATTCCTCGCCGACCCAGACGCGGATGACGCCGTCGTCTTTCACTTTTCCGCCGCCGCTGCAGCCCGCAAGGAGCGAAACAGCCAGTATGGATGCTACCAATAAAGCTAATAACTTTCTCATAATTACCCTCCGTGAAACTAATTGATTCCGTCGTATGACAGCTTTTCTATTACCAGAACACCTGTCATATAATCGCATATGGTTTTGTTCTTTTTGTTCAGCAGCATCTCGATGAGCCGGATCACCGGCACAAGGAGGAAGGTCAGAACCCCCGTCAGGAGGTAGAGCCCCAGGCTGTCAAAAAGAAAGATGAACAGAAAACGGAACACGATCTGATACCACAGTGCCCGGGTCATTTTCCGCTCGTTGAACAGGAGTACCCCGCAGAGGAGTTTTCCGGGCGTTGCCCGGTCCCGTGAAACAAGCGGGACTATGAGGAGCACAATCACTTCCGCAATGAAGCAGGCAAGCGCCTTCAAAAGGTAACTGTGCAGGTTTGCCGCAAAGCGTTCGTTTTTATACTCGTCATTACTGTTCAATGCCGCGCTTACGGCTTCCGCGTCGTTTCCGAGCGCTTCAGCCGTCTCTTTTTCGATTGCGCTGTAGCGGTCGAAATGGCTGTGATAGACATCGGCCAGCGGTGTTTTCAGCACCAGCATCGTGAACAGCATGAAAAGCCCGAACAGGAGCACGGTATCAAGCCCGTCCGCCAGAATCCGTTTCAGCAGATACGGTTTGGAATTCGGCGTGAGTTCGATTGTGGTTCCGTTTACCTCTGCCTTCATATCAGCAGAGCTTCATATCGATCCGCGTCGAGTAGACCGAAACATCGCTGCTGTCAAATGCAACACGCACCTTGTCCGCCTTGAAATCCGGATCAACGTGCAGGAGAAGATCCTGGCCGTCGGCGTCAATCTTTGCGAAGCGGATATCGCCGTAATCCAGAATTTCCTTCACCTTGCCGTCAATGCCGGGCTCAGCCGCATCGACGAAGCGGATCTTTTCCCGGTCCACTGCGTACTTGTAGGTGTTCTTGTAGCAGGTGTCTCCGTCGATGGAGTTGATCTTGTAGCCCTGCTCCGGCGCGGCTTCAATTGCGTAGTCCCCGATCTTGTAGAAGAAGTGCAGGACACGCTCGCCGTTCTCACGGGCTTCGGTCTTGTAGAAGGTGCCAAGAAGCGACTCTTCGTCTCCGACAGCTTTCAGGACTTCTTCGCCCTTGACCAGCACATTGACCTTCTCATTGAGAAGTGAGAAGCTGTACTCGTCGCCTTCGCTGACTTCCTCGCCGACCAGGGCGAAGAGATAGCTGTCGCCGTTTACGAGGTACGCAAGCCGTTTGTCGTCGGCTTTCTCGATACGCGCCACCTTCAGGCTGAAGTCCTTTCCGGGTACGATTGCCTGCGGCGGGATGAAAAGTTCGATCCGGTCCGCGTTCTTTGCGGCCTTTTTGAAGACCGGCGGAAGCGCCGCTTCCGTATCCAGAAGGCGCATGCAGTCGCCCTTGATTTCCGCTTCAAGCGTATTGTACGGCGGGATCTTGTTCATCAGGGTAACTTCGTCCTCCGCGTCGAAGAAGTGGACCTTCTCCGGATTCGGTTCCGCGTACACCACGTCGCCGACCGCGATATCATCCCTGTCTATTACTTTCACGACGATATTGTTGCCTTCGTCCTTCATCGTGAACTCGCCAAGATGATCGCCGAGTTTTCCGTAAACGATGGTCTCATTGCCGAGGCGTTCCACATTCGTCACAATGAATTTCAGGCCGCGCTCGTTATTCGTAAGATCGATGTGCTCGGGACGGATGCCGAAGATAACCGGCAGTTTGCCCGTGAGATAATGACTGTGGATCTTTGAAACCTTTTCGTACGGAATAGTGACCTGATCCCCGTTCGAAAAGATGACGAATACCTTGTCTTGTTCTCTCTTCAGTTTCACGTCGAAGAAATTCATCTGCGGTGTTCCGATGAATCCTGCCACGAACTTGTTGTACGGTTCGTTGTACAGGTTCATGGGCGTATCGATCTGCTGTACAAAACCGTTCTTCATGACGACAATCCGTGTGCCCATGGTCATCGCCTCGACCTGGTCATGCGTAACATAGATAAATGTCGTCGCAAGACTCTTGTGAAGCGCCGTGATCTCGGTACGCATTGCCGCACGCAGCTTCGCGTCCAGGTTCGACAGCGGCTCGTCCAGAAGGAAGACCTTCGGATCACGTACAAGCGCGCGTCCCAGTGCGACACGCTGCCGCTGGCCGCCGCTCATCTCCTTGGGCTTGCGCTCCAGATACTCCTCAATGTCCAGCATCTTGGCGGCCTTGAGGACCCGTTCTTTGATCTCCTCTTCCGGCATCTTGCGGTTCCTTAAGCCGAACGCCATATTCTCATACACGGACATGTGCGGATACAGGGCGTAGCTCTGGAACACCATCGCGATGTCGCGGTCCTTCGGCTCCATATCGTTCACGAGCGTATCGCCGATGAAAAGATCACCTGCCGTGATCGTTTCCAGACCGGCAATCATCCGCAGCGTGGTCGATTTTCCGCAGCCGGAAGGGCCGACGAAGACAATGAACTCGCGGTCGGCGATGTCAATGGAAAAATCGTTTACCGCTTTATGCCCATTATCATAGACCTTGTAGATGTGGGAAAGCTTTAGACTTGCCATAATCTCCTCCATTCACCTTTTCTAAATGATTGGTTTGTTGATATATTCATAAGCGGCTCCGTCCGTTCAGGTCAGACAAACGGAACGCCTTGCTTATCCAGTTCCAGAATCACGGTTCCGATCCCGGTCAGTTTGCCGTTGACAGTCCCGATGATGTTTCCTTTCCGGTCGTAAATTGAATAGACTTCGTCCTTATATGACACTTTTCCGATGTTCTTCAGCGGTACGCGCTTCCGTTTGAAAAGGTAGCTCATGAAAAGCGTATCGTCCTCGATATAAGCCCGGTCCGTCACCATTGCAAACAGTACGACACCGGAGGCGATTGCCACAATCAGAAGCAGAAATCCCGCAAAGAGAGCCAGTGCGTTCCCCCAGCCGAATACCAGGATCAGGACCGCCGCAGCGAGACTTCCCAGAAAGGCCGTGAGCGTAAAGAGGAAGGGTTTCTTATCGATTTCCGTACTGATTTCGCCATGCCGGAACATCTCACTGCACCTTTTTGAGCACGACGGATTCGCCGGCTTCAAGACTGACGGAACCGGAAACCTGTTCGGGTGTTTCCCGGAGGTTCGAGTAGATGATCTCATAGGTTCCATGAAGATCCGCCTTCATCGCAAGGGAGCTATGAATGACCAGAAGATCATCGATCCGGTACTGAAGGCTCGTATTGTCGGATTCGACGTCCGAAAGATGCGCGCTGATCTCCTCACGGCTTGCGAGCCGGAATTCCGGACAGTCTTTCCTAAGCGCAATCATTTCCTTCGTCTTCTCAAAAACATCCGCATGCTCGATCTTCAGCGCATAATCCATCAGGTTGACCGAATCGCCGACATTGTAGGAGTTGCCCTCGTACTTGCCGGTATCCGCATAGCGCTTGCTGCGCATGAACTCCTCGCCCTCCTGGATGAAGGGGACACCTTCCGCGAAGAAGATAATGGAATCCGCCTGCGTGTAGGCTGCGTAGAGCTTTTCTTCGGAACTCATCGACTGTACAAGCTGGTCGTAGAGCGTGTAATTGTCGTGGCAGGAAACGTAGTTCAGTACCTGGTTCGGGTTGATCGCCTGCGTCTTGACGGTGCCCTTCGAGAAGATGCCGGCCGCGCACATCGCAATCATCGAAGCGTCGCCGGAACTGCCCTGGACAAAGCCCTTGCCGGGTCCGTTATCCCCGCGGACAGCATTCCGGATCACGTCGTTGAAGGCACCGACAAGAACGCCGCTCCCGCAGAAGAAGTCCTGCGCAAGAGATTCCTGCACCGTGGTCTGTGCCGTAAGCTTCGTATCGCTGACGCCGGCTGTAAGCTTTGATGCGCCGCCGGTCCAGGGTTCGCCGTAGATCATGATCTCCGGATAAACCGCGCTGCAGTCCTTGTAGATATCGATCATCGTCTGGTTGTCAATGAGTCCCATCAGATCGAAGCGGAAGCCGGACAGATGATATTCATCAATCCAGAAACGGCAGGATTCCCGGAAGAACTTGTTGACCATGTACCGCTCTGAGCAGAGCTCGTTGCCGCAGCCGGAGCCGTTGTAGAAGGCGCCGTTCGCTTTGGTGCGGTAATAGTAATACGGCACAAGGAGGTTGAAATTCGAGTTCTCCGAATTCGCGGTATGGTTGTAGACGACATCCATGTTGATGGAGATGCCGTACTTATGCATGGCCATCACCATTTTCTTAAACTCCTGCACGCGGACAGAACCGTCATAGGGATCGGTCGAATAGCTGCCCTCGAGTACGTTGTAGTTTAACGGATCGTAGCCCCAGTTGTAATTCTCGTCGGAAACATCGGTTCCGGACTTCGTCTCGTCCACCGAAGAATAATCATAGAAGGGCTGCAGCTGCACATGCGTGATGCCGAGCTCCCGGATATGATCGAGGCCGGTCGAAACGGTGACGCCGTCTTTGGTGAAAGTCGTACCGGTTTCCGAAAGGCCCAGGAAGCGGCCGCGGTACTCTTTCGTGACGCCGCTTGATTCATCGATTGTCATGTCGCGGACATGGGCTTCATAAATCACCGCATCAACTGCATTCCCTGAGAATGGCCGCGTGTCTTCGTTCCAGCCGCTGATTTCCCGGTTGAGTTTCGTGAAGTCCAGGACCATGCCCCGGCGTCCGTTCACGCCCGCACTCTTCGCATAGGGGTCGACAACTTCATTCGTGCCTTTCGAATTTGTCACCGTGTAAGTATAGTATTTCCCGTCCAGGTCTTCCGGAACGGTATAACTGAAAACGCCCTTGTCTTCTTTTGCCATCTCGTACACGGCGGCGGGTTCTTTTTCCGTCATATAGTCGCCGGTATTGTAGATGTTCAGGAGCATTTTTGTCGAGGTCGGCGCCCAGACCTTAAAAGTCGTGGCCGTCGGGTCTTCCTCGTTGTCAAATGTCGCGCCGAGGTCATCGCCGTCGTAGGCGTAACGTTCGTTGAACTCGGCTGTATCGTAGTAATTAGTCATCATCAGTTCCACTTTGCAGGTCCAGGTGGGATCGAAACGGTAGCCGATCGTCACGACATCGCACAGA
The DNA here is from genome assembly GCA_017543275.1 of Lachnospiraceae bacterium. Lineage (GTDB taxonomy): Bacteria > Bacillota > Clostridia > Lachnospirales > Lachnospiraceae > UBA1267. The sequence goes on along the minus strand of JAFYGJ010000014.1, from coordinate 29,218 downwards.
TCAATATCCTTCTGCAGCGTGAGATCTGCCTTGTTCATCGAAGCGTCGTACTCGCCCATCGAGAAGGAAGCGGCCTCTCCGTTGATTTCCACCGAGAAACGCGGCTCATAGGTCTTGAAATCAGCCGCTAACGGCTTGAAATAGACGCTGATCGTCCGGGCATCCCGAAGAAGCGCATAACTCACAATGGATTTCAGCGCATTGTCCTCGGTATCAAAGACGGTCGACTCGGTCGTGCGGACCCATGCATTCTGCAGGCCGCCCGGCGTCTCCGGAAGGATGTCAATCGAACGGTCTCCATCGGGATCCTTCGCCCAGTTGTCGGTGCGGATAATGAAGCCCAGTTTGTCAATCGGCCGGTTCTCGGAGATCAGCGCGAGGTCCAGGTCGCAGTAGACGCCGTAATCATCGTAGCCGGTGAATTCATAGGCCGCGCCGTTTCCGCCGTTCGTCATATCCCAGGCCCAGACATTCCATGCGCCATAGGAACTCCGGTCATTGTAGGAATCGTCGTTCCTGCGGTAATGAAGCCGCAGGGTTTTCGTGGCTTCCGCGGGCAGTTTCGAATAGTCGGTATCGTCCTTTGTGTATTTCGCAACGACGTCTCCGGCCGGCTCCAGTTTGATCGGCTTGTCATCGGGGCCTTCCTTGCCTTTGCAGGCTGAGAAAAGCATCATCAGTCCCGCAAGAAGCACCGCAAACAATATGATTGACTTTCTGATCTTCATTTCAGCCCCCCTTAGAACCCGGACAGATCAAAGAAGCCTTCCGACAGGATGTCTCCCTTGATGTCCGCGCTCTGCTTGATGACGTGCTCGTCCCAGTTGTTCGGATCCGGAATTTCGTAGCCTTTTTCAAATACTGCAACGAGGAATCCGGTCATGCCCTTCGTATCGACAAGGAGCACACCGTCCCGGATCTCGTAATCCTTGCTCCATTTGCCCGGAGACCAGCTCCAGATGTAAAGTTCATAGTCACCGTTCAGGTATTTATCGGCCAGGTTGACGACGTTGAATTTCCCCTCGATCAGCTTCACTTCCGTATAGGTGAAGGTCTGTTCGAAACTGTTTCTGCCCTTCTTCACACAGACGCAAAGATCCGCTTTCCCGTCTTTCACGTGATCCTTCAGGCTGATCTCCGCCTTATCGGTAAATGCGGTTTTCGATCCGGTATCTCCGTTGAAATAATAATAGGCTTCGTCACAGTTTTTCGTCTCTAACGTGATCACTTTGTCCCCGGCAAAACTGCAGTCCCGTTCGGAAATCTGAAGCTGCGGGTGAATGTCCTTCGTACGGGTAATGACAGCCATGCCGTTCGCTTCGAACTTCACATAGGCCTTGTGGTCTTTGACCGCAACCTTTTCGCCGGTCAGCGAATCATAGTAGTTGCCATCCGTGAGATGCGGCACCGTCACTTTGACAAGCTTCTCCGGGTCCGTATCGCCGACATTCAGGATCAGCGCACCCTGATCGCCGTCCTTGATCTTTTCGCAGATGTAATATGTTCCTTCCGCGGATTCATAGGTATCCGCGTCATAGAAGCGGTTGTGGAAGCGGTTCGATACCGCAACATACTCGCTTTCAAAAGCGTAGGATCCGATCCGTCCGACCGTCAGCTCCTCTGTTGGCCGCGCGAGATACAGTCCGCCGAGGCCTTCCTTCACAGCAATCAACGACCAGAATTTCGCAACCCTGACATCCGAATAGTGCGTATTCGAAGTGACATATTCGTCATGACTCTCAACCCAGGCAATCAGTTCCTCCGCGTTGTCCGTCTTCAGCGTCGCATCCAGGATCTTCTGCGGATCTTTTGAAGAAAATACATTCTTCATCTGGGCGGTAAATCCGTCGTCGGTAATCCGCATGTGTGAAGTATAATTCGTCAGGCTGCGGCCTGTCGGAGAATTCAGGATTTCACCGTAGGCGTAAAGGTTTTTACCGGTCTTTTCCGTATAGTATTTCTTTGCTTCTTCCAGGGTTTTGTCCCAGAAATCGCTCGGATAGTCCGGATCCGCTTCTGTCTCGACGTGTTTCGCGGCGTCAAAACGGAAGCCGTCGACCCCGAGATCAATGCATTCTTTCAAAAGCGAAAGCACCCGTTCCTGGACATAGGGATTCGCGGTGTTCAGATCCGGAAGATTTCCATAGGCATAGTACTGGGTGTCTGCGCCGGAACCCTGGGCGGTTTTATTGTGATGGAAGGTCAGTCCGATTCCGTCGACATCTTCGTTCCGGTTGTCGTAGAGTTCGGGCTCGTATTCGCGGACCGCGGGCGAAACCATCGGTGTCCCGTCGGCTTCCTTTCCCTCATCGTCCGTCGTTGCCATATGATTGACCACAATGTCGGCAAGAATGCAGATGCCGTACTTTTCGGCTTCGTCACATAAGGCCTTAAGATCTTCGGAATTTCCGAGAGCGGAATTGTCCCCGACAGAAAAGCTTAAAGGCTGGTAAAAAGCCCACCAGGCGGAGCCGCCGCTCTTCGGTTCCTGAACGGGCATCGTCAGCACGTTCTTGAAGCCGGCATTGCGGATATTTTCGAGATTGATCATGATTTCGCGGTAGGTCCAGTTGAATGCGTGGAGCGTCAGGCCGTCCTCCGCATTTTCCGGAAGTGCATCGACATAGTCATCTGCGAAATCCTTTACCTGAGGAATCCTGTTCCGGCAGCCTGCCATTGCCAGGATCATCAGGGCTGCAAGAAGGAAACAAGTTAGCTTTTTAATCTTCATATTGAGCTTCCCTCTGATTGTTTCTGTGTTCAGGTGTCCGGTACAGATCCCGTATCAGGATATGCCGCACCGGTTGTAAAAAGCAGAAAAGGGGCCCCAGAAACTGAAGCCCCTTTGAATACGGGTTGATTATTTTGCCTCAGCCGTAACAGTGCCGGCCTCGCCGCTGAAGGTGATGGTCACTACATAGGTGCCGTCCGCTTCCGCTACGAAGTTCGCACCGTCTTCGGTACCCCAGTTGTAATCCCAGGCGCCGTCTGCACGAACCTTGAACTCATCGCCGGCCTTCAGGTCGACTTCGCCTGCCCAGGTGTTGTCGCCGGCTGCTTCCATCGCGACATCCGGGCCTTCGCCCCAGTTGGAGCCTTCAAAGCTGCCGACGATGCCGTAGGTATGATCAGCTGCCACGTAAGGAACGATCTCTTCGTAAGCCTGGCCTTCCTTTGCTTCCTTCAGGATCAGCGCAACGCCGTAGCCGGGTGCGTTCGGAGCAGATGCGTTCTTATACTGTGCAATCACAAGGGTGTAGAGGCCGGGGCCGCCGGTTACAACCGGGTTCGATGCCCAGCTGAAGCCGTACTCATCGGATTCTTCCTGCCATACCGGATAGAAAACGGTGTCGGGGGTCAGTGCTTCAACGTTTGCGGTCTTCGGGTCGGAGATCCACTGATCTTCGGCGTAAACCTTGTTGTCGCCGTCCTGGTCAACATCGCACTGTGCAATCTTGAAGCAGTAGGAGCCGTTTGCACGGTACAGTTTGCCGTCCTTCAGGAAATTGCTGGTCCAGCCGGCATCGTTGGTGCCGAACAGAAGGTCGATCGTGTACAGATACTTCACTTCTTTCTTGGACAGCGTGTTGTAAACGTCGGCGTTGATTGCCTTGACATCAGACAGCGCAATCGCCTTCAGGGCAGATTTCTCATAGAGTGCACTGTCCTTGCCGTTCCAGCTGTTCTCAGTGCCGTCGGCAAGGAGGAACTGGCCGTGTGCAACCCAGCAGTTGTGTCCTTCGTCCGTAAGAGGCTTTGCGGTGCAGGCAGCAAGTGAAAGCATCATCAGAGCTGCCAACAGGAATGCTACAAATTTCTTCATAATTGTCTTCTCCTTTTTCCGGATTATTCCCCGGTAATTTAATTTATTACCACAGCCCGCAAATTCTGCGTGCTGAAAGTAACCGTAATGAATTCAGGCGCCCCGACGGATGCAGCCCACCGAGTACGGTACGATGATCTTTTCGCCTTTATTGCCCATCCGCAGCCTTTCGGCGGCTTCCACCGTGAGGCTTCCGATCTCGTAGAAATCCTGCCGGCAGGTCACGACGTCGTTCGCGACATACTCCATCAGGCGGATTCCGTCAAAGCCGGAGATCTTTACTTTGGAGCCCCTCGGCAGCGCCCTTTTCGCGCCGATCGCCATCAGGTCGCTTGCGCAGACGATTGCGTCATAAGGCTCCTTCAGGTTCTTCACGATCTCGTATGCCCGTTTCTCGGAAAATTCTCCGTTCTCCACATGAAGCTGAAGCTTCTTGTCCGCGGCAAGTTTTTCCATGCCCTGAAGCCGCATGTCTGTCACATAACCGTCTTCCTTGCCCTTCAGGTACAGTACCTGGTCGCCGGGTTTGCAGACCTGATCCGCCGTCTCGTACTGGCCGCGCTCCTGATCGATCATCACCGTCGAGACTTCTGCACCCTCCAGACAAGCGTCCTCGGCAACCATCTTGAAGCTACCCTCCCGGGCGAGGTAATGAATCTTCTCGTCGTTTTTGTTGAGCCCGAAAACGATAATCGTATCGGCATGGATCGAATGGAAATAGCGCGCCGTTTCCTCGTTTGTCAGTTTCTCGATCGAGGCATCAAATACGGTCACAAGTTCCAGGTTCTCTCTTCTCGCCCGATCAAACGCGCCAAGGATCAGCTGCATGTTGATCTCGTCGATTTGCTGTGCCCTGTCATTTACATAAATGAAGAGCGCGATGCGGTTGTTTTTCTTGGAGGACAGGGCGCTCGCCACAGTATTCGGTATGAAACCGGTCTGTGCGATCACCTCCATCACCCGCTGTCTGGTTTTCCCGGAAACGCCGGGATAATTCTTCAGTACTTTGGAAACGGTGCCCGCGGATACGCCCGCCATTTCTGCCACTTCTTTGATTCCACCTTTTCCCGCCATTTTTCAGACCTCTCAGATTCCTTGCAGTGTGTTTCAGATGCGTTCCCCGCAGACTGAAAAACCCCGAATGTACTGGTTCCGGTCACCCTGCTGTCAGATTACTTCCTGCAATCCTGTATTCGTACCGCCCTTTCCGGCAACACATGGCCTTCGCTGTATGGAAAACGATTTTCGGAAAACGATTTCTAAAATGCATTCTATACCTTTTCTTGGCAGAAATCAATAGTTTTTTGAAAAATTTTTTACGTTAAATTTGGAACAATGTCACGAAGAGGCCTGCCTGAACGACCGAACGCCGCCAAAAGTGTTTTTCTTGATAAATCACCTTACAAAAATCACTTTTCCATGCCGGACATTTATAGTATACTGGTCTCAGAAAAACGAAAGGAGTGATGCTGATGAAGAATCGTGTATGCAGCATTCTCGGTATTGAATACCCTGTTGTCCAGGGCGCGATGGCCTGGACATCGATGGCGCCTCTTGTGGCTGCCGTGTCGGAGGCCGGCGGTCTCGGCGCACTTGGCTGCGGCTTCATGCCGGGTCCGATTATTGCGGGACAGATCGAAGCCATCCGCAGCATGACCGACAAGCCCTTCGCCTGCAATATTTTCCTCGATCCGGGGGATCAGCTTGAAATCAACTGCTCGACGCTGGAGAAGGTTCCGGTTCCGGCAGTTTATCTCGACACGCTGAACCTGTTGGACTACGAGATGGCTTCCCGGATCTACGACCGCATGAAACGGACCGGTGCGAAGGTTGTCGCAAAGGTCAACTGCCTGCAGGACGGCCTTGTCGCGGAAAAAGCAGGCGCTGATGTCATCATTGCGAAAGGCGTCGAAGGCGGCGGCCATAAAGCCCGCATTTCGGGACGCGTACTTCTTGCTGAACTTGTTGAAAATATCCAGTCTGTTCCGATTCTCGCATCCGGCGGCATCTATACCCCCCGCCAGGTTGCAGGCTGCTTTGTTGCCGGCGCGGAAGGCTTTGAAATGGGCACGGCCTTTATGACAAGCGCCGAATGTCCGATCCATCCGAATGTCAAGGCCCGTGTGCTTTCCGCGATCGACGACGACATCGTCTCCTGCGGCGAATCCACCGGAGAACCGAGCTGGCAGATCCGAAACGCGCTTGCCGAAAGGCTTTTAGAGATCGAGGCGACGCATCCGAAAAAAGAAGCCGCAAAGCTTCTCATGGAAGCCTCTGCCGGCTCTCTTGCCAAAGCTTCCCGCGACGGCGAAGTCGAAAACGAAGGCGCGGTGCTTTCGGGCCAGGTCTGCGGCCTGATTCATGAGATCAAAACCTGCCGCGAACTGATCGCCGGTCTCTGCATGGAGGCGGAAGCGATCCTGCAGCAGCCGCACAGCATCGGGCTGTAGGAAGGAGGCGCGCATGCCGGTACCTGTAACTGAGGAGGAGAAGCTTTCTCCCCTTTATAAATATTTTGAACGCGACATCGCGCCAGTTCCCGAAGAAACCGCGAAAAAGATCCTCGCCTGCGATTTTCCGGAGGGCTGCGCCCTGCATCCAACGGAAATGGACCGGCTTTTCGATCCGGGGTATCTTCCGGGTGAATTCGGCATCTATACGCTCGAAGACGGCGGCCTGATGATCGCAAACCATGTGAAAATGCCCGGCGTCACACCGGAAATGTTCGACTGGTGGTTTGCCTGGCACGGCCTGAATTCCCTGCGCTACAAGATCTGGAACCGGGACGAGCATTACTATGTCCAGACACAGAACGTCTCGCAGGCACTCGACAAATCGCTTTCCATGAAGGAACGCTACTGGAACACGACCCATGCGATCAAGGAATCGCTCCTGCCGGACCAGCCGCCTGTCGATGTACGGCTCACTTTCCTGCCGCCTGAAAAAGTCGGCTTCAGTCCGGAAAAACTCAAAAACTTCAATGGAACCATCGTCTGTACCGGCGGCATGTCGATCATGGTCCACTTCGTCCGCCCGACCCCGGACGGATCCGAGCTTCGAACCCGCTTCTGGATCGGATACTCGGCGGTCGAGGGCAAAGTTGAAAAGTTCCCGGGATTCACGGCAAATCCCAAAATGGGTATTGCCTTCCTTCTTCATAATGTAAAGGAATTCACGCACCTCGCAAAGATTCTGCCGGAGGTGTATGCGGAGTTTAAGGACGACTTTACGGTCGCGCCTTTTCACAATCCAGACGAGGAGTAACGCAATATGATCTATACAAATCATCGAATTGAATTTGACCCCGACAGATGTGTCGGCTGTCAGATGTGCTACAAGGCCTGCTTTGTCGATGTCATCCGCTGGGATGCGGAGAACAGAAAGCCGGTCTTCAAGTACGTGGAAGACTGTGAACATTGTTTCTGCTGCATGAGTGTCTGCCGGCGTGACGCCATCCGCGTTATCCCGGACCACACGAGCGAACACATGATGCAGCATTTCGATCGCTACAGGTAAGGAGGCAGGAAATGGATATCAAAAGAAATGTACTTTCCTGTGATGTGCTGGTTGTCGGCGGCGGTGTCGGCGGCCTGAGCTGCGCCATTGAACTCAAGGAGCAGAATCCTGCGCTCGACGTCCTGATTGTGGAGAAGCAGTTTGCGGGTTACAGCGGAAAAGCCAACAAGGGCGGCGGCGTGCTCCAGTATTTCCAGCTCGACAAGATCACCCCGCTGGACTTTTTAAAGTTCCACGTCAGCGAAATCGGCTGTTATCTCGGCGACCAGAACCTGATGCTGAAATACGTCGAAATGAACCACGGCATGCTCGACAGACTCTCTTCCTGGGGCGTCGATGTGCCGAAAAACCCGGACGGTTCCTACAATGTCATGCCGACCGGTCCCTTTACCGCGATGATCCGCGTGGACCTTACGATCACCCTTCGAATGCGGCAGCGCTGCGAGAAACTCGGTGTGCGGATTCTGGACAAGACCGCCCTCGGCGGTTTATATGTGAAGGACAACCGGATCCGCGGCATCAGCGCTTACAGTATTCTCGACGACGGAGCATATTACACGATCTCCGCAAAAAAGGTTGTGCTTGCGACCGGTTCGCAGAACTACCGCTTCGGTTCCATGTGGTCGAGCGGCAGAGGCGACGGCATCGCGGCGGCATACCGTGCCGGCGCCGAAATGCGCAATGCCGAGTTCGGCAATTTCTCACAGCTCGTGCGCTATAAGAGCCACCATGAAGTCGTTTTCGGCGAAAACAACATGTACAACGCCAAAGGTGAATTCATTACGAAGAACTTCACCGACCACCGGCAGACGGATATCCCGAGCACGGCTGTCCGCGAATGGTACCTGCAGATGATTCAGGGGAACGGTCCGGTTCATTTGGAATTCGGTTCCTTCCCGGGCGGCGGCGTGCCGGAAAAGAAAGACCCGCCGGATCTTTCCAAAATGTCCTACAGCGACAAGTTCCGGACGCTGAACATGATGGATTCGGCGAGTGTTGACACAGATCTTGAGGTTGTTCCTTCCCTGATCGGTGAGCAGTCCTGCATCCGTACGGATGAATTCATGCGCACCACAGTCGATGGACTCTATGCGATCGGTGACTGCAGCTACTGCGGATCAGGCGCTCCCGGCGCGGTTCCGGCGCCTCCCGGAAGAAACCGCGGCTCAGGCATCCTGAATGCCGTATTTGCCGGAATCGTCGCGGCGGACGACCTTGCGGTTTCCGAATATACAGATCCCGCACCGATATCAGACGACGAAATCGACGCCTCCATCGCATATACCTATGCGCCGCTGAACCGGCCTGAAGGCCACGATCCGAAAGAAGTCATCCATCTCGTACAGGAGGCCATGGCACCGAGCGAATACTCGGTCTACATGCGCGAAGGCCGCATGGATGAGGCCATGAAATACGTCAATGAGGCGGCGGCGATTGTTAACGATCTCAAGGCCGTTGACATGCACGGCGTACTTTCCTGCCATGAGGCCGAATGCATGGTCCTCTCCGCACAGATGCACTATTTTGCCTCCCGCCTGAGGAAAGAATCCCGCGGCTGGTTCCTCCGGGAAGACTATCCCGAGATGGACAACGAAAACTGGCTGAAGTGGATTATCATCAAGCTGAAGGATGGAGAGATGTGCGCCGAGACGGAAGATGTGCCGATTGAGAAATATCCGGTGCAGCTGCCGTAACAGACAGAATAGACAGGTCCCTGAAGGCCAAATCGGCTCATGGGGCCTGTCCTCACAGAAAGGAACCATCACAGCATGGCAACAGCAAGACGCGGATCGCGTGACCTGACACAGGGCAATATTGCTAAAGAGCTGATTCTGTTTTCTCTGCCGATCTTCGCGGGACAGATTTTCCAGAACCTCTACAACAGTGTCGACTCCATCGTCGTCGGACAGGCTATCGGCACGACGGCGCTTGCAGCGGTCTCGGCGAGCGCAGACATTTCGATGCTCCTGACCGGCTTTTTCGTCGGCTTCTCGACGGGCGGCGGTGTGCTGATTGCGCGCTATTTCGGTGCGAAGGAGCAGGATAACCTGGAAAAAGCGCTGCACACACTGGTCTCCTTCGGTATCATCATCGGCCTTTCGATGGCGACGCTCGGCATCATCCTCTCCCCGGCACTCCTTCGGCTCGTCAAATGCCCGGATGACGTTTTCCCGGAAGCGCTCGCTTACCTTCGAATCTACCTCATCGGTGTTCTTTTTACCGCAATCTACAATGTCGGTTCCCGGATCCTGCAGTCGGTCGGCGACTCCCGGCGGCCTTTCTACTATCTCGTGATATCCAGCATTACCAATATCATTATGGATGTGCTGTTCGTCGTTGTGCTCCGGCTCGGCGTCATCGGCGCGGCGCTTGCGACGATCATTTCACAGGGGCTGTCGGTTACGATGGTCTATGTCCGCATGCTCCGGACCGATGATGTTTACCGGCTGCATCCAAAAAGGCTCCTGCATATGGATGGCCAGATGCTGAAGGAAATTGCGATTCTCGGCTTCCCGGCTGCGATCCAGTCCAGCCTGATTTCGATCTCGAACCTCTTTGTGCAGCGCTATATCAACTCCTTCGGATCGTCCGCGATGGCGGGCATCGGGGCCGCGAAGAAGATCGACCGCTTCGTCGGCATGATTGCTCAGAGCCTCGGCCTCGCGACGACGACCTTCGTTTCCCAGAATGTTGGCGCAAAAAAATACGACCGCGCTTTCAAGGGTATCCGGACGGCCCTCCTGATCTGCGCGATCTATATTCTGAGCGTCGGAACGCTCGTGTATACGCTTGCGGAATTCTTTGTCAATATCTTTATCTCAGAGGAGGCTGCAGTGGCCTTCGGCGTTTCCATGGTCCACTGGATGCTGCCCTTTTATTATTTCCAGTGTCTGAACAACATCTTTGCAAATGCAGTCCGGGGCTTCGGCAAATCCCTTGTCGTCATGGTCTGTTCGGTCGTCGGCATGATCGGCTGCCGCCAGCTTTTCCTGTTTGTCGCCATGAAGCTGAACTACTCGGTCATCAACGTTTATGTTGCCTTCCCGGTCGGCTGGGCCTGTGCGGCGCTCGCCGTCATGATCTATTACTTTATCAAAATCCGTCCGCGGTACTCCGCAAAAAAAACAGAAGAATAAGAGGATACTCCCATGGCTCTTCTCACGCATGATTATTACTGTCCGAAAATCGGAATGGCTTCTGAACTGCATCTTTTGGTGCCCGATGAGATCCTTCGGGGCGAAGAACAAGCAGCCGGAATCCTGGATCCTTCGATCCGTCCGCAGGGGTACTTTACCGAGAGCAGGCTCACGGATCTTTTCGGGACGGAAGAAGAACGGATCGAGAAGCGTGAAGCATTCTTCTCAGCCTGCGGGGCTTCAGAGACGCGGAAAGTCTTCCTTTTTTCCGAAGAGGACGATTTGGGATTTGAATCGACCAAAAAAGCCGCAGAAATTTTCGGTAATCGGGCGGTTCTGAGGCTTTCTGACAGTCCGATTACCCTGAAAGCATGCTCGGACGCACTCGGAAAATTCGTGGAATACTGGATCGGAGGTACCTGCTGATGTCCCTTTCAAAGCTTGAATTTTATTCGAAAACGCTCCAGATGGACCAGGTCCTTTATGTGATCCTTCCTGACAAAGGGCAGGGTGCGCCGGAGGAGCCGCTGCCGCCCGAACAGGGCTATGCTGTGCTGTACCTGCTGCACGGAACCTCCCACGACTGCAGTCACTTCCTACGCTACACCTCGATCGAGCGTTATGCGGCGGATCGGAAGCTTGCGGTCGTCATGCCCTCCGCCCAGCTCTCCGGCTATGCGGACATGGTGCACGGCGAAGCCTTCTTCACCTATCTTACCGAGGAAGTACCGCAGATTGTCAAAAACATTTACAAGGTATCCTCCCGGCGTGAGGACACTTTTGTCGCCGGCGTTTCGATGGGCGGCTACGGTGCGGCGAAGATCGGCCTGACTTATCCGGACCGCTATGCGGCAATCGGTGCACTCGCAAACGGCAACCACGCCTATATCCGCCCGATTGGCTTCCATGCGCGGAATTCCAACGAAGAGTTTCCGGCGAGTATTGCGGACGCCCGGCATCTTCTGTGCTGGGGCATCGGAAAAAAAGGAGACCCCCGGGGCACACCCGAGGATCTCTACTGGCTTGCTGAAAAAGCAATTCAGGGCGGCGGTCCGCTGCCGGCCCTCTTCCACACCTGCGGCAGTTTCGACCGGAATCTCGTGATGGCGCAGCATATGCGCGACTTCTTCCGGTCCCTTCCCGGTGATCCTTTCCGCTACTGCTATTATGAAGAGCCCTACGGCGAACACATCTGGGAATACTGGGACAAATGGCTTCGCGTTTTCCTCGCCTGGCTCCCGATTGACCTGCCCTCCTCCGTGCTGCCGATGTAATCAAGAATTACCGTAATTCTCCCATTCTTTTTCACTTTTTTACTTTGACACGTCCTCTGTGGATGCTGTCCTTGAAAAAATCCTTCACCGAACAGCCTGCCCTGCCGGAGCTGGCGCAGGCACAAGCGCAAGCGCAATGGGAAGCGCAGGCACAGGAATGTGCACAGGAAGACGCGCAGGAAGAACGATGTGAAGAACCGGAAGAACCCGAGGAGTGGGTGCTGCTGTGCCGAACCGGAATGTTGACGACATTCACCATGATATACGTATTCGGCGCGTTTCCGTAGCGGTAGGTTCCGTTATTCACATAGTTTTCCGGATGTTCGATCTGGCTTTCCTCAACGATTTCCTTACTCTTGATCATGCTACGCCCGCAATAGGGACAGCTGTCCTTGCCTTCCTGCCGGACCGCCCCGCAGCTCGGGCAGTTTGCAAAATACTCGATTTTGGTCCGCGTAATTTTCTTCTCCGTCGCAGTCGAAGAACCGAAACCGGAACCTCTTCTTCTAATAAAACGGGAGAACAGAACGATGAAAACAACCGGCGCAGCAGAAAACGCCATACTGAAACCGTAGGCTAAAATGGTCCCGAATATATATGCGATCTTTTCAAGGATCGTCTTATTGGCAAAATTGTTGTCATCGCCGTAGTCCGGATTGCTCGGCAGCGTTCCGGATCCGGAACTGCTGCCTGCCTGCCGATCCGGCGAGAAGCCAAATGCGTCATTCGGATAGGTAACGTTCATCGTGTACTTTCCGCCGGAAGGAACCGAGGCGCTGAAGACCAGATAATCTCCATCCTTCAGACAGTCCGGCTGCCAGGCGGACGCATTTTCCGAATTCCAGCGAATCTCCAGCTGATCCACATCCATACCGTCAAACCAGGCCGGCGTGAAGCTGTAAACCGTTTCGCCCTCCACATATTTGTCGATCTGGTACATGTAGTCCTGCGTCATCGAGAATTCCAGCGTGACGATCTCATTTGCATAGTATTCGCCTTCCAGCCAGATCGCCAGCGTATCCCCGTTGTCCTTGATATAGTCGATCGTATCGCTTAAGACCGTGATATTCTCGTGATGGCTGTTCGGTACGCCGAGGTTGATCCACTCCAAGGGGCCGTAAGTCTTATCGTCGAGCACCTTCCACTCGATCATATAATCCATCTGAAGCGACGCGTCCTCATTGACGTCCACCGTTATGACAAACTGCAGAATTTCGTCGGTTGTCACTGCATTCGCGCGGACAGCCGGAACAGACACAGAGAGAAGAAGCAGCGCCGCAAAAAGCAGGCATTTCAGTTTCTTTTTCATCAGCAGGTCCTCCTTAAGGGGCATTCCCCGGTTAATGCAGCCGAATAGTTGCGCCGTTCTGTGCAGGCAAGACTGTTCCAGATCGCATCCCAGTCGTCAGCGAGCATGTTCCCGAGCGGTTCATCCATGAGCCAGCTCTGGCAGGGCACAACATTTCCGCCGGGGGTGATGGCCATGTTTGAAAGGCAGGCGCCGCAGGACGGTGAAGGAATATTCAGCTCGTCAAATACTTCCTGCGGAATCCAGCCGGGCGAAGTAAAGGCAATTTCCATGCCATTTTCGGCGCAGTATGAAACCGCGTCCCGAAGGATCGCTTCCAATTCGTCCCCCTGAAGCTGCAGGCGCTCAGATTCCTCTCCGGCCGCGTTCCCGGTCGTAATGAGCCCCGAGCAGGTCACGAAAATCACGCCCTTATCATGCAGGAATTCCAGCGTTTTTCTGTAATCGCGGTTCAGCGTGCAGAGCGGCGTGTTGATGCTGAGCGACAGACCTGCTTCTATGGCGTTTTCGATGCCGTGCACTGTATTCTCATACTGCGGCGCGCCGACAAGCCGGTTATGAATCGCAGGATCGGAGGAATAGAACGTGATCTGCACACTGTCGAGCTCCGCCTCGCGGAGTTTTTCGCAGTATTCCTTTGTGAGTTTGATGCCGTTTGTGTTCAGGCGAGAGACAAACCATTTCGCACAGCGCACGAGTTCCGGCAGGTCCTCCCGCATCGTCGGTTCGCCGCCCGTGAAAGTCACCTGCGGAATACCGACAGCACGGCATTTGGCAAGGATCGCCTTCCATTCTTCCGTGGAAAGCTCCTCCTCTTCCGCATGAACCTGTCCGGCCGCGTAGCAGTGCACACATTTCTGGTTGCAGTGCCATTTCCCGTCCTTCGTCATCGCGCTGACCATGAGATCCATCCGGTGCGGTGCCTTCATATACTCGGCATATTCCCCGATGTTCATGTAGTGGACGTCAGTGGTCACTTCCTCCCGGTAGGCGATCTGCTGCAGTGTGTCGAAAATCGTCTGGATGTCCGCCCGGATACGTTTCCTCGTAAAGAAGGGGATGATTTTCTTCACATTTTCCGCCGCCGCATCCAAGATCCGGCCGATTGTATCCGCTCCGATCTCTTTTCCGTCATAGCGGTTCGTTTCGCGGATCATTTCCGCAAGCATCACCGCCCAGGCAAAATTGACCGGAACGATGTCGGTTCCGTTGATGATGGCAGCGCTCGGGTTGAGTGCGTTTTCCTCCTGCTTCGGCGGAATCAGGTGGATCCGGATGCATCCGGGCCCGTCGGGGTTCAGCGTGGTATGCAGGACTTCGTTGAAAGTCGAATCCATATAGGCTTCGATCCTTTTCACAGTCCTCGTTTTTCTGAACAGTTTTGGTACGGGAATCATAGGCATCTCTCCTTTTTCAGTTTCTTTTCTATCATGTTCATCTGAAATTTTGTTGAAATCTCAGATTCTCCGTTGTCACCCGTCTGCTGCTTAAGACATATAAACCCGTCAGAGAAATGACGTCATATATACAGGAAAGCAGCAGATGTCCTGGTCTTTCCTGATGTCTTTCGTATAAATGAGGTATCTCCAAAGAATCTGTGAAGAATACTTTCCAAAAAAGGCATCCAGTGAAGCATGTGTTTTATAACCCGATGACTTTACTTCAACCGGACAGATCTTGTTTTGTCGTGCAAGAAGAAAATCAATTTCATAATTATGCTTTGATCCGTTAAGGAATGTATAGTAAAACAGTTCATTTCCTTCAGCCGTCAACATCTGGGCAACGACATTTTCATAGAGATATCCCAAATTCGCCGGAAGCTTATCGCTGAGCAATTTCTCATAAACGATGTTTTCAGTGAAATCCCGGTCTTTGAACATCAGGGTAGTGAAAAGACCTGTATCACAGAGGAAAAGCTTAAATTTCGTAAGGTCTTTGGCTGCTGACAATCCTGCACCAGGACTATTGGCATGGTAGGAAACAAGTACCGTTTTGGAATCACGCATTTGGGCAATCAGTTCAAGAATATCCCCTGCACGCGCATGATCAAGAATGCTGGACACCTGATACCTGGAAGCGTTGTTATTCAGCTGTGCGGGAATTGCATCAAACAACATGGCAATCCGTCCTGTCGGGTCAATCTTTCCGAAATCATCCTCATACAGATGCAGAATATCTCTTTTAACGGCATCTACCATCTTGAAGTTGTTTGATGCTATGTATTCCTTTACAGCCTGCGGCATACCGCCTACAAGCATATACAGCCGAAAATCTCGCATCAGTTTCCGGTTGGTTTGATCGCCCAACGGTTTCCCGGCTTCAAAACATTTTCGAATCAGAGGATAGGTCGTATGATCACCGATTGCCCAAAGAAATTCTTCATAGTCCATGGGATACATGTTTATTTTTCGTTCCTCGCTTGGAATCAGGATACCATTAACGTTTTTGCGTATTGAGATCAGAGATCCTGTTTCGATATAGTCATACCGATGATCTTTTACAAGATGCTTGATGGCTTGCCGTGCTTTTGGGCACAATTGGACCTCATCAAAAATGATCAGGGATTTTCGATCCGTCAGATCCACACGATACTGCAGCTGCAGCTGGAGGAAAAAATAGTTCAGATCAGACATATCCTCAAACAATGCCGTCACTGCTTTTGGGGCTATGGAAAAATCAATCAGGATATAGCTGTTATATTCATTCTTCGCGAATTCTTCCACGACTGTGGATTTCCCGACACGACGAGCTCCTTCGATAAGCAAAGCTGTCTTACCATCTGAATCATTTTTCCAGGATAAAAGCGCATCGTATATTTTACGCTTAAACATTTCGTTTCCTCATTTCCGCATATTTTTATCGTCGAAAAATCCGCATTTCCGCATATTTTATATCAGTATTATACCTCATTTCCGCAATTTGTCAACAAAAATACCGCCCCCTTCCAGCGGGCGGTATCGTCAGCCATCATTCCGATTCCTTTGTCTCAGCTGAAATCCATTTCAGCTTCTCCTGAGTTTCTTCGGCAGCCAGATGTGCCATTTCGGCGCTTTCGGCATGAACTTGAATTTTATCAGCGACCTGATCACTCTGCGGTGTATGATGGCGCTGGCGAGAATGACGGCACAAACAACAATTAAAACAATCATCCATGGTTTCATCTTTTCCTGCTCCTTATATTAAAATGTCAGTATCAGATTCTCAGAAATGAAACAGCACTTTCAGCGAATTATAGAAATAGTAGGTCGTGAAAACCATGATGCAGGGTTCGATTTCACCGGAATCAAAGAGACAGTCCAGTGTTGCCTTCGCTGCAGGCTCCGTGAAAATATCCGGGTCGCAGGTGTTGCCGTGCTGATAATATATCACATTGTATTTCCGTTCCCTGTCGGCCGGATCATAACACCAAGGCAGATATACATTGCAGTACTTTTCGTAGGTTTTGCCGTCCTCGTAAACATCCGTTGTGTAGTCCACGCGTTCGAAATGCCCGGTTTTTTCCGGCGTTCCGCCGATTGCCGGGTTCTCTGTAAATCTGGTCTCAAACCCGATCAGTTCCCCCGCTGGATGAATCACTGTTTTTATGCTGCTCATTACCGTACCTCCAAAGTGTTTTCTTTCCTTTTGATTATACCATCACCTCAGTCGTTTTGCCACTGAAAAATGTCCTGCAGGACTTTTTCCTGCTTCACTCATGTGCCTGCTGGTACTTTTCGAGGTCGCGGTTCATTTTCTTTGCATCCGCGGAGTCCTTCAGCCAGAGGAACAGGTGCGCCAAAACGAAAATGACCAGCACGCTCCCGGCAATCGCAAGGACAACCTCGACACGGCCCGTATCGATCGCCGTGCTTCGGAAGGCGACAAACAGTACCGCAGCCTCGATGAGCAAGAGTGCCAGCGCCTTTCTCAGGAGCATCTGCTTCTGCGAAAGCTCATGCCTGGACCAGGTCACATGGCTCGGAAGAATGCACAGCGCCGCGAATTCGATCGGCGTCAGGAGCGCCTCGTAGCCAAATCGCGTGTCCGCGTCGAACACCAGCCCCAGAACGGAGATGACGACCGTAATCAGCGTCGTAAGCATGAAAAACAGGATCAGTTTATTGACAAGAAAACGCTTGAATTCCATCGCTTTACACTCCCTTCAATGCCGCTTTGAGCGCTTTGACATAATTTCTCGAAATGATGATCTTCTCACCGGAACGCAGGATCGCCGTAAATCGCCCATTGAAAGCGGGCTGGATCGACTGGATCTTCATCAGGTTGACGAGCATCGGCTTCGAAATCCGCAGGAAATGCCGGCTTTTCAGCATTTCCTCAAGTTCATAGATACGGTACGAAGTCTCATAGATCCGATCTGCCGTATAGAGGAATGTCTTGCCGTCGACCGATTCGATATAACAGATATCCGTCACGGCAACCTCGTACTGCCTCGCGTCCGAGGTGCAGGAAAGACTCCCTTCACGAAATTTGACAAAGGCCTCGATCTCCCGGACTTCATCCGTGATCTCGTGGCAGCGAATCAGAACAAGTTCGCTGTCGTTTCGGCCGATCTGTTTGATTTCAACTTTCATATCTTCTTACACAGGCGCATCAGTAAATTTCCTGCACCGAAAACACGCCTGACCCTTTCAGATAGTGATTGAAAAACTGCAGTACCAGGGAATTGACGACCGTCATGGTTTCCGCTTTGTCCCGCTCTCCGCTGCCCAGCATGTTTCCGAGGAAGGGAGACAGGAGCGGCAGGTCGGTAAAGTCCATATGTTCTGTATCGCGAATGGTTGCGGCATAGCCCTCCGAAGCATTTTGAATCAGCACATCATTCGGATAGATGCCGCCCTGTTCCAGATATGCCATGCGCTCATGATACGATTTCCAGTTGTTGAATTCAAGTACCGGACAGACATATGCTTCCTCACGGACAGTGAGTTCTCCGTCTGCGACTCCCGTATACTCGGAAAGCATTGTACCGTCAATGTCAACAACGGCGCTGATATCATTCCGCTCCCTTCCGAGCTCCACTGCTGCGGCGCCGCCCATGGAATGCCCCATCACGCCAATCCGGCTGATATCGGTTATATGAAGCACAGTCTGAACAGCGTCGTATTCTTTCCCGGAAATAAACCAGCTTTCATCAACTGATCCGCTCCTGCAGGAGGCTGCCACTTCATCAAGTACGAAATTCATGTCTGACGTTCTGAGCGCCATCCATTCGGTATACAGCGCGAACTGCTCTTCCGCAGGAACATCGTCGTTCAGATTGATCGCGGCATTCATGAAACCCATATCTGCGATCACAGTTTTCCCATCCGTGTCCTTCGTGAAGAACGCGTGATGCGGATGATCAAGCACGGCTACAACATAACCGTTACTTGCAAGCTCCATATAGGTGGAAGTATTGCTCTGATAATAGCCGAATGCACCATGCGAGAATATTACGAGAGGGAAGCGCTCTGTGTTATCTTCTGCGGTTTTCGGATAATAGAAATGCACCGGTACCTCGCGGAAGCTGCCGTCCTGTTCGAAGGGATCAGTCCGCGAGTGGTCAACAAGAATGGCGGAGGTCTCCCTGACAGGATATTCACCGCTCGTGGGCAGTCCTTTATAACCTGTAAAAATCATGGCCGGAACGAGACTGAAACCGATCAAAAAAATACTCATTATACAGGAGCCTATGATGCCCGCCTTCTTCTTTTCCTTCTCTTCCCTGCCGCGCTTCGCAAGGATCAGAATCACAGGAATCAGCGTCAGAATCACGAGAAGGCCAAGGACCGGGAAAAGCCTCCATCGCTGCCCGAACGGCAGTAGGATTGCCGAGACCGCTATCACAGTCTCGGCAATGCATACAAACAGCCTGTTTTTGCGCCAGACCTTTCTTTCTGCTGCTTTATTGCAGCTGTATACAACAAGGGAAATCTCAAGTGCAGCCATCAACAGGAAAAGAACCAGACCCATACTCATAAAAATCACCTTTCTTTCTATGGAATGGCTGTATTCTACCTGCTCTTTTCCTCCTTTTCAATATGCCGAAGGGTAAGATGCATTTTTACGCGACAAGATGCACCAAAGATACTTCCTTTTCAGTTTTTCTTCAGCTTTCCCGCAGACAGGAACGCAAGAAGGGCATACATCAGCACGACGAAGGTCTTATAAATCGGCCAGAAGGATCCGCCCGAATTTGTAAAGATCATTCCCGGCCTTGACAGTACCATCCGCAGGGCGCGCCCGAACATATCCGCCCTCTGCATCGCCGCATTCAGCAGTCTGAGCGACGGCGTCAGGAACAGTGAAAACACGGCGAAGAGTATCGAAAAAATACCGATGATTATGCACAGCGGTTTGCTCTTCGCGAAGAAGGCAATCGCCAAAAGAATCACGAGCACCGCCTCCACAATAAAGGGAATGCCGTTCATCACAGTAAAATACCGGGCGCCCATGCCGGACGCGGCTCCCGCAATCAGAACGCCGATGCCTTCGAAAAGCGTAAACACACCGCCGATCAGAAGCGGGATGCCTTTCTTTTTGACCATGGCGGAAAGCACCGGAATAAAGAACAGGATCAGGTACGGAATCCAGCGGAGCAGTCCGCCGATCAGGAACCTGGTGCGGACCATCATCCAGTACAAAACATACGTCAGCACTGAGTAAATCGGAATGGATTCATTTTCAAAGC
This sequence comes from Lachnospiraceae bacterium, assembly GCA_017543275.1. GTDB lineage: Bacteria > Bacillota > Clostridia > Lachnospirales > Lachnospiraceae > UBA1267. The sequence continues at coordinate 9,489 of JAFYGJ010000014.1, read as the reverse complement.
CGTACACAGCCTGACGGAACACCGTCCGGATCACTTCACTGCGCGGCGTATTGAATGGATTATAAATCAACTGCCGGATCGGTGTATTGACCAGAATCTCCGCAATCAGACCAATTACAAAAAGTACCAGAAGCAGAATGACCGCTGCTGCGTTCCCGGATTTCTTTTCCTTTTTCGGGGCTGCAGGGGACGGCATTGGCTGAACCGGCGCTTTTGGAGCAGCAGGCGGTGGCGTCTGCATCACCGGTTCCGGGGTTTTGACAGGCGGCACTTTCCCTGTCGGTTCCGGGACGGGTGCCGGCGGCGGTGTCGGTACCGGCTCCGGGGTTTTTGCCTGTGTGACGCTCATCTGCGGGGCTTCTCCTGTCTTCTGTCCGCAGAACGGGCAGAATTTCACATTGTCATTGATCTCTTTTCCACAACTTCTGCAGTACTTCATCGTTTCCTCCTTTTCCCTGCTGTGGCTTGAAAATGGACCTGTGTTTTTATCTTCTTAATCCGTCACTTCTACGAGTTCTATCGTGAAATTCAGTTCTTTTCCGGCCATCTCATGATTTGTGTCAAAAGTAATGGTATCACTGTCCTTCGCTGTCACCGCTGCCGGTGTCGGATTGCCGTACATGTCGCGAAGATACACCCGGTCTCCCACCGAGAGCCCTTCCGCTCCCGGGAGCTTCGCAATTTCAACAGTAAAAACCGCATCCGGATCCGCCTCGCCATATGCCTCGGAAGGCATCAGATGAACCTCGCGGATCTCACCGACCTCCATGTCGGCAACTGCCTGATCAAAGCCGGGGATCATCATTCCCGCACCGCAGACAAACTCCAGCGGTTCCCCACGGTCATAGGAAGAATCAAACTGCGTCCCATCGTTAAAGGTTCCGCGGTAGTGTGTCCGGCACTTCTTTCCGACATTTTTCCCCTCTATTACCGGCCTCATGTGACAGCTGCTGTAACAGCCGCCTTCCTCAAAATCGGGACACCCTTCGCAGCCTTCATGCATTTCACAGGAATGGCCTTCTTCATGACGGTCACAGTTGGCACCGGTGTTTTGAAGCTCTCCACGAAGGTATGCTTCGACTGCCTCATCAGGGCTGCCGGACGCGCCTGCGCAGAGCTCTACTCCGTTTTCCTGAAGCGCAGCCTGAGCGCCTTCACCAATTCCTCCGCAGATCAGAACGTCTACAGAACGCTCTGAAAGAAGAACCGCCAGCGCTTCATGGCCAACCCCATCGGTACCGATGACTTCTGAGGAAATCACCCTGCCGCCCTCAACCTCATAAACTTTGAAGGCTTCTGTCCGGCCAAAATGCTGAAACACTTCGCCATTGTCATAGGTCACTGCAATTCTCATCATATCCTCCCTTTTTCCCGATGTTAATCGGATTATGTATAAAACTATGCTCTGAACTCACTCCCGAATGCGCGCTGCTTCGTGCTTCATATCTTCCACTCGGGCTTCAAAAAGCCCGCTGTAACTGCCGCAGAAACGGTTCAGCTGCATTTCGTCCCGGTTTCTTCGGCATCCGCCGCGGCATAATTTCAGCCATTTGCAGGACAGGCACTTTCCCGGAAGCTTCATTGAATTTTCAATAAAGGCAATTGCATTTCTCTTTTCATCGACAGCATCAATTCTGTCGGAATTGAAATTCCCGAGGCAGTATTGATCCGTCATATAGAAATCACAGGGATAAACGGATCCGTCGGCTTCGCATACATACTGGATACCGCAGATGCCGCGCATATCACATGCTTCCGGCGGATATCCCGCTATCATCCCAACCCAGTTGTCAAACTGACGGATGAAAGGACGCTTTGGATCCTTCTGCCACAGATCCCAAAGCCGGATCAGAAACTCCTGATACTTCTTTGGCGTCAGGCTATATGACCGGGGTGCATCGCCTTCCAGCGGATCGAGGCAGGCGATGTACTGCTGCCATCTGAAATCCTCCTGCTGATAGAAATGGTAAACTTCTTCAATATGATCCGCAAGATCATCTGTGACAACGGTCAGGATATTGAATTCCACATTACAATCCCGGAGAAGCCGGATTTTCTCCATGGCACACAGAAAGGCCGATTCTGCCGTTTCGGCGCAGTCTTTATTCAGGTGCCTGAAGCGGTCATGCACAGCCTGGACTCCGTCTAAAGAGACCCCGACGAGAAAATGATTGTCTCGCAGGAAAACACACCACTCGCGATCCAACAGCAACCCGTTCGTCTGCAGGGCATTCTGAATCCGCAGATAATTCTTGTTGTACTGTTCCTCATACAATACGACTTTTCGGAAAAAGTCCAGTCCCCGAAGGGTCGGCTCTCCTCCCTGAAAAGCGAATGAAGCTGCTCCTTCTGCATGCAGGAGTGTGCGCCGGATAATATTCTTCAAGGTTCTTTCGGACATGAATCCGAAATTCTCGTGTGTGCGGTTTGCCTGCTCATCGGCATAGAAGCAGTAATCGCAGTGCATATTGCACAGACCGGAGGCGGGCTTCATGAGTACGCTGATCGGCGGCATAAAACTACTCCCGCTGAGAGAGGATGCTCTCAGGTGTGATTTCACCGGACAGGCCGAGGCGGTCAAACTGTTCCGACGGCGCGCCGGCCTTTTCCATTTCCGCCTTCAGGATTTGTGCCATCCGCGCTTCCGTTTCCAGATCATTCAGCGGCTCCGCTTCATATGGGTCATCCGCAACACAGAAAAGCTTTGAGCCAAGATTCGACGGACTCACTTTTGATCCGTGAATGCGGATTTTCAGTACCGGGCATCCCTTGGAATTCGGAAGGGGCGGAACAAGTTCTGCTCCCTGAAGGTCCTCTATGCTGAACATCTGACGCATCCTTGCTGGCATCAGCGTGTATTCGCAGACATTACCCTGCTCTGATGCGAGCGGTGCGCGGAAATAGACATATCTGCCATCCGTCACAGCAGTACAGGAACCATGCAGTCCGAAAAGCGCAGCCGTCCTTTCCGACCGATTCTCACGGATTAACGGCAGGAGGCTGTATCCCTGCATGTCTTTCGGAATCTTAATGCCGAAAAACTCAAGAATCGTGACCGGCAGATCAATTGCTGACGTCAGTCCGGATCTGCGCTCTCCCCTGATCCCGCTCACCGGATCATAAATAAACAGCGGCGTATGACTGATTTCCTCGTATGCGGGCATGATATTCTTACCCCACCAGTCATGCTCACCCAGAAGAAATCCGTGGTCGGTATTCACAATCAGCAAGGTATCCTTCCACATATCATTTTCATCCATGAAATCAAGCACTTTTCCAAGATACGAATCACACATCGAAACAAGTGCCGCATAGAGGTTCCGAACGTACTGAATGTCCGCCGGCGAATCATCCCGGACCATATCATAGGGCGGCCAGTCATCCTTTTCCCCCGTGTATTCCCGGATTTTTGGATACAGTTCTTTCCACGAAGGCTGCGTGAAGAACGGTTCATGCGGATCAAAGGATTCAATCTGAAGGAACCAGTTCTGCGTATTTTTATTCCGTTCGAGAAAATCCAGTCCGTCCCGGAATGTCATGGCCTGCGGCATGTCTCCTTCATCCGTGAGGTGGCGCCGCGTCACCGCGTCCTGATGTTTCAGGAGCTCTTTCATATTCCGTGGGTCAGTTATACCCGCGCCAAGCTTTTGCGTATATTCTACAATATCTGCATCCCAGGTGCAGGCGTCGCCTTCCTGGCCGCGGGTTGCCCTCCACGAACTGTAGCGGTTGTGATAAGTAGCCCCGCCATCTTCCCAATAATGATAATGGTCTGAAACCAGGCAGGAATAAATACCACTTTCTTTCAGGATCTGCGGCATCGAATCATCATACGGTTCCAGCGGTCCCCAATCCCGCTGCAGGAAATTCACGCGCGAATTATGCAGGTCGCGCCGCGCAGGCATACAGGGCAGTGAACAGACATAATTGTTGTCAAACGTAACCGCTTCCCGGGCAAGCCGCTCAAAATTCGGCGTTTTCACCCAGTCATTTCCGTATGGTGACAGAAAATGACGGCACAGTGTATCATACATGACCATGATGCAGCGCATAGATTATTCTCCTCTACTCCGCTATATAACGCCAGTGTTCCTCATCTGAACCCTCAAAAAATACTCTCAGATCTCCGCCGAATCGCCGTCTTCCGGAAGCAGCAGCTCACAGGGCAGACAATCCCTGGCCGCCTTCAGCACATCATATTTCTTAAGCGGGAAGGTGTGGACAACCGCTGCACGTTTCGCCGCGCAGTGCTGCAGCTTTTCAATAAGCTTTTCCGCCGGAAAATGCGCGCATTCCACAACAAAAAGATCCACCGGATCCTGATTCAGGAGGTCCGGATAATCAATCTTTTCCGCATTGAGATCGCCGGAAACATAAAGCCTGCCGCCATCTGCCTCCAGCAGGTACCCGTAAGCCGGACGATGATCCTTTTCCATATGTGCTGTCGGAAACGCCGTGACTTGTCCCGAGAAATGTGATTTTCATGGCTGTTTCCCTTTCAAAAGCTTCTTATTCCACCGGTCCTCTGTAAGCCGCAAACACACCGCTTCCATTGATCAGGCAGTCTTCACCATCTTACCTGCCAGCGTTTTTTCAGATCTTCAAGATTCTCCGAAGCTTTATTCTGCGATGCATGCCGAATCTCCTCAGAAACACGCTTCTCTGCTTTTCTGTGTTCTTCCAACAGCTCGTCAAAGAGAGCCTCCTCCGTGCCCGGGACAACAGATCTCCCGGTCCATGCGGATAGATATGCTGCATTGCTGACCGACAGGGACTTGATCCCTTCGTAACCCGGGACCTGCGGTTCCCGGTCCAGAAGGATTGCTTCAGCAAAATCCTGCAGCAGGATCGGGTGTCCGTCCGGCTCCTCCGCAGTATATTCTTCATACGCCGGCTCAGCCTGGTAAAAGCCTTCCTTTGCGGTAAAGCATACTTCGCGCTCCGGCTCGGAAAGCTTCCACCATTTCAGTGTTCCGTTCTCGAGGACCAGCTTTCCCCGGTCGCCGGAGATTTCCAGGCGGTTTGTGCCGGGGCATTCGCCGGTTGTCGTGATAAATACAGCCGAAGCGCCGCTGTCGTATTCCCCGATAATCGTCGCATCGTCATCGACGCTGATATGATGGTACTTCCCGAAGTCCACAGTCGCGTGTACACGATCCGGAACGCCGAAAATCCATTGCCAGATGTCCAGGTTGTGCGGCGCCTGATTCAGCAGTACGCCGCCCCCTTCGCCGGGCCAGGTAGCACGCCAGGAACCGGAGTCATAATATGCCTGAGTCCGGTACCAGTTCGTGATGATCCAGACCAGGCGTTTGGGCTCCCCTAAAAGACCGCTTTTCACAATATCATGCGCCCGGATAAACAGGGGATTCGTCCGCTGGTTGAACATGATCGCGAATTTCTTCCCGGATCTTTTGGCGGCTTCATTCATTTCGCGCACCGCCGAAACCGCAACACCGGCAGGCTTTTCCGTCAGGACATGAAGCCCGCGCGAAAAAGCCTCTTTTGCATAAACCGGATGCAGGTAATGCGGTACTGCGATCAGTACCGCTTCCACAAGCCCGCTGTCCATCATCTGAAGTGCATCGGTAAAGGAAACCGCTTCAGGCTGCAGCTTCCGGCCGATCTCAAGCCGCTCCTCCCGAATATCACAAATCGCCGTGATTTCCACTGACGGGCATAAACCGTCTGCAGAATATTTCAGATGACCGGAACCCATGTTTCCGATTCCGATCACGCCAAGCCGTATTTTCCTTCTGTCAGCCATCTGCTGCCTCCCCCCGTTTCCCGGCCTTTCTTGATAAAAGACCCGGCAGTCCTCCCGCCGGGTCCGGTATCCTTTCTCTGATCAGTTCTTCTCAAAGCGGAACATGTTCCAGGAGAGCTTCTTCAGGGTTGCTGTGAGTTTTCCGTCCTCACACTTCGTCTCTTCGCAGACAACGGGCTTGATGACATCGGGATTTTCGTAGCTGTTTGCAGCATCAAAGTCATCCGCATACATCGTCAGATGCTCAACAAAGTGATAGCCTTCGAATGCCTTGACGTCGATCGTAAGCTCCTCTTCCTCTTCCCAATCGCCGTTTGCGACAAACACGGTGAACTCACCCTGATCGTCATTCAGCGCAGCAGCAGCGGTCACGTAAGGAACGTCGTGGATATCGGCGTACTGGTTCTGGTCGTCGACCGCGTAGCTCGGTACGTCATAAGTCTCGCATTCGACCATCGGCAGGATAGACTTGCCCTTCGCATAATGGATCAGTTCTGTCATCGGATAGTAAGCCGCGCCCTTCCAGACATGGTCTCTGTCGGATGCCGCGAGCATACCAAGGCCGCCGGTTGCACAGCCGATCTTCACGCGGTCCGCGCGGCGGATCATTGCGAGCATTGTCGAAGCGTTCGCAAGTGCCATTGCCATTTCACCGGATCTTCTGCCGCCCGGGCCAAATGCACGCCAGACGTTGGGATCCTGCGAACGGAATCCGCTGTCCGGGAAGCTGAAGAAGGTCTTGATCGGCAGGTTGCCGTTCATGCCGAACTGCGGGTTGTCTTTCTGCGGACGGAACATGCTGCCGTACTCGTCGAGAGAAATATACATCGTCTTCTCAGTACGAAGCATTGTCTTGATGTAATCGCTCAGGGCAATCTCGGTGTCAATGTAATTCTCGTAGGCCTTGACGCCAGCCATAAGAGCGCCGATGTCGCCCGGAAGCGCCGAATGATAATGGTGCAGGGAAATATAGTCCACGACCTCGTAGCACTGCTCCAGCACCTGGCGGTCCCAGTCCGGATAATGGGTCAGGAACGGGCAGGAAGATACACAGGCAATGGTCTCCACGGAACCGTCTGTATACTTCAGGGCCTTGGAAACTTCGCGTGCCTTGACGCCGTAACCTACGGGATCCTTTTCGAAGGAAGCTACCTGCCAGGGGCCGTCCATTTCATTGCCGAGGTAGAAAATCTTGACGTTATAGGGGTCTTTGCGGCCGAACTCCACGCGCTTGTCCGCCCATTCCAGTCCGCTCTCCACGTTCGTATAGTCGATAAAGTCGATGGATGCATCGATGTCGTCCGTACCGAGGTTCAGGGTCCACATGGTATCAGCCCCGATTTTTTCAATCCAGGCCAGATATTCATCTGCACCAACTTCTTTGGGAATGAAGCAGGCACGGGAACGGTCGATCAGGGGTTTTCTCTGATCCATCGGTCCGACGCTGTCCTTCCAGCGCCAGCCGGAAACATAATTGCCGCCGAAACGGACACTCGGAAGGCCGGCTTCTTTCAGGGCGTTCATGAAATCCTGACGGAATCCCCGGTCGTCTGCCGTCGGGTGGTCCGGCTTCCACATGGAGCCGATTACCATGTTGCCGATCGGCTCCAAAAACGCACCGAACAGCCTGGGAGAAATATCGCCCTTACTATACGAGGGATGAAGCGAGATCTTAGCTTTTCTGGACATTACAGGTACCTCCTTGTTGCTCTTGCAATTCTTTTTTCACTGCGCGAAAATATCTCGACTGCAGTTTAATCTTAACCTGATTCAGCGGTACAGTCAAGGCAAAATTATGCATCTGCACAACAGTACCGGGCTGAAATGTTTTACCACGGGTTCACAACCCGTTTCGGTACGCGGCCTTCTGCCGCATCTTGGATATCCTCTGCGATCATGGCAAAACTCCGGCGGAAGCTGGAAGCTGTGATGCCCGCAATATGCGGGCTGAACAGTAGCTTTTCGGCAATCTGATCCGGCACATTCAGAAGCGGATGATCCGGCTGGACAGGCTCATGATCCAGGGTATCGAGACCGGCCATGGCGAGCTTCCCGGAGGAAAGTGCCTCTATCAGCGCCGCGTCATCCACAAGCTCACCGCGCGCCGTATTCAGAAGCAGCGCACCGTTCTTCATGGCTGCAAAGAATGACTTGCCGGCCATTCCGACTGTATCCGGCGTGACCGGCACATGAAGGCTTACGATATCACTGTCCGAAAGCAGTTCCAAAAGACTGCAGAATCTGACCCCGTATTCTTCTTCCTGCTCGGCCGACAGCGGAATCATGTCCGTACAGTTTATCTTCTGTACGCCAAAAGCATGAAGAAGCAGCGCTGTTTTTCGGGCGATATCGCCGAATCCCACAAGACCTACAGAACAGTCTGAAAGCTCCCGAAGATCTCCCCGAAGCATATATCCTTCCTTTTTCCGGATCTGCCTGCCGGATCGGACTGCCCGGTCTCCGCCTGCGATATCCCGAAGCATGCCGAGCATCAGAAGCACTGCCTGTTCCGCTACTGCAGAAGAATTCATTCCTTTGCTGTTGCAGACATATACATGCCTTCTTCTTGCAGTTTCAATATCGATCCTGTTATAGGCAACGCCTTCGGAATGGATCAGGCGCAGGTTCGGCATTCCCTCTATCAGTTCGCCTGGTATGTCCCCGATCGCATCTGCGATAATAAACTCCGCATCGCCTGCGGCTTTCAGGTATTCCGCTGCCGGAAGCCCGATCGGGGCTTCCACTCTCTCAAGCCCGAACAGAAAACTGTCCGGATCAGCAAAGCGCTCAATATTCCCGGCTTTTCCGATATGAAGCAGTTTCATTATGAATTCTCCTCAGTATGGTCCTTCCCGGTTTTTCCGCCGCCTGCGCCGCCGGACAATGTCCAGTGCCGGTATACACTTGCGGCATCTTTCGCTTCCCGTGCTTTCTTTGCGGCTTCCGTATAAAGGCCGTATTCGTGCGCGACAAGGCACTCCATATAGCTGGGATCGGTGTGTGCGTTCCGGGGAAGCGGCACGTCCTGTTCCGCGGCCAGGATATCCTGGACCTTTCTGATATCCACGGTATGGGTGCTGCTGTTGTCCGCGGCGATGACCGCTGCAGCCACGCCGGCTGCCTGGCCGGTTCCGACGCACTGCGGGATCAGGTTCACATTGTCAATCGCGATCTTATCTGCTGAAATGTGACGACCGGGAGCCAGGATATTTTCTACCTTCTGCGGCAGAATAGACCGATACGGAATCTCGATCGGCGCATTGTCGTTCAGCGTATCCACCGTGCAGTGCCATGCGATACAGTCGTCGTGCTCCTTCGGGAAGGCCCAGTCATTTGACGAAATCACATACTCTCCTACAATCCGGTGCGAGCCTCTGGTGCCAAGCTGCGGGGCAATATCGTAAAGGAAGGCATTGCGGAAGATCTCCGGGCAGGCAATCCTGTAATACTCCACGACCCTGCGCATCGCAAGGCGCGTCTTCATTTCGGTATCAGTCTGGTCGGCGATCTTCGAGCAGTCATGCTTCGGCTGCCAGTTTTTCATCCAGCTTACATCATCTGTCGGTCCGTCGATCATGCCAGCGCGGAAGCCATGGATTTCAGCGACAGCATTGCTCATGATCCTGGCTTCTTCCCGGTGCGTGCTGCACCAGTCATTGAATGCGCGCTTGCTGAATCCGCCGATGCGGTACACCAAAGCAGTCGACGAACAGCGGCATTCG
>JAFYGJ010000013.1:0-25655 GCA_017543275.1 Lachnospiraceae bacterium | reverse complement strand
GACACCGGCTATAACAAACGGATGAGTGTACAGAAGTAGCTGATGCCTGCTGAATCAGCAAATCAGATATAGTACACAGGTTCTAAGTGATGCCGGTCAGTCCCGGGAACCTGCTGGAGCTTGCTCCTGCAGAGCAGTCAGCTTCCTTTGTATCAGAACTCCACTCCCGGAAATCCGTCCCATACATTTTTGCCGGTATAGCGGAGAGGCGTAACCTCCCCGCGCAGGACCTGAAGCGTCGGCATTGCAAGTGCCTCCTGCTCCATTTCTCCGGGGTAGACGGAGATCGGCGCAATCCAGGAGCAGCGGTCCTTGATCCCTTCCATGATATCCGAAAAGCGCATCAGCCCGCCGGTTAAAAGGATCCCGTCGACTTTCCCCTTCAGAACCGCGCTCTGCTCTCCGATCATTTTGCAGATCTGGTAAATCATCGTATTCCATACAAGAGAAGCCTTCCGGTCGCCCTGCTCCACCAGCGCGTGAATCGTATCCGAATTTGCCGTACCAAACAGGTCGACAAAGCCGCCTTTTCTCGAGCAGCGAAGCCGCACTTCATCGACGCCGTTTTCTTCGATGTAATCTAAAAGCGCAAGAACCGGAACCGAGCCGATCCGGGTCGGCGTAAAGGCGCCTTCTCCGTCCGCACCCATGTTGCCGTCAATCATGCGGCCATGCTCATGTGCAGAAACCGTAATGCCGCCGTCGATGTGCGCGACGATGAAATTGTATTCCTCATACTTCCCGCCGAGCACTTCTTTCGCATGGTAGGCCGCGACTGCTTTCTGGTTCAGCACATGCGAATGAGAAACGCGGTAAAGGCCCCGTATTCCCGTGAGGCGCGCATAGTCGCAGTATTCGTCCACATTTGTCGGATTAAGCGTAAAAGCGGGTTTTTTGAAGTTCTTAGCGAAGCTGAAGGCCAGCATGACGCCGAGTTTCGCCGGATGTTCCGAGCCGCCGACTGCAGCTTCCGTATCGTCATAGAGCTTCTGGTCGACTGTCGTAATGCCGCCGGGCTGCGTGCAGGCAGAACCGCCGCGGCCGACAAAGGCGTCGATTGATTCCGGTGCGACGCCCTCCTCCTGCAGCATGTCCATGATCACCCTATAACGGAAAGGCGTCTGGTTATTGACATGCGGATACTGCAGCAGCACGTCTGCGTCATGGAAAAGGCTCCGCTCAAAAACTAAGGTTTCATTGTCAAAGAGGCTGACCTTCGTAGAGGTCGATCCGGGATTAATGACCAATATTCTGTAGATTTTTTCAGGCATTCTCAGTCTCCGATCTCTTCTGTCAGCTTCTCAATCTCATCCACAATCGACCCGATATAGTCAATCGTATCAAGAAGCGGCTGGTCCGTCGAAATGTCGATTCCGGCGAGTTTTGCGAGTCCCGCAGGATCCAGAGTAGAACCGGCACAGAGCACCTTTTTCCAGTCCTCAACTGCCTTCTGGCCTTCTCTTTCGATCCGTAAAGCCGCCTGCGTCGCGACTGTGAGCCCGGCGCTGTAAGTGTAGGAATACAGGCCCATATAGTAATGCGGCTGCCGCATCCAGGTGAGTTCCGCACCTTCCGGAAGTTCTACCGTATCACCCCAGAAAAGCTCCAGGTTCTTTTTGAAGATTCCGGACAAGGTTTCCGCATTCACCGAACCGCCGTCATCGATAATCTTGTAGACTTCGCGCTGGTACCAGGCCTCCCGAAGATGGGTCACAAAGTTATGATAATAGGTGTTCCCGATCATGCACGAAAGCACCCAGCGGCGGAATCTGGGGTCATTGTTCGTTTTCAGGAGGTGATGTGCAAGCAGGATTTCGTTCATCGTCGAAGGCGCTTCCACAAAGTAGGTCGAAACATCCGTATCCCACTGCGACTGGTTCTCATTCGCGAGCTTGAAGTGCCCCGCATGGCCCAGTTCATGCGCGATCGTGAACACATCCGACATCCGGTTGTTCCACGAAAGCAGGATAAAGGAACCCCTGCCGTATGGTGAGGCGCAGAATCCGCCGGTCATCTTGCCCTGGTTCTTCGCAAAATCAATCCAGCGGTCCCGGTAGGCTTCGTCGATCATCGCGACATAGTCCTCTCCGAGAACCGACAGGCCTTCACGGACGTACTGATGCGATTCTTCGATCGTGACCTTCGGATCATAATCCGGGTCCAGCGGAAGCTTCAGGTCGGCAAAGGTCATCGTGTCCAGTCCGTAGATCTTCTGGATCAGCTTCGCGTACTTTCTCATATGCGGCGCAAGCTTTTCGGTGATCAGGTCAATCTGGCGGTCGTACATCTCACGCGTGACCTTCTGGTCAAACAGGAGATAGTCAAAAACGTCTTTGTATCCGCGAAGCCCGGCCTGAGTCTTGTCAATCTTTACACAGGTGTTGTAGGCTTCCGCCGTTACATTCTCATACTGCCTGATCTTGTCGGAAAAAGCCCGGAACGCCGCGCGGCGGACATCCGTATCGCGCTCGTACTCGTAATCATCCTCGAAAAGCGAATATCCCAGCGGGTATTCCTTTCCGTTTACGGTGAAATTCGGGAACTTCATGTCCGCAAGTTTCGCCATGTTGTAGATCCGCTCCGGCGCAAAGAAAGTCTCGGAAAAAGCAGTGAGAACACGCTCGGTCTCCGGACTCAGGCGGTGCGGCTTGTCCCGGAGAAGGTCTGAGAGGAAGCCCTTTGCAACCCTTGTCTTTTCGATTGCTTCCCGGATCACCTCTTCACTGCACAGGAGAATTTCAGAGCGAATGAAACTGAGCCGGCTTGACTGCTCCGTCAGAATCGATGTCAGCCGCGCATCCTTCTCCTGAATTTCCGTATCATAATAATCCACCGAAGCCGCAAGCCCGGTATAGTTGCCGACCAGGACCTCGATTTTGAGATATTCATCGTATTCATCGAGGCAGGAAACAATCGTATCCGCGTCCAGCAGTTTCCCAGGATATTTCGCACAGAGATCCTCCGCAAGCGCCGTCATCTTTTTGACCGCTTCCTGAAATTCCTCTTCCGTTTTATAAATCAGCGACAGGTCCCAGGTCTCTTCGACGGGGACATCTTTTCTCATCACGAGTTCCATAAAAAACCTCCCGAAATTGCAAAGCCATATTGTCATAACTTTACAACCTCAGGAGGATTTTGTCAATTATTTGAATTGTTGATTGATTGCGTCAAATCCCGATGAAACCTCGTGATTTTGTCGAATCAGCCGGATCCTTCTTCCCTTTCCGTACCGTATCGCCGGCGGAAGGTTCTCGTACAGCATATCACGTTCCTCAAGGGATGTCGATGTCCGGGCCGTCAAAGCGGATATGTGCGGTCGAAACAAGCCAGCCATTCATGTTCCGGACTGTTACAATCAGATGATCCGCATCTTCAAAATAAGCTGTGCTGCAGGTCTTCCGTCATTGCAATCCCGGCATCGGCGCAGGTGCAGCTTTTGCCGTGGGAATGGCAGGAGTACGGGAATTATGGTGAATAAGGCTTCATCCAGGATTCCGTGCAGACCCGGTCGTTCTGCTCCATGATAAGGCCGTGGACCTCGTTTCCGAGAGAATGACGATATTTTACAGAATAACCGACTCACGCGGGAAGGAACCGGAAAACCCGCCCGTTTAAAACTCATACCAGCTGACGGAGCCGTCTTCCTCTACTGCATAGGAAGCAAAATCTGTCAGGTAGTAATCCCCGAAAAGATCGAAAATGCAGAAAGCATAGAAGTAATCGCCCTCATCCATGATGCTGTAATAGATCTCCATATCATCGGTTACCGTATACTCGTAGCCGTAATACTCTATGTCTTCTTCGGTGTCAAGGTTCCAGGCGTAATAGCGCGGAACAATCACGTCACCGGGATTCACAGTCCTGGTCTCGCGGGAAGAGGCACCGTATTCGCTGATACCGTCGAAAGCTCCTTCGATGATGCAGACCCCGCTGTCATAGTACTGACGGATCCGGAGATTTGTTTCATCGTCATTCAGGTAAACCGGGCTGGAATACAGCACAGAGTCATCTGCATAATCCACTACATAGAGCGCAAGGTTCTGCCCGTCCGGAAGCGAGATCCAGTATCCGTCAAACATATCCGCAAAACGTCCTGAATCCCAGTCCGCATAGACATCGATGGTTTCGCCAAGCTCGATGACGTCCTCGCCGTCCGAAGACAGCTGGTAAACATAGGCGGTTACATCCGCGGTATAGTAATAGCCATCATCATCCAGAACGAAATAGTACCCGCCTTCGTCATCCATCTGGGGCGGCTCGGAGAAGGTGATCAGACTGCTTTCACCGGTCGTTTCATAGTCGTCCAGGTAATACCAGTAATCATCCTCATCTTCGTCAGAATCCCAGGTTCCGTCATAGTCATTTTCCCAGTCGTAATCCTCATCATCAAAGTACTCATCGTCTAACAGCCAGCTCCAGAATCCGTCGTCTTCAAACCAGGTGTCGTCATCATAGCTTCCGGTATCGCCGCCAGTGACACCGCCGTAGGCCTGCCGGTCTACAAAGGAAAGATAATAGGGACTTACACAGATATCACTGAACGTGGAAAACTCCGAAGAGCCCTGCACTTCCAGCGGATAGTACAGGGAAAGTCCGGAAGCATTCTCATGATCCCTCCCGGAAATCTTGTAAATAACGGTATCCGAAAGAAGCGACAGCAGATTCGACGCTTCCGACGAAGCACTGCTGCAGGCCTGAACCAGTCCGCCGAGATCTACCATGTTGGTATAGCCGTCAACCCGGTTGTTGCCGCCGAAATTTTCGGCCGAACGGATGCCGCGGACAAGTTCTGTCAGCGTTTCACTGTCGGAACCTGCGTCATAAATATCCCGTGAGAAGCGGTTGAATGAAACCAGCATCGAATCAAGCTTCTCGAGGTCGATCACGGAAAGTGTCGCGATATCCGAGTCATTCTGTGCCGCGCAGGCTTCATAGAAACTGTCGCAGATCATTCTGCCGAAAGCGGCACCGTCCGCATTAGGGTTCCTCTCGAGGAAGCTGCCGAAGGCCGAGTAATCCCAGCCTGATCCGGGCTCACTCTCCTCGGATCCGACCATATAGCGTGCGTAGTTTGCAAGAATATTCGCCGTTTCCAGCGTTCCCATCAGGCAGGCATCAAAGCCGATCAGCTCGAAACGGTCCGTCATGGAGCGCGAAACCGTCGAGAGCGCCGTATCAATCTCCCGAAGCGTCAGCGAATCAAAGTCAAAGAGCTCGTCAAAGCACACACCGGTAATACTTCCGCCGCCGTGATTCCAGAAAACAAGCGCCATCTTTTCGGAGGCATAGTTTTCAATTCCATAAGTCAGGAAATCCAGGAGCGTTCCGGGTGCGCCCATACCGCGCTTCCCGAGATCCACAAGCTTCGTGATGGTTCCGTTCGCGATCAGAAAACGCTCATTCGTTTTAGCTGAAACAGTGTCATTGTACCAGAAGGAGGTTCCGCCGGTCTCCACGACAAAACGGATTGATGCGTTTTTCGAACTGTCGATCATCTCCTGCAGGTCTGCAGTTCCCATACCGCCCTGGCCGCGGCCTTCGGATTCCAGATCCGTTCCGCAGAGATAGACAAAGACCGTCCAGATTCCCCGGTCGCCCATCGGGGTTTCATTTTCACGGGAAGGGCGTGTGATTTCAAGCTCTCCGTTGTCCGAGCTGACCCGCATCTCCAGTACAGCATTCTGGGTCGCTTCCGTGGGTGATTCGGCCGTTTCCGTCACGGTGCTCTCTGGAACCTGAGAAGTGCTTTCTTCCTCCTCCGTTCTTTCCGAAGCTTCCGTCTCCGGTCTTTCCGTCGGTCGTTCCGTAGGTCTCTCCGTCTGTTCCGTCGGCCTTGTCGGACGATCGGTTTCATGCTCAGATGCCCAGTAATCAAAGTCCGGATCATACTCTTCTTCGTCATCAAAAAGCCCGAGCGCATCGCCCATCAAATACGCGGACCCGATGAGACAGGAGGACAGGTTCAGACAAAGTGAGAGAGAAAGAAGCAATGCAAGGAAAGGCTTCAGGTATCTGCGGAGTTTTTTGCTGCGATGATTACGATTCATTATGATAAAACCCTTTTCATGACAGAGACCCGCCCACAAAGGGCGGGTCTCCTGTTATCCGATTACTCTTCGACGCTGTAGTTCGGCGCCTCTTTCGTGATATGAATATCGTGCGGATGGCTTTCCCGAAGTCCGGCCGCCGAAATCTTGATAAATTTGCCGTTTTCTTTGAGGCTTTCGATATCCGGCGTACCGCAGTAGCCCATGCCGGAACGAAGTCCGCCGAGAAGCTGGAACACAGTATCCTCAACTGACCCGCGGTAAGCCACGCGGCCTTCAACACCTTCCGGAACAAGTTTCTTCGCGCCTTCCTGGAAATAGCGGTCTTTCGAACCGGCTTCCATGGCCGCGAGAGACCCCATACCACGGTAAACCTTGTATTTTCTGCCCTGATAGAGTTCCGTTGCACCAGGCGCTTCATCACAGCCCGCAAAAAGCGAACCCATCATACAGACATTTGCTCCAGCGGCGATTGCCTTGACAATGTCTCCTGAGAACTTGATGCCGCCGTCTGCGATGATCGGCACATCGTATTCCTTCGCAACTTCGTAGGCATCCATAACCGCCGAGATCTGCGGAACACCGATACCGGCGACGATCCGGGTTGTGCAGATCGAGCCGGGGCCGATACCGACCTTGACGCAGTCCGCGCCGGCTTCAATCAGATCGCGTGTTGCTTCTCCGGTCGCCACGTTTCCAGCGATCACCTGCAGATCTGGGTACTTACCCTTGATCAGCCTCAACGTATTCAGGATGTTCTGTGAATGACCGTGTGCGGAATCGATAACCACGACATCGACGCCGGCCTGAACCAGTGCGTCCACGCGCTCAAGCACATTTGCGGTCACACCGACCGCCGCGCCGCACAGGAGCCGTCCCTGTTCATCCTTTGCGGAATTCGGATACTTGATAGCCTTCTCAATGTCCTTGATCGTAATAAGGCCTTTGAGGTTGAAGTCGTCATCCACGATCGGCAGCTTTTCCACGCGTGCCGCGCCGAGGATTTTCTTCGCATCCTCCAGTGTCGTACCGACCTTTGCTGTCACAAGGCCTTTGGATGTCATACACTCAGAGATTTTCCTGGTATAGTCGGACTCAAATTTCAGGTCGCGATTCGTAAGAATTCCGACGAGTTTTGTGCCTTCTGTGATCGGTACGCCGGAAATCCGATACTTGGCCATCAGTTCATTTGCATCTGCGAGCGTGTGCTCGGGTGAAAGATAGAAGGGATCGGTAATAACGCCAAACTCCGAGCGTTTGACCTTATCCACTTCTTCGGCCTGTTCCTGAATCGACATGTTCTTATGAATAATGCCGATACCACCCTGTCTTGCCATCGCAATTGCCATGCGATACTCCGTGACAGTGTCCATACCGGCACTCATAAGAGGAATGTTCAGTGTTAAATTTTTCGTCAGCCTGGTCCGTAAAGAAACCATGTTGGGGGTGACGTCCGAATACTGGGGAACCAGCAGAACGTCGTCAAAGGTAATTCCTTCTCCGATAATACGACCCATGTCTCTCTCCTTTTCAAATGTGACTGTCAGTTAACCTTCGATGCCTTTCTGATACTTCTGGATATTAAGATGGATTATAGCAAAAGGGCCGCAGGAAGTCAATCGGAATGGTCTGAAGTATTTCCGGCTTTCTGCGGCCTTTTTTCAGTAAAAATCACGAATAAACACTACAGCGGGAACGCTGTTACTTCTGCTCCGTACTGTTCTCGGTCTCGGAGGAAGATTCCTCTCCCGAATTCTTTTTCGGGATCACCAGCTCCTCCTGGGATTTCACCGGTTTCTCGCCCTTTTCATCCAGGAACAGCCCGCCGCAGACCTTGCAGCGCCAGTGTTCCTTCATACCGTCTTCGGTCTCTGTTGCTTCCCTTTCAGGGACATGCTCTAAATCATGCTCCCCTGTGGCCGGAATAATGACATCCTTCGGATCAGCCGGTTCCTCTCCTTTTTCATCATAGAACCGGCTTCCGCAGGCTTTACATTGATAATGCACTGTTTTCACGCCGTCCTGCCCGCAGGTTGCTTCAGCGGTGTCCACTTTTTGGAGATCATGCG
Organism: Lachnospiraceae bacterium; assembly: GCA_017543275.1. Taxonomy (GTDB): domain Bacteria; phylum Bacillota; class Clostridia; order Lachnospirales; family Lachnospiraceae; genus UBA1267. The sequence goes on along the minus strand of JAFYGJ010000013.1, from coordinate 17,539 downwards.
GAAGTGCCTCGATTACAAGGTCCTTTTCCGGATCTTCAACCGGCTGTTCCGCCTTTTCATCATAGAAGCGGCGGAAGCAGATCGCACATTTCCAGTGTTCCTTCACACCGAAGTTTTTACAGCTCGGTTCGATGCCTTCGACGTGGGAAAGCTGATGAGATCCTGTTGTAACGAGCGCCTCATGATCCTCCACGAGCTGCAGGCCCTGATCATCAAAGAACCAGTTTCCGCAGTTTTCACACTCATAATAAGGCGTCACGACACCGACTTCATCACAGTCCGGCGAGTCGGAGGGATGATAAATCATCTTGTGGCCCGTCGGCGGAATCACGATCTCGTCAAAAGAGCTGAAGGGAACCTGCATGTCTTTGTCAAAGAAACAGGCGCCGCAGCCGCTGCAGCGGTAATACTCATAATGACCGGGCTCTGTGCAGGTCGGATATACGCCTGCCGTGAATTCCAGCTTATGCACATGCGGCGGTTCGGTTGTCGATTCCGGCTCTGTTTCGCTCTCCGATTCCGAAGAATCGTCCGAATCGCTTTCGCTTTCTGAGGTCTCTGACTCGGTAGTGTTTTCAGTCTCTGAGGAATTCTTCCCCGGGACACTTCCGGAAGGATCCGATTCGCCTGACGAGGGTTCATCTTCGGAAAGGCTCTCTGTACTGCTCTCCACGACGCTCTCTTTGCTGCTTCCCGAAGGCGCAGCTTCGCTGCCGCTCTCCCCGGTCTCCTGTCCGGGGCATCCGGAACAGGAAATCAGGAGAAGCAGCACCAAAAATAGTGCGATGGTGGGAAACAGTTTTTTAAAGCTCATGAACAAGTCCTTCTTAAATTGTCAGGAATGAGTATTCACCATATTGTTTTCGCTGATCAGCCTTTGGGATCCATATAACAGCGCTGATGGCATTTCGGGCATTCATACAGGTATCCCGGGCCGTCCGGATTCGGTATCGGTTTTTTCTCACTATCCTCTACCTGTTTCCAAGTATGAAGTGCTGTTGAATCATAACCCGATCCATAGAAGTATGCTTCCGGATGGGCGGAATAATAGACCGTATCGATCCATTCACCGCAGATCGGACAGATCCAGTGCTCTGTGACGCTGCCGCAGGGGCCGGTAAAGGTCGGAATCTTCGCGCCGCTGGTGTCGTGTTCGCCTTTCATTACAACATCGTTCGGGTCTGAAATCGGGTTTTCTCCATTCGCATCCCAGAAAAGCGCACCGCACTCGGAGCATTCGTAATGATCCCAGTGTCCGTCAAATACACAGTCTCCCATTTGAAGCGGAATAAATACCAGATCATGTGCTTTCGGACTCACGAGCACGACTTCTGTGGGATCCCCAACCGGCATCTCTGCATCCTTGTCCCAGAAAAGTGCGCCGCATTTTTTGCACTTGTAATGCTCCTTCTGGCCGTCCTCCATGCAGGTCGCATAACAGAAGGGCTGCAGCACCAGTTCATGTGGATTCGGAACCGTCAGATCTGCGTCGTTCAGGACTGGATTTTTCCCTTCTTCATCGTAGAATTTCTTTCCGCAAGTCTCGCATCCGTAGTAACCGCTGATATTATCCACGCCACAGATGTTCGGAGCGTAGCCTTTATGGAAAGTAAGCTTATGACCGCCCTTCAGCACGAGATCCTCAGGCTTGGAAATATAGTTTTTGCCTTCAGCATCCTTGAAGCACATATAGCATTCCGTGCACTGCCAGTACTCGATATTGCCGTCTTTCTCGCAGGTCGGATCCACCTTCGCTACATGCTTGAAGGTGTGTGTATGCGCTGTCTCACTTGCCTTTTCAGTTTCGGAAGAGCTTTCCGAGGCGGATTCTTTCGTGGTCTCTTCAGACGATTCCTTCTCAGTCTCTTCCGAAGACTCTTCTTCTGACTTCTCTTTGCTCCCGCCGGAAGCAGAGATTCCGTCGTTCTCTTTCTTGCTGCCGGATTCCTTCTTCGAAGACTCCTTGTCAGACTCATTCCCGGATGCCACATCGGAAGACTCATCGGTTTCCTCATCAGATGCCGAGCTCTCGTCCTCTGTTTCCGAACCGGATTCCGAGGCGCTTTCCGTCGTTTCCTGATCTGTCAGGACACCGATGATTTTCTTGATCTTATCGCATCCCGAACAGCCGGAGCAGGAGCTCATGCAAAGCATAAGCGCCAGAAACAGCACAGCCAGGATCTTTGTTTTCTTTTCCATTGTTCTCCCCCCTGCGCAGTCATCTGCGCATTAAAAACCCTGTACCATCATGCCTGTGTGAAAGGATTCTTTCCCCGATATCATTATAGCAGAAACAACAGCTTTTGCAAGGGTATCTTATGAACATGCGCCGGTGGAGAAAGCCTCCGCCGGCGCAGTCAAATTACCTTCCTGTTCAGTTTTCTTTCACCTGAAATACACTGCTTTTCTGCCGATCCCGATCAGATCGTCGACCGGCTGCCGGCCTTTGCGCCTGCCGGAGGATTGTCGGTCCTCGGGCCTTTCCAGGCTGCTCTCATCGCTTCGGGGTTTTCCCGGAACTGACGCGCCCGCTCGACATCCTCAGTCCAGTCGAGATACTTGAACGGTGCCGCGATCTCACTCGTGTCAAGCCAGTTCAGGAAATCCTGCCACATCTCTTCCGACCACATCGCATCGATTTCCGTCGCACTGTACACGCCCTGTTTCAGCCGCTCAAAGCCGAAATCATCGCGAAGATGTGACTTCTCAGCGTTGTCGACAACCTTTTCCGCAAGATGCGCCGGAATAAAGCAGACGCCTTCATTGGAGCCGAACACGACATCGCCGGGCATGCAGATTGCTTCGCCGATCCGGCAGGGTGAATTGTAGCCGGTCATAATATAGTCGCGGATCGGAGTCGGGTGCACGCCGCGGTAGTAAATCTGGATGCCTTCGATCGTCTTGATCTGGTCAAGATCACGGATACCGCCCCAGATGACGGCGCCGCCGCGCTTGGTTTTGTTTTTGACCTGCGTCGACAGGTTGCCGCCGAAGAAGGTTCCGTAATAAACCTTGTCAAACAGGTCCACGACCATAACATCATCCTCGACGAGACGGTCCACGGCGGACTTGTTGTAGCCGCCCTTGAAGCCGAATTCTCTGGATTCGGCAGTTGCGACATCATGCAGATCCTGACGGAACGGCACACAGACACAGGTCAATGCGCGGCCTACGAGACGGTGGCCGGTATCTGTGGGGTGCGTGGTCAGAAGGTGTGCTTCTGTCTGGAATTCATAGCCCTGTGACCAGGCCAGGCCCCAGACTTCCTCGAGGGTCAGACGGCGCATCCGCTCCAGCACTGAAGCCGGTACCTTCGGCCTGCCGTCTTCCATTCTTTCGCCTTCCCAGAGCGGGGTCATGGCGATTACTTCTTCCGGTTTGTTGAAAAACATTGCAGTCTCTCCCTTCGTGTATTGCGGCCGCCCCATTCGTCCCGGCGGGCCGCTTCTTTTACCGAAATCTTAACACAGCAAAGGGAAAGTTGCAAGATTTTCTTCATCTGTCAATAGCTTTTCACCTTGATATCACCGCTTGTCGTAGAGATGGAATAATTTCCTTCCGGGCCGTAAGCCGGAGAAACGGAAACCTTTCCGCTCGTGGTGCTGATGCTGATGACAGGGATCGTATGGAAGCACATTTCAATATCTCCGCTTGTCGTCCGGACAGAGAAGCGGTCGATATCGTGATCAAAATTCGCATCATCATACTTCACTTCGCCGCTTGTCGTGGCGATCGAAAAATCCCGGCTCTTCACATCCCGCATCGTCACATCTCCGCTGCCGGATTCTGCCGTGAACTTCTCTGCCGAAAGATCCCGGATTTCAATCTTTCCGCTTGAGGTACGGCAGGACAGATTCTCCGCAGAACCGTATCCAAGCCTTCCGCACTGGAGTTTAATGTCCCCGCTCGAGGTCCGGATCTCTCCCTTCTCAAGGTGAAATACTGCTTCCGATTTAATTTCTCCGCTGGAAGTATTCAGATTCAGCGTTCCTCTCAGCACCAGCTTTTCAGGCAGGATAATATCTCCGCTTGAGGTTTCAATATCCAGTTTCTCTAATTCGGATTCTTTCCCCCATACCTCCTGCTGGCGGAACGGCAATCCGATCACAACATCTTCATCGCTGCCAAACAGACCGAATAAGGAGAACGAACTGCCGATTTTCTTTTCAATCCAGAGACTTCCGTCATGATAATCGACTTTATAATGATTCTGTGCACCTTTCGAAAAAGTCACCGTAACATTTTTTGAATTCGAATCCTCAAAGCGCACATCTCCGGAAGAAGTACGGATTATCAGGCTTTCAACCGGATCTTCGTATGTGACTTTCTTACTGTCTCTGTCAAAAAGGCTGAAGGGAAAGATGCTGGTCGTGAAATTGACGGTCCGTTTCACAATCGAAGCAGAAGCGATTACCCCGATCACCGCAACTGCAGCGATCAGGATTATAGAAAGCTTTTTCCTGCGCGGCGACCTGGGCAGCTGTTTTTCTTCCGGGCGAGCTGTCTTCTGCTCCTCGATGTTCCGGATCGCGCGCTGAATCGCTTCCTCGCTGAGACCGGCTGCGGAAGTACCGTTTCCATCACTCTTTCCGGAAGCGGTCTCCTTCGTATTGTCTGCATCATTTCCGTAATCCTTTTCGGAAGCCAGTCTTCCTTCCTGTCTGAACTCAGTCTCCACGGTCTCTTCGATGATGTTTTTCTCAGAATTCCCGGCGGTTTCCTCCGGCTGTTCCGCAGGTTCCGGTGCCGGCTCTTCTGTTTTCTCTATTGCTTCTGCAGGCATGGCCGGAGTGTCTTCTTTGGCACTTTCCGATGCTTTCACCCCAAGCGCCGCCAGCATTTCGAGCGCATCCTGGTCCGGGTCGCCGATCGACTGCACCGCTTCTTCCTCGCTGAAGCCTTCCTCTATCCGGTCGTCGATCATTTCCGAATAGTAGTCTGTTACCCGCCGCCGGTCCTGCGGCGAAAGGTCCCTGAGTCTGTCCGAAAGCTGACTTAAAAAATCAAATCTGTTCATGCACTGGCCTCCTCACTCTCCGCCGCGCCAGTCTTGCTGCTGACGAACCGGTAAATTGCCATGATTTCCTTCCACTCTTCCGTAAATTCCTCGAGCCTTTTGATGCCCGGCTTCGTAATACGGTAATATTTCCGAAGCCTTCCGCTGTGCTCCACCGAATGCTCGTCCATCATCCCGTTGTCCTCCAGACGCCTGAGAATCGGATAGAGCGTGGATTCCGAAATCGAAATGTACGGTTTCACGTCTTTTATGATCTGGTAGCCGTAGGATTCCTCATTTCGGATCGCCGCAAGCACGCAGACGTCCAGAAGGCCCCGTTTCATCTGATTGTCCATACGCATACCTCCTTTTGCGATATACTATACATTGTATAGTATTGTTTGTCAAGAGGTATTTTTCCCTTTCCGCTCGGAAAATAGCATGAGAACGACGACTGTTATAAATTTTCTGCAAAAAACCGATTTCGGCATAAACTGTTGGACATCTGTTGGACAGCATGGCTTATAGTTGCGACAACTGCTGATGCTTTTGACCTGCTCTTTTCGAAATGAGTCATCCAACTGCACGGCAGAACCGCAAAAACACATCCGATGGAGGAAACAAATATGCCGAGTCCGGAAAAAAAGAAAAACGAATCTCTTGAGAAAAACTGGCTGAACTATGCGCTGTTATGCCGATGGTCGGAAAACAGATGCTTGCTGCAATTATGGCAAACCACTCCACTCAGATGTTCCGGAATCCGGCAACGGGAGAACTCGGCGTGGACGCTGTAATGTACAAAAACAACTACGACAAGTACATGAAAGATCCCGCAATCGATCTGATGGCTGAGAAGCTGAAGGATCCGGAAGAAAGATCAAAAATCTGCAACGATGCCGTTATCCCGACCACTGATAAAATTGATTCAGCGAACCTCCTGATGACCTATATGGACTGTAAGAAAGAAGCCGCCAAAAATGTTGCGCCTGTGATTGGATTATAAGATACGCCGCGCGCTGTATAGCAGGCAATGTGCCTATAATGCACTTGTTTTTTCCCGGATTATCGCCTACAATAAGAGCGGAAACAATCTGTCCCTATAATTACCTGATTCAGAGAGAAGCGGCCATGAATATCCTGATTAAATTTTTGAGCATGGAACCAATTGAAAACCTTGTCACTGCCATGCATTGGCGCATTGACAAGATCATTTTCTTCGGGTATGAAGACTATCTCGCGCACCGGAAAAAAGACACGGAAAGTTTTCTCAAAAAATACTGCCGGGTCGGGCGGGTGGAATTTCATACGGTTTCCCGGACGAATTTAGACAATATCCTGAAGAAAATCCGGGAGCAGGTGATTGCGGAACACGAATACGGGAATTCTGTATTTCTGGATCTGACAGGCGGAAAAGGCCAGGTTCTCGCTGCTTTCGGCATGGTGGAAAAAGAGCTTTCGCTACCGATGCACCTCTACTGGATCAGCGAAGACCGGCTGATTGAATACTGTCACGAGAAAGAAAAACGCCTGTCTTCCATTGTTCAGCCGCAGTCGGTCGAACTGGATCTGAACCGCTATATTGAGATGCGCGGCGGGGTGATCAACTACCGGATGCATAAGGAAATCAAGGAAATCGACGATGAAGAGACCGAAGAGATCGTCAATTCGATCTGGAGCCTGTTCCTGAAATACGAAGAGAGCTGGTCCGCAATTTCGGGCTTTCTGCAGCGCACCCTGCGGACGGAAAGCCTGCAGATTACGCTGGACAGCCACGATGTCCGCGACGAGCTGAAAAAGTCCCGCTCGCTTCCTCCGGTCCTCCTGGAGCAGTTCCTCACAGACGGGGAAAAACGGGGGATTTTCCGGGATCTCAGCCTTTCGCGCCGGGATATCAGCTTCCGCTTCCGCTCGTATACCGTCCGCAATATTCTGGCAGACGCGGGGAGCATTCTGGAGCTGCATGTCTACCAGATTTTCCGCGCGCAGACCCCGAACTGCAAGGTCGGCGTACACCTGGACTGGGACGGCATCATTCACAACCGTTCCGGCAAAGACGTTGTCAATGAAATCGACGTCCTGGTGCTGCACGGCCTGATTCCGACCTTCATCTCCTGCAAGATCGGTACGGCAGACAAAAACGCACTGTACGAGCTTTCGGCTGTAGCAGCGCGTTTCGGCGGAAGATTTTCAAAAATGATGCTCGTTGCCGGGAAAGGAATGTCGGAAACGGACCTGCTCCGGGCTGCCGAAATGGATATCCAGGTCATGAACCGGGATATGACGCTGCTGAATCCTGAATAAACAGTGCTGTAATTAATGCAGAAGAGCCGCTGACTTCGGTCGCGGCTCTTGTTTTTTATCGCTTATCCTTATCAATAAACTCCAATGCAATCGTTGCAAGGATCACAAATCCCAGAGAAAAAGCGATCATAACCATCCAGCATCGGATAACATTTCCGCGTGTATGCTCATAAGCGGCATTATAACTTGTAATCCGTGAGGCCTCGGTCACATATTCTTTTACGCGCTGTTCGCCGATCGCGTTCAGAATATCGCCGAGTTTGATATGCAGATCATATTCGGCTCCTTCGAACTGCTGCAGCATACCGGTCTCAAGAATGGTATCCGCCACCTGCTCCATCGTCAGCCCGTCCGGTGTCGATATTTCGCTGAGCTGACTTCGCACCGCGTCATTCTGAAGCAAAACGACCACATCATCCACCGTCAGGGTGTGATCGATTTCCGTGTTTCTCATATTGCTCAGTGTATTCCACCCTGATACCGCGGGAAGACTGTTGAAATCCGCCAGCGCAGCAATGCTCCGGAGTCCGTAACGGGAAAGCGTCGCTCCGGAAACGGACAGCGTCCACTGCGGAAGGGCCACCATGCCGCCTGAGAAGATCAGCTGGAACACCAGAAGAAGCGGCATGACCGTCATGGCAGCCGTCGTCGTCCTGACAAAACTCGACACGAGAAGGCCCATCATATCCGAAGCAAAGGTGATCAGAAAAGCCGAAATGCCGATGTCGAGATAAATCCATCTGGTAATAAAGCCTTCTTTCGGGAATGGAACGCCGGCTCTTACACATACGATCATCAGCAGAATCGTCTGCGCAAGGCAGAGGAGGGCCTGATAAATCACATGGGCGCAGACATACGAGGAAATATGCATTCCGGAACGGTGTTCCCGCTTGACGATCCCGCGTTCCCGGCAGACCACCTGGATCGAGTTAAAGCAGCCGTTCCATACACAGGCGAGCGTGATGGCAAAGGAGCCCACGAGCGTCCCTTCCATTGTAACAAACATATTGGATCTGGTGACCATGGCGACGATCACACCGATCGCCGCTGCCATCGGCAGCACTTTCCAGTCGTTCTGGTATATAAACATCCGTAAAAACTTTACAAGATAAATCCGGATCTGGAAGAGTCTTCCGCGGTGGCGTCCGATCCCGTTCACTTCAACAGACTGTTCGATTTGTTCAGGCATGCTGCACCTCCGCATATTTTTCTATGAATTCGTCAGCCCGGCCTTCACCGCCCTCTTCTTTCCGGTTCACCGACATGACGATTTCCTCCATCCGCTGTTTTCCGAAAAAGGCTCTCGCGTCGTCAATACTTCCGAAAAACGCCAGCCGCCCCGTGCGGTTCGCGTCCTTGGCCAGCACGATGACATCATCAAAGAGGTCAATCACACGGTCCGGCGTATGGGTGATCACGATAATGATTTTCCCCTGATCGGCGATGTTCCGAAGCTGCTCGAAAAGCTCCCGCGCCATGACGCCGTCCAGTCCGGAATCCGGCTCATCCAGGATGAACAGGGACGGATTTGATATAAATTCCATCGCAATGGAAAGGCGCTTCCGCTGTCCGCCGGAAAGCTTTGACACCATACTTCCGGCAACCGGTTCCAGGCCGAATATTCGCATAACTTCCGTGACGCGCTCTTTCCTCAGCGCCGCCGGATAATCGATCGGCAGTCTGAGAAGCGCCGCGTCCGTCAGGGTTGCCTGAACCGTATCGGCTCCGCGCATCAGGTCCTGCTGCGGGACAAAGCCGATATCATACTGCATCTTCTTATAGTTTTCGTAAACATTAGCATTGTTGAGCACGATTTTCGCGTTTGCGCGCTCATATCCGTTGACTGCATTCAGATAAGTAGTCTTTCCTGCACCGGATCCGCCCAAAAGCAGCACCATACTTCCCGGCTTAATGTACATATGGATGTCACGAAGCAGATACTTTTTCTTGAAAAACTCTGTCACGCTCCGGTCTTCGATATTGACGGTCAGGCCTTTATCCATCACCCGGGCATTGACGCCGGACAGGGAAGCTGCCTGCTCCTGATAGTCCGAAACCTTCCACTTCGGCTGAAATCTCCTGTTCCAGCCGAATATTACGAGAAAAATGCCGGTGAGGGGAATTGCCAGAAACAGCCAGCGCTTCTTTGCGTCAAACACTTCGAGAAGCGCGATGATCACACGGATCAGGAAGATCGTCTCGACAACATAAACCAGAATGTCCAGAGACCCGACCACGACCCATATACGATTGCTTTCCGGTATGAACAGGGCGGCAGCGCTCCCGAGCGTCGTCAAAACGCTCGTCATGAAAAGCACACGTCCCTCCGGCTCCCGTGCGGCACACAGCGCCAGATCATAATATTTCAGGCAGGGAATCAGGGCGCGCCAGGGTTTCACACCGCATTTTTTAAATACGCCCCACAGTCCGATGCATATCAGAACGCCGGCGGCAGCGCTTAAATAACCGGCTTCTCCGAAAAGAAGGGTTAAAAGCAGTTTCATTATTCGTGGCATCTTTGTTCTCCTATTACTTTTTTCGGTCGTTGGTGAATGATTCGGCTGTACGGACACCCGACCCGCATTATTATACCCGTTTTTTTCCGGGCTTTCAATCCAAATTCCTTACAAAAAAGACATGTTTTTTCAGCCTGTCCTCCTCTGACAGCCGGGTCAGCCTTTACACACCGGTCATATTATGTTATGATACCTGCATGAAACGACAGATTGATCTCTCGGAAATCTCCGACGGAAAGCTTTATCAAATTGACGATCTGTGCCGGCTCGGCTGCTCCGACTGTCTGGGCTGCAGTTCCTGCTGTCATGACACGGAAGGACTGATTCTGGATCCTTTGGATGTAGCACGGCTTGTAAAGGCATCCGGCAGGGATTTTATGAGCCTGATTGAACGGGAGCTGGAGCTTTCGATGGTCGATGAGATGCTGCTTCCAAAGATGCGCATGGATCAGCGGAATGCCTGTCATTTTTTAGATGCGAACGGGCGCTGCAGCATTCACCCGGTCCGCCCGGGCATCTGCCGGCTCTTTCCGCTGGGCAGATATTATGAGAACGATGATTATCGCTACTTCCTTCAGACGTTGGAATGCCGGAAGCATGACCGCTATAAACTGCGGATCCGTGACTGGCTCGACGAAAAGGATGCAGAGGCTTATCACGACTATATCATGAGCTGGCACCGCTTCCTGAAGCTGATGGAAGAAAAACTCCCGCTTCTCACGGAGGAGAGCAGGAGTTCCGTAACCTGTTATATCCTGAAAATGTTCTTCCTTGCACCGTATCAGGCTTCGGAAGCGCCCGGCAGTGAATTTGATACTGCAGATTTCTACAGCGAATACTATGCCCGGATGTTCCGGGTCGGGGAAGCGCTCGAAGTACTCGGGAATTGACCCATTCGGGGACAGGTTCCTGATGGGTCAATTAAAAGTTGATATGAATCCAAAACAAGGGAAACAGACATCCTTCTGAAGTGTATTAGAGCCTTTACTAAAGAAGGATGCCCTTTTCGTTGGCAAGAGTCGTAATTGACCCATCTGGTACCTGTCCCTGAATGTATCATTTTTCATTTTTCTTCATTTTCTACACATTCTGTTTCTGGATTATTCTATTTTCCTATGGTAAAATGGATTTCATTACGAAATCTGAGGTGCTGCCATGCCACGAAAGCCACGAATAATCAGTGAAACTGGCTCTTATCATATAATGATTCGAGGGGTTAACAAACAAGATCTTTTCCATGACGACCAGGACTACAGGAAGTTCCTGAAATGTCTTCGGCAATCTCTTATCAAATCCGAATCTGATCTTTTCGCATACTGTCTGATGACAAATCATATTCATCTTCTTCTGTTTTCACGTGAACCTGATGTCTTTATGAAGCGTCTTTCTTCGGGATATGTTTACTATTATAACCACAAATATGATCGTATCGGGCATTTGTTTCAGGAAAGGTACAAAAGCGAGGCGATTACAGATGAGGCATATTTATTGACCGTCTTCCGATATATCCTGCATAACCCCGAGAAAGCGGGAATCTGTCCATACGCAAACTACGCTTACAGCAGTGTCCAAGAGTTGTTTTTCGGGAATGATCTGTGTCGCCCGGACCTCGTCATTGATCTTGCAGGAGGGCTGGACTCATTGTTGGATTTCTTATCGACAGAAAATGAAGATATCTGTATGGATATTGACAATATCAGCCGAAGAATATTGGACATGGAAAAAGCTATGAAACTGACTGGATTAGCGGATCTCCATCTTATTTCAAAACAACCGCAAGATACTCGAAATCAATATATACAACTCTTAAGCCAGGCAGGCATTTCTATACACTCCATTTCCGATCTGACGCAAATCAGCCGCAACACAATCCGAAAAATCCTTAGATGACCCACTCGGGGACAGGTTCCTAATGGGTCAGATCAATCTGATTCAAACTCAAGTATATGCTAATTGGCCGCCCTCTTCAAAATGAAAAATCAAACAGGAAGCCGAAAACTTTCCCTCCGATCCTCACGATGAAGAAGCCGGCCAAGCTCGTTGGCGAGAGTAACAGGCGGGCGAGGAACGAAATTGACCCACCAGGAACCTGTCCCCAACTGGGTCAATTATGCATACCACTGTGCCTGGGCGTTCCAGAGCTGTGCATACTTTCCTCCAGCGTCTGAGAGCAGCGACTCGTGCGTGCCGTTCTGGATGATGGAGCCGTCCGAGAAGACAGCAATCTCGTCGCAGAAACGGCAGGAACTTAGACGATGACTGATGAATACGGTTGTCCGGTCCTCTGCGATTTCGTCGAATTTCGAGTAAACTTCCGCTTCCGCCACCGGATCCAGAGCGGCTGTTGGTTCGTCGAGGATCATGAACGGCGCATCCTTGTAGATTGCGCGCGCGATTGCGATCTTCTGCGACTCTCCGCCCGAGAAATCTACACCCGAAGCATCGTAATCCTTCGTGATGAAGCTGTCAAGTCCATCCGGGAGTTCTGAGAGCCGCTCCGAAAAGCCGGCCCGGGAAAGCGCATCCTCTGCGCGTTTCCGATCATAATCACTGCCCGATGCGACGGCTTCCCCAAGCCTGAATGCCGGCAGGCAGAAATCCTGGAACACGACCGAAAATACGGAAAGATACTCGCGGTAATCATACTTCCGGATATCGATGCCGTTCAGGAGAATCTTCCCCTCCGTCGGATCATAGAGCCGCGCAAGGAGTTTAATAAAAGTGGTCTTTCCGGAACCGTTTTCGCCGATAATTGCGAGGCGTCTTCCGATCCGGAAGCTGTAGTTCACGTTCCGAAGCGCATAGGTGTCGCTCCCCGGATACCGGAAAGAAACATTCCGGAACTCAATCTCGTAATTGCGGTCCCGGCGCTTTTCGATCGTAAGACTTCCCTGATACATCGGGTCCGGGAGATCCAGGAATTCAAAGTTTTTCTTCAGGAACCAGGCATTCGCACGTGATTCGCCGATGATGCCGCCGCTCTCCGCGAGTCCCGCGAAAAGTTTGACGGCTGCAGCAATATACTGCGTGACAAGTCCGACACCAAACGCGCCGCCGAGAGCCTTTAAGCCCACAAAAGCCGCAATCAGTCCGGTGAGAAGCACCGAAAGCGCCGATGCAACTGCAAGAGAAATCCCGACCTTTCCGCGTGCTTTTACCGCAAACGGTCCCTGCGAGCTGAAAGTTCCCGTCTTATCGGACGCAAAGCGGTCTGAAAAAGCGACCTGTTGATAGAGCCGCAGATCCGCATCCGCATGGCTGTAGAGCGCAAGATACAGAAAATGTCCGAAGAGCCGGTTCCCGGCCGAATGTTCATCCGCATTTTCGTACCAGTAGTTTTCCGCCCAAACGGTGATGCTCTGGGACACGAAAGCAAATGCCGCGAAAAGAAGAATCACAGCCGCCGCAAACAGCGGATGATTCAGGAAACGAAGCGGCGAGCTCTCCGAGACCTTTGCCGTAAACAGCGAAACCGTCAGAATGATACCGCCGAGCGTCGTGACAAGAGACCGGAGCATTTTGACAAAACCATCCATCGAGCGGATGAAGCCGTAGCCGCCGCCGTTTGTATACTGCCGGAGCTCCGAGAGAAGCGCCTGCGTCTTCGGGTCGTCTGCGACAACAAAGTCGGCTGACAGAAGCTTTTCCTGCCAGATCCGGATTGTTTCGACATAAGTGCCTTCATCATAATAGACGCTCATAAAACGCTTCAGTGCAATTGAGATAAAGGTCCCGAGCGCCGTTACAAAAAGCGTCAGAATGACAAGCGTCCGGATTTCCGGAACCGGCCCGTGCTCTGTAAGTGCCGTAATGATTCGTGCCGAAAACCAGACCGGGATGTAGACGAAGCCTGCATTCCATACAGTTGAAAGGATCACGGAAAGCACCATTTTGGGTGATTTTCTGTACAAAAGGCGCAGCATCCGAATGTATAGGGAAATGGTTTCCCGGAGGCTGACCTTCTTTTCCTTATCGGACATCCGGATCACCCCCTTCCGACGCATCTTCCTGGTAGTATTTTGCCTGAACTTCAAAGAGTTCCGCGTAAATCCCGCCTTTCTTTATGAGTTCTTCGTGCGTTCCTTCCTCCGCAATCTTTCCGTCCGCAATCATCAGAATCCGGTCACAGAAACGGGTCGAAGCAAGCCGGTGGGAAATGAACAGGGAAGACTTTCCCTTCGTAAATTCGCCGTATTTCCGGTAAATATCTTCTTCCGCCAAAGGATCCAGCGCTGCCGTCGGCTCGTCCAAAAACACAAATGGCGCATCCTTGTACAGCGCCCGTGCAAGGATCAGCCGCTGCGTCTCACCGCCCGAAAACTCGACGGCATCCGGATAGACTGTCCGGTTCAGAAGGCTCCGCTCCTTTTCCGGGAACGAATTGATTTTCTCTGAAAGTCCCGCATCGGAAACACATTTCCAAAGCTTCTCCTGATCAATCGTCCCCGTCGTCTGGGCGATATTTTCCGCAATTGACAGCCCCAGGACATTGAACTCCTGAAACACCGCCGAAAACAGGTCATAATACTTTTTCCGATTGTACTTCCGGATGTCAGTTCCGTTCAGGGTAACCGTACCTTCCGTCGGATCCAGGAAGCCTGACAAAAGCTTTACGAGCGTCGTCTTCCCGGCACCGTTTAAACCCACGACCGCAAGCTTCTCACCCGGGCGAAGACACAGAGAAATGTCGTGAAGCGTATCCTCTGCGGCATCCGGATAGCGGTAGGAAACATGCGAAAGCTCAATTGTGTATTCGGCGGCCTTCGGAATCTCCTCCCCGTCCTCAAAGCGGAAGGGCTCCGGAAACTCCAGAAACTCCCGCACCTGCGACAAGTTCAGGCTGTGCCGGTTCAGCGTAATCAGGTTCTCCGCGATACCGCTGACAAAGGCTGCAAAGCCGTCAATCGCCGTGAAAAGAAGCAGGAAAGAGGCAATGTCCAGATTTCCCATGAGCACCTGGCGAACCAGGTATGCGTAGGCAAGACCGTTCCGAAGGAAAGTCAGCACGAGATCCAGCACACCCGCTAAAAGCTCCCGTCCGGAGGCCTTCCGGTGAAAATCATAAATGCTCCGAAGCGCTTTTTCCGAAAGCTCCGCGATCCAGGGCTTCAGGCCGAAAATCCGGATATCCTTCATCATCCGCGGCGCCACAACGTCGCCGTACTCCATCAGATAGAATACTTTCTTCTCTTCCTTCATCAACGCATCCCGGTTTTTGTAACGGTACTGTGACAGCCGGCTGCCGCAGAAGAACACCGCGAGGGACAGCGCCGTAAGAAGGATCGGAATCCAGAAGGGCAGGCGCTCCATCAGGAGCAGGTAAACGATAAAGCCAAGAAGATTCCGTAAAAAGAGCTCCAGATTCTTCCAGACAGCCTCCGTGGAGCCCTGGTTCGAGTTTGTCTGTGCCACGGTATGTTCTTTCAGCTTCAGGAAACGTTCATCCAGAAGGTTGGAAAAAGAAGTCCCGGCGCATTTCCGGTTCGCGCGCGCCGTGATTCCAACGCGCACTGTGATGCGCGGGAACAGCTGGTTTGCTTCCAGGTAACGGTTCAGCGCCGCCGGCACGAGTATTGCCGCGACAAACAGCGCGATCGTGACCGCAAGTTCACCGATACTCCCCTGTCTCTCCAGCACCCGGATCACCGCCGGTACAAACAGCATCCCCGCTGTCTGCTGCCAGACTGCCGTCACCGAAAGCCCCGCCACTGTCAGCGGCACTTTCAGCTCCCGCTCTTCTTTCGAGAGCCGGAGCATCCAGGCGGTATTCTGCAGCAGATTGTATTTTGGCTTTTCTTTATTCACAAAACTGCCTCCTTTCCATGATGGAGGAAGTGTAGCACAAAAACCGCAGAGACTGCGCTTTTCGGGGACGAAATGCCTTTTTGGGGGGATGACAGGTAATCCCACAGGCGAGTTCCGAAAACGCTTCGGTGTAAGTATATACGAGCCGAGGGTTATTACCTGTCTTCTGAGACGACCTGGAACCGTCGCCGAGGGGGACAGGTAATCCCGCAGGCGAGTTAATCCGCTACTCCTGCGGGAGGAGAACCTCGGTAGTAAAGGCCCCCTCCTCGGAGTTTCGGGAGAGGTAACCGCCGTTTTCGGCGACGATCGTGTCAATCCGGATAAGCCCGTAGCCGTGGCCGCTCCCTTTGGATGAGGCAAAGCGCCCGCTGCTTTTCCGGAGCTTCCCGCCGGCTGTGAAATTCGTAAAATGAATATACAGCTGACTCCCTTTCATGTCCATATAGACGCGGATCAGCCGCTTTTCCTCCGGCAGTTCCATTGAAGCGTCGATTGCATTGTCGAATAGATTTCCGAGGATCACGCACAGATCCACTTCAGAAATCTTCAGTTTATAGGGAATCTGCGCATCCGCCTGCACCGTAATCCCCTTGCTTCGGGCGAGGGAAATCTTGCTGTTCAGGATCGCGTCCGTCATCGCATTTCCGGTCTTGATCACGGGTTCAACCGTCGCAAGATCTGTGTCCAGCGCATCTAAATACCGCCGGATTGCTTCCAGATCCCCCTCCGCCGCATAAGCCTTCATGCTCTGGATATGGCTTCGAAAATCATGGCGCCAGCCGCGCATCTGATGATACATCGTATCCACTTCCTGAAAGTGGGTCTGAAGAAGTTCCCGCTGGCAGTGTTCCAGCTGCTTATCTGCCCGAATTCTTCGGAATGCCGGTTTTTTCATAGCCTTTTAATCAGCTCCCTGTTCAGTTCATCATATTTTCCGCCCGGAAGATCCAGCCTGGTTCCGTCCCGAAGCATAATCTGATCATGGCTCACCCGGCTGACTTCGGTCAGATTTAAAAGAAGTGAGCGCGAAACCCGGTAGAACCGCTCATCCGCGAGCTCCTGTTCCAATTCACCGAGCGGCTTTTTGACAGTATACGACCCATTTTTCGTGTGCACGGTGCTGTAATTCCGGTACACCTCCACGTACTGAATCGCCCGGAGCGGCACCAGATTCACTTCTCCTGCGTATTCAAGCGCAATCATCCGCTCGTTTGTCCGAAACTTCAGGGCTGCCCGCTCCAGGACCTCCGACAGTTTCTCGGCCCTGACCGGTTTCAGCAGATAATGCAGCGCCTCCACCTCATAGCCTTCCGCAATATAGTCGGAATAACCACTGATGAAAACGATCTGCACCGCCGGATTCTCGCGGCGGATCTTCTTCGCAAGGCTGACGCCGTCAATCTGTCCCATTTCAATATCCAGAAGAAGAATCGCAAAGTCCTTCTCCTCCTCATAGTGAAACAGGAAGGCTTCCGCAGAGGGAAAACTCTGAATCCCAACGCTTTCCCCGGACGCCTCCGCCCAGTTTCTGACCAGTTTTTCGATATACCTGCGGTCTTCTTCGCTGTCATCACACAACGCAATTTTCAGCTGCATCGATCTGCTCCCTTCTGTCGTGTCAGCGGTATCATACCATAATTTCCGGGAGATGTAAATGCGGGTGACCCATTCAGGGACAGGTACCAAGTGGGTCAGTTCCGACCCTCGCCTGCGAGATAGATGTCCCCCTTCGGTGACGGTTCCAGGTCACCTCAGAAGGACACCCATAACCCTCGGCTCGAATTTGTATCTGCCTGAATTGACCCATTCAGGGACAGGTACCAAGTGGGTCAGTTCCGACCCTCGCCTGCGAGATAGATGTCCCCCTTCGGTGACGGTTCCAGGTCACCTCAGAAGGACACCCATAACCCTCGGCTCG
>JAFYGJ010000012.1:0-31336 GCA_017543275.1 Lachnospiraceae bacterium | reverse complement strand
TGACGAACCCTTCCACTTTGTTGAAAACTTTGATGAAGTGGAACGTCAGCGTCAGCAGAATCAGCAGCAGAACCGTCAGCCGAACCGGCCGCAGATCAATATCGGTCAGCCGGCACGGGATATCGAAGGACCGCATATTGACCCCGATTCGATCTACCGGGGGCTCGGTCCGCGGAATCCGGCACCGCTGAATCCGGAAGAGGATTTTGTCTTCGAGGAAAACTTCGAGGGTGCAAACGACCGGCGGCAGCAGGAACAGCCGAGAAGGCGGGAACGCGTTCTGAACATTGAAAATGATGAACCGCAGATCCGGAATGAACAGCCGCAGAACAATCTGCGGGACGGCTGGGTCATGGGCGATGCGGAGAACCAGCAGGCGGGAAACCTGGATGATTTTCTGAATCAGCAAAACCAGCTGAATCAGAACCAGCCGGATCAGAACCCGCAGAATCAGGATCAGCAGGAGCCGCTGATGGCGCCGTATGACCCGAACGAGCAGCATTATCCTTCCCGGGTTCTGGACAATCATCTCATTGCAGACGGCGGTCTGCCCATTTTCAACGGGCAGCAGGCTGAACCTGCGCTGCAGGCTTTTTCACAGGTCCGGAATTTTCCGAACAATCCGCAGAATGCCTTCGCAAACGAGGAGCTGGTCCGCAATCATATCGCAGGGACGCTGGCACTCTCAGAGATGACGCTGTTCCACGCGCAGATGCCGGAGGGCGATGTTCCGGTTTATGACCGTCAGGAGTTTGACCAGCGCTACAACCGCTTCCGGAATGATCCTGCAGTCGCGGAAATGTCGCGGCGTTTCGTACAGGATCCGCAGTACCGCCAGAGCCTTTTGAGCGATCAGAACGGCGTATCCGCGGATGCGTTTATCAAGAATACGGTTTCCGAATTCCGGAATCAGACCCTGGCACTGCGGCAGCAGAATCAGGCAAACAGGGAAGAGGAAGAGGCGGAAAACAATCCGAACCCCCAGGTTCAGGAGATGGATATCAACCAGCTGAACGCAATGTTTGTGGATCCGAATATGGATCTTGAGGGGAATGGCCTGGATAACGAAGACAATCCTATCCTGAACCAGGACATCAACCAGAATATCCAGCCGAATCAGAACCTGCAGAACCAGAACCCTCAGTTCAATCAGAACATTCAGCAGCAGAATCTGCAGCAGCAGAACATTCAGCAGCCGGGACCGCAGCAGAATCAGCCGAATCCGCTGCCGAATCAGAACCAGAATCAGCAGATTCTCCCCGATGGAAACGGAGCGATCACCTACCGGCAGTATATGGACATGGTCGCGGAATCGATCCAGGGCGATGCGGAGGCAGCAGTCCGCGATAATGTCGTTGCCAATATGCTTGCCGCCCAGATGCTGATCGGGGACAATCCGAACCGGCCTGTCGACTGGACGATGCTGAGGCAGGTTTCGGAAAGATTTTCCAGACAGGAATCTTTCAAGGAAATGCTGCGGGACCGTCCGCAGGATGTCCGGCATGCGATGATGCAGAACGATGCGGTTGCGCTTGTCGGATTGCTGGCACAGGCGGAAACTGCCCGCAACCAGCGGCTTGAAGTGTACCGCCGTCCGCAGGATCGTGTTCAGGATGACAGCGCGCTTCTTCAGAATGCGCTGGATTCCGTGAAAAAGAAATCCGGAAAGAGCAAATCACCTGCTAAAGCTGAGAAAAGAAATCCGCTGTATCAGCAGATGATCAATAAGTGGGCGCATCTCCGCAGAGTGACCGAATCCGGCACACAGCCGACCGGTTTCCAGGTGAAAGAGCTGATCGATGTTACACAGCGCTATATCAACGGCGGTTCGAATATCGCCGGCGGAAACCAGCCCGATATGCGGCCGGCAGCGTTCAAGGAGGCCATGTGTGTTCTGAAGCGCTATATGCCGGAAGAGGAATTCAACGCATACTGCACGAACATCAATCTGGCGCAGCATGTCGATGTGGTAGAGCCGAGCGCATTCCTGCCGGGACGTCTCACAGGCTATGCCGTTACGGGCGAAGAGCTGATGAACGAGACCCGGAAGGCGCTCAAAAAGAACCAGACACCGGAGCTTTATGCAACGGTGATGGCGATCCACAACCTGACGAAAGGCCGGATCGGCCTGATCGTCAATCCGGCGGATGTGGAAAAAGAGGCGCAGCGGCTTCTGAAGCCGGGCTCCGGTCTGAATCGGACGCTGCAGGATCCGCAGTCCAGGGCAAGACTTGATGCCCTTGCGAAGGATGGCAGTGCTAAAAACCTTGCGCAAACTCTGGAATCGCATACGCTTGACCATGTGGCAAAGACAGCGTCCGGCGAGTTTAAGCTGGCGCAGCGTATGCTGACAAGCGGACCTTTGAACCGGTATTTTGCATCCAAGAGTCTTTCGATGCTTCTTGCGGCACACCGCGCAGCATCCCACTCTGATGCCGGAACCATTATCAACAACCGGGGATTCCGGGAAAAGGCAGAGGAAATCGAGCGGGATCCAAAATTCCAGAACCTTCTGGATCAGTATATGAACGATCTGGAATTCCGGAACCGTATTAACAGAGAGCTTTCAAATCCCAACGCAACCGCGATGGAACTGGAGCTTCAGCTGGAACGCCAGCAGAGAAACTTGCGGATCAACCGCAATCCGGTCCGTGAGGCTCAGGAACGGCATTATGATCCGCGTAATATGCGGCCGCATCGGGCTATGGCTCTGGACAACGGCGTCGGCGCGAACGGCCTGCCGGAATTCCGCGGACAGAACTACAGCCTTTCGGATCCGATGGTCAGACAGATACATAGTTTTGCGGGTCAGCCGGCTGCGAATGAACAGGAAGCACTGCGTATCTTTGCCGGAGCGCTTGCGCTCAGTAAATCGCCGGTCTTTCGGATTACTGAAAACGGCAGACAGGAAAAGGTTGTGAATACGGATCAGTTCAACCAGCTGTTCAACAATTACCGCAACGACCCGGCCGTACAGAGGATGGCCCGTGATTTTGCCGCCAATCCGCAGTATCGGGAAAGAATCCTGCATGGCAACAACGAGCGTACTCCGGAGGGCATGATTACCAATATCAGCAAGGAACTCATTGCACTGAAGCGGCAGGAGCCACAGGCTAACCGCCAGCAGAACCAGCAGGTTCCTCAGAATCAGCAGATTAATCCGAACCTGCAGAATCAGCAGGTTAATCCGAACCGGCAGGCTCCGCAGGATCAGCTGATACCGGTAAATCAGAATGGGCAGCAGAATCGGCAGAATATCAGACAGCGCCGTGAAGAAATGGCTCTGCAGAATCCGTATTTATGAATGATTCCCTGAAATTTAAACTGATCGTGATCGGCTGTGTGATCCTTTTTGTCGGGGCCTTCGTCTTCCTGATCGTTGTACTTCGCGATCGGCTCGGAAGGCCTCTGACGGATGCTGATTTCGGTGACGACGGCGATGACGACGAGGAACCGGAGGATGAGGGGACTGAGGAGACCGACGAATCCGAAGAAGCGGAAGAAGTGACCGGAGAAGATACGGAAACTTCTGAAGAGAGTCCGGAAGAGCCGGCGGAACCGGAGGGAGAGGTCTCTTCCTTCGCGCGGCCTGATCCGGATACTTCGGAGTCTGATGAGGAATCTCTTGGGGACGAAGGCCTTGAGTCGCTTTTCACGGAGCTTTTCGAAGGAAAAGCGCCGGTGGAGTTTGAATCCCCGGATCCGGAAAGTCCGGCACAGCCGGGGTCTGGCGTGTTTGTCCTGGATGACATTCTCGATTCCGAAAACTACCTCGGCCGGACGCCGGAGGAATGCGGTGCCCCGAAGGAGAGTGTGTCCGAAGAACGGAAGGAAATCCTGACGGAAGGGCGGCTTTTCGGCGCCTTTGCATACGGCGGAATCAAACTCGGCGCCGAGGAAGAGATCGGCGTGCCGATTGCCTGCGGATATTACGCAATTTCGCATGAGATTTCCTATGACGACTGCAGAAAGAATCTGCGTGCGCGCTTCGGGAAGACGATTTTTTCGGGCATGCAGTCCTATGACGAGGATGACGACGAAGAGGGAACCGTCTACTGCGCTTTTGAAACACCGCAGGGCGTGCTGTGGCTGAGCCACCAGAACGGCCGGGATTTTATCAATTTGAACTTTGTTCCGTAAGAACTGACGGGGAGGAGATTACGCAGGATGGAAATCATCAAGACACGAGAGGAAAGCACATTGATTCTGGCGCTTCAGGGACGCCTCGATACGAATACCGCGCCGCTTTTGGAGCAGACACTGACGGAAGAGCTGGATGGTGTAACAGAGCTCGTGCTGGATTTTGAAGAGATCGATTATATTTCTTCTGCCGGCCTCAGGGTACTCCTTGCAGCCCAGAAAAGGATGAAGAAACAGGGATCGATGAAGCTTGTGAATGTCAGCGAGGTCGTGAACGAAATCTTTGAAGTGACCGGTTTCATGACGATTCTGAAGATTGAGTAAGGAAAGCCGTGACAGGAAGACAGTGACAGAGAAAAGGGGAGGACAGAGAGCATTATGCCGAAGAACACAGCAGCAGAGAACCTGACAGATACACTGGTCGACGCGTATCGGGACGGAAAAGAAGAAGCAAAGGTCTTTGACGATCTGATCACGAAGCTTGAGAAAAGGGCCGCCGAACTCAGGGCGGAACAGGACAAGAAGAAGGTGCTCCTTACGGATGAGGTAGAGGGCATGCTTCGGACTGCCAAGATTCTCAGGGAACGGTGTATGGAAGCCGCACGGAAGCAGGACGAGAAGGAGCAGGAGAAGAAGCGTGCACTGAAGAGCGCCAATCTTGCCGCCGGCTATTATCTTGCCAGTCTGAAAATGTTCCAGACACTCGCCCGGGAAGATCCGGACAACGTAATCTACAAGAACCAGGCGAAGGGTGCGTTCAGCGGTGAGTTCCACAACCTGTTTGATGCCTACCTGACTGAATGGAAGCGGCTGACGGAAGAGCGTTATAAAGCCTTCGGCAAGAGCATCGGGATCGAAACGAAGGACGAAACACTCAAGACAGAGGTCGGCGAATTCGAAATCTGGGAGCGGGAAGAGAAGAAGGCTGCGGAGACTGTGGAGGTCGTGGAGGTTGTCACGCCGGTTACGGTCCATATTCCGAAGGTCGAAGAGGACGACGAGCCGGACGACGACGAGGACGAAGACGAACTCGACGACGACATGAAAGCGGAAATCCGCAAAAAAATCCCCGGCATGAGCTTCGGCGGAAGCAATCTCGGTTTTTGACATCGGGAGAAATATGTGATATAGTATTGTCCGTAAATATCCGGAAAGGAATAATGGGCTTACGATGTCGGAAAAACGCATTGCGGTGATTCCCGCTTATGAACCGGACAGACGGATGATTGATCTTGTGAACGAGGCCTGGGAGAATGGCTTCCAGATCCTGATTGTGGATGACGGAAGCGGACCGGAGTATTCGGAGCTGTTTCAGGAAGCCCGGAAGCATGCATCGATCATATCCTACAAAAAAAACCGCGGCAAGGGCCATGCACTGAAGCGCGCGTTTTCCTGGCTGATGGCCAACGAAATGGGCGATTATTCGGTGATTACGCTGGACTCTGACGGGCAGCACACGATGAAGGATGCGCTCCGGCTCATGGAAAAGCTTTCTGAGGAACCGGATTCGATGTGGCTCGGCTCGCGTGTCCTCCCGAAGGATGCGCCGCTGCGTTCGCGCTTCGGCAACGATGTCAACCGCTTCCTCTTCCGGGCTGCGACTCATACAAAGGTTTACGATGTGCAGACCGGGATGCGGGCTTTTTCCTCCCGGCTTCTTCCGGGCATGGACCAGATTCCCGGCGAACGCTACGAATACGAGATGAATGTGCTTCTTGACCTCGCGCGGCGGCATATTCCGATCCGCGAAATCGAGATCGAGACCATCTACATTGACGGAAACGCGAGTTCGCATTTCCGCCCGGTCCCGGACTCCGTATCGATCTACAAACAGATCATCCGGACTTTCGGGAGTTACAAATAACTCGCCTGCAAGATGGGTGTCTTTCTTCAGCGTAGGTTCCAATACGCTTCAGAAAGACACCCATTACCCTCGGCTCGGAGTATACGTGGGCTGATTACGGAACCTGCCTGGTTGGCCGGTTTATACATTATTACAAGAGAGTCTCTGTTTTATGCGCAGAATTTCCGCTATTTCGATAATGGAATTCTGCGCTTTACTGTGCTAAACTATGCGTAATTTCCCGAAAAGGGTCCGCATTCAGATAAACCCCTTTTTGCGGACGGGGAAAGAATTTGAAAAGGAGGAGAAACAAGATGAAGAAAATGCTTGTACTTGCGCTTTTTGTGGCGCTCACGCTCACGATGCTTGTAGGGTGCTCCTCCGGCAACAGTGCGAAAGTCACTGCTCAGGTAATCGACATCGACCTCACAGAGGAAGAATATGCATTTGGTGTCGATAAGGACCAGCCGGAGCTCTTAAAAAGTGTCAATGAGCTGATTGAAAAGATGATGTCTGACGGCAGATTCGAGGAGATCTGCGACAGATACTTCGGCGACGGGACTCCTGTGGCGGTGAAATCCGCTTCTCTTGACAGTTCGAAGGATCAGCTGGTCGTAGCGACCAATGCTGCATTTGAACCGTTTGAGTACAAAAAAGGTGATTCCTATTACGGCATCGATATGGAGATCGCGGACGTGATCGCGAAGGAGCTCGGACTGGAGCTTGTGATTGCGGACATGGATTTCGATGCTGTATGCCTTTCTGTCGGCCAGCACAAGGCCGATATTGCAATGGCGGGCCTGACTGTCCGGGAAGATCGCAAGGAATATGTGGAATTCTCGACTTCCTACTACAATGCTTCCCAGAAGCTGATCGTGAAGTCCGGCGATGATACCTTCAAGGACTGCAAGACCGCATCGGAAATCGAAGAGAAGCTGAAGAGCCTGCAGAATATCAAGGTCGGCGTGCAGAACGGCACCACCGGTCAGTTCTATGTACAGGGCGACGAGGACTGGGGCTTTGAAGGTCTCGGCTGTGAATGTGTCGGCTATAAGAACGGTTCGCTGGCTGTCCAGGATCTTCTGAACGGCAACATCAGCTACGTCATCATCGACTCCGCTCCTGCTGCGGCCATTACAAAGGCAATCAACGCACTGCGGTAAAATTGTTTTGAGGATCCTGCCTCAGGAGCGGTTACGCCCCTGAGACAGGATTTCTTTTTTCAGGAAAGGTTCCATTATGAGCTTTGTGCAGAAAATCAATACTTTTCTCGGGTATTTTCTCGATGCCGGCGCATATCGCGAAGTGCTGACAGGCCTGAAGAATACGGTGATTATTGCGGTATTGGGGCTGCTTTTAGGCATTGTGATCGGTACGCTGATCGCCGCCGTGCGGGTGGCGCCGAAATACAGCCGCCTCCCGCGTGTGCTGAACAAAATCTGCGATGTCTACGTGGCGGCTTTCCGCGGAACGCCGATTGTCGTACAGCTTCTGGTATTCTATTATGTCCTGTTTCCGCTGATGAACGCGCGGATCACCGGCATGCAGGTATCCATACTCGTTTTCGGACTGAACAGCGGCGCGTATGTGTCGGAAATCATGCGTTCCGGCATTCAGTCGGTCGATCCCGGACAGATGGAGGCCGGACGGTCTCTTGGGCTGAATTTCATTACAACAATGTGCGTGATCGTGATTCCGCAGGCAGTCAAGAACATCCTGCCGACGCTCGGAAACGAATTCATTGCGCTGATTAAGGAAACTTCCGTTATCAGTTTTGTCGGCGCGCTGGACCTGTATGTCGCATTCAACCGGATCGGTTCAAACAGCTATGAATTCATGGTGCCCTACAGTGTCATGGCGGTTATTTACATCCTGCTCGTGCTCTTGATTTCTCTTGGTATCCGGGCAATGGAAAGGAGGTTTGCAAGAAGTGATCGACGTCATTAACCTGCAGAAGAAATTCGGCGACATCATTGTCCTCGACGGCATTGACCTCCATATCGAGAAAGGTGATATCATGTGCATTATCGGGCCTTCCGGCTCCGGCAAGTCCACCTTTCTTCGCTGCCTGAACTGTATGGAGGATCCGGACGGCGGACAGATCATTTTTGACGGAACCGACATCGCGGATGAGCGTGTCGACATCAACCTGCACCGCCGCAAGATGGTCATGGTTTTCCAGCATTTCAATCTCTTTAACAATAAGACCGTGCTGCAGAACATCATGCTCGCGCCGGTAATTCTGCAGACGAAGGATCTGAAGAAGCAGAAACGTTCCGAACGCACGACGACAGCGCGCGAGATTAAGGAAGCGGCGAAAGAGAAGGCGATGGCGCTTCTCACACGGATCGGCCTTGAGGATTACGCAGACGCTTATCCGTCCACGCTTTCCGGCGGACAGAAGCAGCGCGTTGCCATCATCCGCGCGCTTGCAATGGATCCGGAAGTGATACTTTTTGACGAGCCGACATCGGCGCTGGACCCGGAGATGGTCGGCGAAGTGCTGGATCTGATGAAGGACCTTGCGCGTGAAGGAATGACCATGGTGGTCGTGACGCATGAAATGGGTTTTGCGCGTGAAGTGGCCAATAAGGTCATCTTCATCGACAGCGGAAAGATTCGTGAAATGGGGCCGCCGAAGGAGTTTTTCGATCATCCGAAGGATCCCCGCCTGAAGGAATTCCTTTCCAAGGTACTGTAAAGTATCCGCATGAGACGATAAAATCCGCCCGGAACAGATCCGGGCGGATTTTGCCGCTTTTCTGAACGTTTATTCTCTCGGCAGGGTGAAGATGAATTCCGTGCCGACGCCGGGGGTGGAGATGACGTCAATGTTCTCCTTGTGAGCCTGAATGATCTCGCGGACGATCGAGAGCCCGAGGCCGGTGCCCTTTTTGTCACGGCCGCGGGAGCTGTCGGTTTTGTAGAAACGCTCCCAGATCTTGTTGAGGTTTTCCTTTTCAATGCCGATGCCGTGGTCCGTGATCGAGACGAAGACGCGGTCGCCGTGGAGGTGCGTCGCAATATCGACGGTGGAATCATTTCCGGAGAACTTGATCGCATTGTCGAGAAGATTGTAGATGACCTGCTGGATCCGGCTTCGGTCTGCGACAACGTAGGCATGCTCCTCTTCGAATGTCACATCAAATGTCAGATTCTTATCGTATGCCGGCCCCTCAAAGGTCGGCAGTACTTCCCGTAGAAGATCATTGATGCAGAAGCGGGAACGGTCCAGAATGATGCCGTTCTCAAGCTGCGTCATGTCGATGAGACCGTTCGCAAGCTTCGTCAGCCGCTCGGTTTCATTCATCACGACCCCGAAGTATTTCCCCTGCAGTTCCGGCGGAATCGTCCCGTCCTGCATGGCAGCGATATAGCCGCGGATGGAGGTCAGCGGGGAACGGAAATCATGTGAAATATTGGCAAGGAAACGGTGCTGGTCTTCAGAAGCGCTCAGGATCTGGTGCGCGAGATCCTCCTGGGTCTCGGAAATCCGCGCAATCTCGTCGGATCCGCGTACATTCGGCGGGAAGCTGAGGTTCCCGTTCGCGTATTCATGACCGGCCTGCTGTACTTTCCGGATCCGTCCGATAACCGAAAGCTCCAGAAAGACAAAGAACAACAGAAGAAGTCCCATCATGACGCCATAGACAATGTAGGCAGCCGTGAGGCGCCGGTCCGCATCGACCCGGATCGTATTCATCGGGTAGTGCAGGACCACATAGCCGTTCGTGATGACGCCCTGCGTCAGTGGATAGTAGACGCTCAGGACATCTTCCGTAAAGCAGCCGTAAAAGTCTCCGATCATGTAGTAGCTTCCGGCGCTCTCGGTCGGATTAAAACCGTCGATGCGTTCCGGCGCACCGGTCCCGGAGCTTGCAGCCACATTGCCCTGCAGGTCCAGAAGCCAGATGTCGGAACCGGAAGCGTAGGCCATTGCCTCGATCTGCCCCTGGTTGACAGAGCCGGTATTGACCTTATAGGCGGCGGCGAGATAGTTTGCGTCTTTGTACAGCGTCGAGAGGACATTGTTCTGTGCCTGCCGGGATGTGATCCGCGCGCTGAAAAAGTAGACGAAAGAGAAGCCCAGAAGCGCGATCAGGATGAAGGCCAGCGCGAACTTCAGGCGGAGCGGCATTTTCATGAACGAACCTCAAATTTGTACCCGACGCCCCAGACGGTCGCGACGGCCCAGTCGCTGCTGCCCTCTAACTTTTCGCGGATGCGCTTGACATGGACGTCAACTGTTCTGGTGTCGCCGATGTATTCGTAGCCCCAGATCCGGTCTAAAAGCTGCTCTCTCGTAAAGACCTGGTTCGGCGATTTTGCAAGGAAATACAGAAGCTCCAGTTCCTTCGGCGGCATGTCGATCCTGCGGCCCTGGAAGGTCACGGAATAGTTCGTGAGATTGATCGAGAGGCCGGGATATTCGACATAATCACCCTGTACCGGCGCCGGGGCTTTCTCGGGCTCCTGGGAAGAACGCCTGAGGATCGCCTTGACGCGGGCGACAAGTTCCTTCGAATCGAAGGGCTTGACCATGTAATCGTCCGCGCCGAGCTCTAAGCCCAGCACTTTATCAAATACTTCGCCTTTCGCGGAGAGCATGATGATCGGGCAGTCCGAACTTTTGCGGATCTCGCGGCAGACCTGGTAGCCGTCAATGCCCGGAAGCATCAGGTCAAGAAGCACGATGTTCGGGCGGAAGGACGCGAATTCACGGATAGCCGATTCGCCGTCGTGGACAATGCTGGTCTCGTAGCATTCCTTCAGGAGATAGAGGGAAATCAGTTCTGCAATGTTCTCATCATCATCCACAATGAGAACCTTCTGCTTGTCAGCCATGGAACAAAACCTTTCTGAATATCATTTGAAAACTGCTATGGTAACGCCGGAATCGCCTTCCCCGTACTCGCCGAGGTGGAATTCCTTTACGAATTTCTGCCGCCGCAAAAACTGGTGGACTGCCTGGCGCATCGCGCCGGAGCCCTTGCCGTGCACGATCCGGACCTGCGGCAGGTGCGAGAGATAGGCGTCGTCCAGATACTTCTCAAGCTCCGGAAGCGCTTCTTCGACGCGTTTGCCGATCAGGTTGATCTCGGCGCTGATGGTAGAAGCCTTGCTGAGTCCGGACGCGGAGACTTTCGGATCCTGTACCTTCTTTCCGTCGAGGCTGACCGTGTTCTCCTCCAATTTCTGCACGTCGGAAATATGCACCTGGGAACGCAGGATCCCCATCTGCACAAAGAGATTGCCCTTCTGGTCCGGGAGCGTGGAAACGGTTCCGCGAAGCTGGAGCGAATGCACAAAGACACCGTCGCCGATGTGAAGGTCCGAAGCCTTTGTCGCGGTCTTTTTCACTTCCCGGTCCGGCGCTTTCCGCTCGTTCAGTTTATCAAGCTGTTCACGCGTCTTCGTACGGACTGCCTCCATTTCCCGAAGATCCGTGCTCTGGCTTTTCTGGGCCATGCGGATTGCCTGGTCCATCTGTTCCTTGGCATCGGCGAGGATCTGCCGGGCCTCCGTCCTGGCGCGTTCAAGGATTTTTTCCTTCTCTGCGGCGAGGCGCTGTTCCCGGGTCTCCAGGTCCTTTTTCATCCGGTCTGCCTGCGAACGGAGCTCGTTCACGCGCATCTTCTGATGCTCCATTTCCTTCCGGGTGTCGTTGAGGTCCTTGATGACGTCCTCGAAACGCTCCGTATCACTGTCGATATGCGCCTTCGCTTCGTCGATGATGTAGGAGGGAAGCCCCAGCCTTTCGGAGATCGCAAATGCGTTGCTTTTCCCCGGAATACCGATTAGGAGCCGGTAGGTCGGGCTCAGGGTCGCGACATCAAATTCGCAGGAGGCGTTTTCGACGCCGGGCTCTGCAATCGCATGCAGCTTCAGTTCGCTGTAATGCGTCGTTGCCATCGTGCGGATCTGCATTCTCCTCAGGAAATCAAGGATCGAGATCGCAAGCGCCGCGCCTTCCGAAGGATCGGTTCCGGCGCAGAGTTCGTCTAAAAGCACCAAAGAGTCCATGTCCGCCCGGTCTAAAATCCGGATGATATTGGTCATGTGCGAGGAGAAGGTCGAGAGGCTCTGCTCAATCGACTGTTCGTCGCCGATATCCGCGTAGATTTCCGTAAATAACCCAAGCTGTGAGCCGTCAAAAGCCGGGATATGCAGTCCCGCCTGCCCCATCAGCTGCAGAAGCCCGAGCGTTTTCAGGGATACGGTTTTGCCGCCGGTGTTGGGACCGGTCACGATCAGCTGGTAGAAATCTTCCCCGAGCCGAAGGTCGATCGGCACGACTTTCTGCTTATCAAGGAGCGGGTGGCGTGCTTTTTTCAGCACGATTTTGCGCTCCGTGTTGAAAACCGGCGCGGAGGCATTCATGTCGCGTGCGAGCGAGGCCTTTGCAAAGACAAAATCCAGGTGCGAAAGGATGGTGAGGTCAGCCTCCAGTTCCGGGATATGATCTCCTGCGAGCGCCGAGAGATTCGCAAGAATCACCTCGATTTCCTTCTGCTCGTCGATTTCGTACTGCCGAAGCTCGTTGTTGAGGCGGATCACGCTCATCGGCTCGATGAAGACCGTGGAGCCGGTGCCGGATTCATCGTGAATCATGCCCGATACCGCCGAGCGGTACTCGGATTTTACGGGAATGCAGTAGCGGCCGTTCCGCATTGTGACGACGTTGTCCCGAAGATAGCTGCTGTTGGAAAGCAGTACGGAATTCAGCTCTGCGTGGATTTTTGCGGAAACGCCGGCCATCTTGCGGCGGATTGAATGCAGCTTCGGGCTGGCATCATCCGCGATTTCCTCCTCTGAAAGGATGCAGCGGTCCAGTTCGTGCTGAAGCGCTGTCAGGGGTTCGAGCCCCTGGAACAGGCCCGAAAGCACGTCCGGGTTCTGTTCATCGTCATTTTTCCGCCCGTAGCTTTTCACGCGTGCTGCGGTTCGAAGTACAGTTGAGATCGACAGAAGCTCCACAATTCCGAGGTTGGACTGTACCTTGAGGCGCATCAGGGAGGGCCGGATGTCGCGTGCGCCGGAGCAGGAAAGCGTGCCGAAACGCACGATGCGCTGAAGCGCGGCCGCAGTCTCCGCCTGCCATTCCCGAATGTCCGGGAGGCTGTCGGATGGCACCAGCGCCTGAATCTGTTCTTTTCCGAGCGGGGTCAGGGCTTTTTCAAGAAGCATCGCGATGATTTTATCGTATTCAAGGGTTTTCAGTACTTTTTCATTCATGCTCCGATTATACAATAAAGAAGGCGCCAGTGCAAGTGCCGAAAAGACTCCTTTACTTTTCTGGGGGAAAAAGGTATAATACGTTGTCAGGGTCAAAAACCCCGGCTCTGATTTTGACAGAAAGGTTCATGAATTTTGGACGAGGAAAAGCGGGAACGGGAACGGAAGTTTATCCGGGAGAAAATCGTTCCGAGAAAAAAATATAAAAAAGTGCTCGGTATCATCGGAGCTGTAGTTGGTGCGGCCATTCTTTTCGGCGCGTCAGCCGGTGCGGTATTTTACCTGATGCAGGAAGTGCTGAAGAAGAACGAGGTCGCGGAAAGCCCGGTTGAGACGATCATTATCGCCCGGGATGATGTTACCCTGAGCCCCGGGTCAAGCGAGACGCCGGAGGAGACACCAAAAGCCACGGAGCAGACGACAGAAAAGCCATCAACAGAGAAACCGACCGGTAGTACTGCGGAAAGCAGCCCGGAGGAAATGTCCGGATCAACGGCAGACACGGCAGAAGCATCGGATGAAAGCACCGGTGAAACACCGGTGGAATCCGGCTCGGAAAACGATACGGAGAGCGGTTCGGAAGGGAATTCCGGGAGTACGCCGGAAGAAGATACAAAGAGCGGCTCGGAAAGCGAAACGGAAGAATCAGAGAGCACGAAAGCAGCGGATGAAACCGAAAGTACGGAGAATGCGTCTCTCTCCGAAACTGAGACGGAGTCTCCTGTGAAGGAACTCTCGGAACGTGCCTTCGAAATCCGCAGGGCAGTTGCGCTGATTACGGTCCGGGAGACCGGCGCGACCGACTGGTTCTCGGCTGCAATTCAGCAGAAACGCGAGCTTTACGGTGTGATCATCGCGGAAACCTCCGAATATGTACTGATCCTGACGCGTGCCTTCGGACTCGATGCGCCCGGGACCACCCTTACAATTCAGGTGGACGGCATCTCCTGTGCGGCCGAATTCCAGAAAGGGGACGGCATCAGCGGACTTGCGGTGCTGCGTGCCCAGAAAGCGGCGCTTCTTGGGCGCTATGAGGTGATTTCTCTTGGCAATTCGCTGACGGTTTCGATAGCAGACCGCGTCTGGTTCTCCGGCTTTTCGCAAAATGCCGGTTCCGGCCTGAATGAGGGCTTCATTTCCTATGTGGAGCAGTACCGGCCGACTGTGGACGGTTATGTGCAGAAAATCTCCACCGGCATGCTGCATTATCCGGGAGAGCAGGGTATTCTGCTGAATGATAACAATGAGCTGATTGGAATTGTTTCGGACGAAAGCTGTACCGAAGGCGCAATCCTGACTGCCTGGGGCATCAGCCCGATGAAGTACCTCCTGGAAGACATGTGCTCCGGCGCGGGGACAGCCTACCTCGGGATCCGCTGCGTCGACGTTTCCTCGGACGAAAGCGATGCTCTCGGCATTCCGGCCGGCCTGTATATCCAGGAAGTGACGCAGGACAGCCCGGCTTACAATGCGGGACTTCTGCCGGGAGACCGGATCGTCCGGGTTGACGCGGGCTCCGTGAATACAAACCATATGCTCCTTCTGTGGATGGACGTCGTGGAGCCCGGGAAGGAAATCATTATCAGCATTGAGCGACGCGGCCCCGAAGGCTACGAACCGCTGGAAATCCCGGTTACGCCGGGCGAAAGAAGATAGTTTTACCGGGAAGCCGGTTTAGAAAGAGTAATTCATACATGCTTTACGTCAAAGACATTCATGAAGGCCAGCACATTTCCCAGATTCTTCTGTGCAGGCAGAAAGTCACGGGGACCACGAAAAACGGGCGGACCTATTATTCGCTGAAGCTGCAGGACAAAACCGGGCAGCTCGACGGCAAGGTCTGGGACCTCACAAACAGCATCGAGAACTTCGAAAGCATGGATTTCATCCTGGTCGAAGGCGATGTGATCAACTACAACGGATCGCCGCAGCTCAACATCCGCCGCATCCGGAAAGCAAACCCGGGCGAATACGACCAGAAGGAGTACATCCCCGCATCGGGTCTGGACATCGACAAGATGTACGATGAGCTGATGTGGCTCATCAACAAGGTTGAGCACCCGAAGCTTCGCGAGCTTCTGGAATCCTTCTTTGTGAAGGATGAGAAATTCATCGCCGAGTTTAAACTGCATTCGGCGGCGAAGGCCGTGCACCACGGCTTTATGGGCGGACTCCTGCAGCACACACTCCGGGTCGCGCAGACCTGCTATTTCTTCAGTCTGCAGTATCAGATGCTGAACCGGGACCTGCTGCTTGCGGCGGCGATTTTCCACGACATCGGAAAAATCCGCGAGCTTTCGGATTTCCCGGAGAATGATTACACGGACGAAGGCCAGCTTGTCGGGCATATCGTGATCGGCTACGGCATGGTCAAGGCTCGGATGGAAGAACTGGGCGGTTTCCCGGAGAAGCTTCAGAACGAGCTTCTGCACTGCATTCTTTCCCACCAGGGGAAGCTGGAATACGGCTCTCCCAAGATGCCGTCCCTGATGGAGGCTGTGGCGCTGTATTATGCGGATGACGCGGATGCGAAGCTTGAAATCATGGTTGAGGAATTCTCCAAGACTGCTTCGACAGAATTTTTAGGCGTAAACCGCTTCCTCGGAACGAATATCCGGAAAACATCGAGAGAGTAAAATGCTGAAGAAAAACGATCTTGTGACGGTGGAAATCACCGACCTCACAACCGAAGGGGAAGGCATCGGAAAAGCCGGCGCCTTCCCTTTGTTTATCAAAGATACGATGCCCGGGGATCGGGTGCGCGCTGTTGTGACAAAACTGAAAAAGAATTACGGCTACGGGAAGGCGCTGGAGATTCTTGCGCCTTCCGCTGACCGCATTCCGATGCGCTGTCCGATTGCGCGCCGCTGCGGCGGCTGCCAGATCCAGGAGATGGATTATCAGGCGCAGCTTCAGTTCAAGACACGGAAAGTGCAGAACAACCTGCAGCGGATCGGAGGACTGTCCGTTCCGGTCCTTCCCTGTGTCGGGATGGAGGAGCCCTGGCATTACCGCAATAAGGCGCAGGTGCCATTCGGGCGGAATAAAGCCGGGGACCTGGTCTGCGGCTTCTATGCGGGCCGTTCGCACGATATCATCGAATCAGAGGACTGCCTCCTGACACCGCCGGAGTTCGGGGATATTCTCCGGATCGTAAAGCAGTGGATGAGAGACTTCGGGATTGAACCCTATGACGAACGGGACGGGTCCGGACTGATCCGCCATGTACTTCTTCGGAAGGGCTTTCACACGGGCGAAATCCTGGTCTGCCTCGTTGCAAACGGAGAATCGGTCCCACATACAGCAGATCTTAGCACTGCGCTGTGTGCGGAAATTGCGGGTTTTAAGGCCCTTTCGCTGAATATCAATCAAACACGCGGAAACACGATCCTCGGGCCCGAAACGCGGCAAATAACCGGTCCTGGGGTCATTCTGGACCTGCTTTCCGGCGTGCGTTTCCGGATTTCGCCGCAGAGCTTCTATCAGGTCAATCCGGTGCAGACCGAAGTCCTCTACAATCTGGCGCTGGAATATGCAGATCTTACAGGAAACGAAACAGTCTGGGACCTCTACTGCGGCATCGGAACGATTTCCCTTTTCCTCGCCCGAAAGGCGAAGAAAGTCTATGGTGTCGAGATTATTCCGCAGGCCATCGAAGACGCACGCGAAAACGCCCGCCTGAACGGTTTTACGAACACGGAATTCTTTGTCGGAAAAGCGGAAGAAGTTCTGTCTGAGTGGTATGAAGCACACCCGGAGGAACAGATCGATGTAATCACCGTCGATCCGCCGCGAAAAGGCTGCGACGAAAAATGCCTGAAAACGATCGGCAGGATGCAGCCTCTGCGCGTCGTCTATGTCTCCTGTGACTCTGCGACGCTTGCCCGCGATCTCCGGATCCTCACGGAGCAGTACGGGTACTGTGTGGAGAAGGTGCAGCCTGTGGACCAGTTTTCGCAGACGGTGGAGGTGGAGACGGTATGCCGCCTGTCCAAACGCGCCAAGAAGTTGTGATTTTCTATTGTCAAATGCTGATTGTGATGGTAGAATAATTTTGTTCGAATGAAAAACACCGGTTTCTGCCGGGATGAAGAAGAAAATGAATCACAAATACAAGGGAGGTATGAGAATGTTTTGTGAGAATTGCGGATCGAGAATAGACGACGGCAGCCTGTTCTGCCCGTCGTGCGGCGCCCGGGTAAATGCCGAGCCGATGCAGCCGCAGAGTGCCCAGCCGCAGAATTACGGCTATACGGAACAGCCTCAGGTTCAGCAGCAGTATTATGATCCGGGCCCGCAGCCGGGACCGGTGAATCCGGAAGGCCCGCAGCCTGCGCCGCAGCCCGCACCCCAGCCGGCTCCGAAGCGAGCGCCGAAGGAGAAGAAGCCGATCAACAAGAAGCTTCTGATTATCATCGGAGCAGCAGCGGCCGCAGTGATTCTTCTGGCGGTACTGGCAGTCATTTTCCTGCCGAAGCTTCTGAGCGGCGGAATGTCCGCCGGTTCGTCGGGCGGAGATTCGCCGAAGATTTTCTCGCTGTATGACGGCCGTTATCTTTATGCAGCGCCGGAAGCGGATGCGGATGTGAATGATCTTCTGAATGATGAGAAGACCGATGCGGTCTACACCAACCGTTATAATACCGGAGCGATTATTTATAACGACGGCGAGTTCTTCCTCTTTGATGGAAAGAAGACGTCAAGCCTTCCGAACCTGGATGATAAGGATTTCACATTCTATACCTTTGTCGGCAACGGCGGCATTAATTTCGTGTACAGTACGGATGACTCGCTGGTGCTGTATCAGAACGGGAAGGAAACGATCATCGGCGATGAGGGAATGCTGAAGAAAGTGACTTTTGCCAATGTGATCACTGCTGCGGACGGCTCTGCAATCGGTTACAGCCTGACAGACAACGACGGAAACTCCCGCGGATATGTCTGGGACGGCAAGAAGAGCATTGAGCTTGGAAAGAACAATCTTCCGCTGTTTATTTCGGACGGTGCAAAATATCTCTATTACGAGAACTACAGCTCCAAAGGCGAAAAGAGCAGCCTCGTTGTCAGAAAGGGCCTGAACAGTTCCAAGGAAGAAATCCTGTGCTCGTCCGAGAGCTCCATCAACTGCGGATTCAACAAGAGCGGAAATGAAGTCCTGTTTATGAACGATGACAAGACTTTCCTTTCGGTGGACGGAAAAGCAGCGACAAAGGTGCTGTCCACTTCAAGCCCGGATCTGGTTCAGAAGTACGGAGACAATTACTACGGCGGAAACAGCTCGCAGAAGATTTTCGGGACCATGCTGAATTTCGATTCCTTTGCAAACCGCTTCTACATTGTGGACGGAACCATGTACTATGTAAATGCCAAGGCAGAGGCCAACCGTGTGGTGAAGCACGTAGACAGCGCTTTCCTCTCGTCGGACGGCAAGACGGTTTTCTACCGCGATGACGAAAAGAACCTTTACAAGATCAACGGCACAAAGGACGGCGCCGAACCGGAGCTTCTGGTGGATGAAGACTGCTGGAACTTCATTATCTCGGCAGACGGCAAGACAGTGTTCTATGAGAATACGGACGACGAGCTGATTGCACTGAAGAACGGCAAGGAGACCATGCTTTCCGATGCGGCGAATCCCTGGTTCAATACCGCTGCGCTGTTTGCCGGGAAGACCTTCGTCTTTATCGAAGACAATGAACTCTACCTGACATCCGGCGACAAGCCCGAGCAGGTCCGCGGCCTCAACCAGGACGTTATGGACTTCCAGTGCGGTGAGGACTATATCCTGATCAACGGCGAAGAAGAAATTCTCTTCAGCAAGGACGGAAAGAAGTTCTCAGTCGTTTATACAAAGTAAAGTATACAGGACAGGACAGTATGCGGGGCCAGATTCACTGTACCACTTTCGGGAAAAGTGGCGCGGCGGACCTGGTCCCGCAACCTGTCTTTGTGCTTGACATACGGCGGGAATGACATTATGATGAAAGTACTGAAAAACACGGAAAAAGGAGGCATCACGATGGCACAGAACAAATATGCGGGAACACAGACGGAGAAGAATCTTTTGGCGGCTTTTGCTGGCGAATCCGAGGCGAGAAACAAGTATACCTACTTTGCTTCGAAGGCGAAGAAGGACGGATTTGAGCAGATTTCTGCACTGTTCCTGAAGACAGCGGATAATGAAAAAGAACATGCGAAGCTCTGGTTCAAGGAGCTTGACGGAATCGGAACGACGGCGGAGAACCTTCTTGCGGCTGCTGCCGGAGAAAACTACGAGTGGACCGATATGTATGCGGGCTTTGCGAAAACCGCCGAGGAGGAGGGATTCCCGGAGCTTGCGGCGAAATTCCGCGGGGTTGCGGAGATCGAAAAGCAGCATGAGGAACGCTACCGCGCGCTTCTTCGGAACGTCGAGGCGCAGGAAGTCTTCAAAAAGAGCGAAGTGAAGGTCTGGGAATGCCGGAACTGCGGCCATATCGTGGTCGGAACTGCGGCGCCGGAAGTTTGCCCGGTCTGCGCACATCCGCAGAGCTATTTTGAACTGCGGGAAGAGAACTACTGATATTTCGTATGCCCGGAGCTGACAGCTCCCCGGTAAATATCTGCCGGGGATGCTGAAAACTCCGGGCAATGATTTTTTGGGAGAGAATGAGATGGCATTTTGCAGAAAATGCGGAAACAGCCTGACAGAGGGACAGAAATTCTGTACCCGGTGCGGGGAACCGGTACAGATTCATGCGGCGCAGCAGGAGAATCCGGCCCAGCAGCCGTACACGGCGCCGCCGAAGAATCCTGCCCCGCCAGAACCGCCGGCAAAAAAGTCAGGCGGTTTCCTGGCCTCTGCCGGCGGAAAAATCCTGATCATCACCGCGTCCGCGCTTCTTACCGCGGGCCTTGTTTTCGGCGGCGTGATGGCGGCGCGCTGCGGGCTGAAGCTTCGGGAAGAAAAGATCCAGGAAAGCCTGGCAAAGCTTCAGACGGAAGAGACGGATCGGGAAGAAAGCGAAGTTTCGACGACTTCAGCGCAGCCGGAATCGACCGAACCGTCCGGTACGGAGGAAGAAGAAAGCAGCACGACTGAAACGGAACGCCCCACAGAAACAGAACCGGAAACGGAAACCGAGCCGGAGACCGTGGACCTGGCTTCGCTTTCCGATGATGAGGTGCTCGATCGGTATAAAAAATTCCTGGAGGAGAAGCTGATTCCCGAGAAGGGTATTTTCAATCCGCTTCAGGTCAATTACGGGATAGGCGCAGACGGTTCGGTGTATCGTTATGAACATTCCTGGAACCCGAAAAGCGGCGAAATCGAGACAAAACAGACCTATGAGGAATACCGGGACAGGGACTATTCCGTGTACAATAAAGAGGGCATCGTATCGGCATTCATCTGGGATTTCACCGGGGACGGCATAAAGGAACTCCTGGTGATTTACGGCGAACAGGGGATTTCATGGAACGGCGCTTTTACGGCAGAACTGTACGGACTGACACAGGACAGCGCAGAGTTTCTGTATTCGAAAACGCTTGAGATTCCCGGCCTTGATGCAGGACGTTATGATTCGCCGGTGACGGAAATCAGTGTGGTACTGACAGAAACCGGCGAACCCGGACTGATGCTTTATCATGTCAGGAAGCACAGCGACGTCAGCATGACGCATGAAGCCTGTGTGCTGGCGCCGGGCGAGGATTTTTCGGTCCGGCAGCACCTGAAGGCACACCTTCTTTATGACAGCGGTATGCCGACCGGCATCGAAGTGACTGTCATCGGCGAAGACCTTTCCGAACAGGGCAGCAGTACCTATGAAATCGAACTGGGCGGAGATCTTCTGGATGTACAGGGACATCGTGCGGTATATAGCTTCGGCGGATACGAGACGCTGATATTGCTTCTGGAAGACCGGATGGACGGTGTGACCGATAACAGCAGCTTCCTGGAAGCTTATTTCATGAAACCGAAGGAAGAAGACTTTTCGGACAGTGAGATCGTGATTGAACGGGACGCGCTTCTGTACAGCGAAGAGGACCGCTATGAGGGAATGGATGCGGAAATCTCGATTGATACGGTCCGTTTTTCCCGGAAGGACGGGGAATATTCGGCAATCCTCAATAAGATCAATGCGGTGATCGCGCAGTACACGGAAGGAAACTACGAGTACGGCAGATCCGAACCGGGAGTGCTGTATTATCAGTATGAGATCGGCGATGTGATTATCGCGAAAGACTATATCAGCGTTTCCGGCTATCTTACCGGCTATGTGGCGGGCGGCGCCCACGGCTGGGGATCTGCGCGTTCCTGGGTTTTCAGCCTTGAGACCGGCGATCCGATGGACCTTCGGTACTTTACCGGACTCTCAGAGCAGGAGATTCAGGAACGGATTTCTCTGTATTACAAGGACTCCGGGGAGACGCAGAAAGCGGCTTATGAGGCATTCGGACTCGACTACACGTCGGATGTTGCGGAATGGGCGGATTCGGAATCCGCAGAAGCCGGACAGTATTTCCGCAATTTCTGCCTCCTCTCGGACGGCTGGTTCTATCTCGAAAACATTGCCTATCTTCCCGCTTCCGGCGGCAACTCTTTTTCGAGCCGGATCGGGCAGCCGGAGGAATTCAGGCTGTTTACCGGAGACCCGAACGGCAGGGCGATTGCGGCAGAGGAAAGCACTGCCGAAGAGAGCACAGAACCCGAGGAGAGCACGTCATCAGAGCCGGAAACTTACGAAAACCCTTACGAAGGCCTTTACTCGGACTCCGGCGTTCCTGTTTCGGATGAAGAGATTGAACACCGCCTGCAGTATTCCGATTATTTGTGGGCAAATGTGGATTCGGAGACCGGGCAGATTCTCTACGGCGGGTATTTATTCGAAGTCGCAGGGATTGACGACCTGTATTATAGCGAGACTTACTGCTTTGACGGCGAGCATTTCACGTTTCCGAGGCTGTACACGGAGATAGACTGGAACGACCCGCCGGGAGCATATTTTACGGGCTCCAACGCGAAGGAGATTGCGGACAGTGTGTTCACGGACGATATGCGGACTTGGGCTGACGCGCTCTCGTCCGGCGGGCGCTTCCTCGTGATCTGGAATTCACCGTACGGGATCTGCGCCTATACCCATACAAGAGACGAGTACGCTGACGGCCCGGACGGTCTCGGTTATATGCTCAATGAAGACGCCATTTTGGACATGTGCCGTTCGATCGGACTCGATCGTGCGCTGATTCCCGAAAGCAGCCGGGAAAACTGAAACGCTTATCGGGAACGGACAGCAGGGCTTCTGCATCCTGAAACCGATCAGGTGCTGATGGCAATTCATATCATTCTGCAAAAAACATCACTGAGAGAAACAATTCCCCGGTGATGTTTTTGTGAAACCGATAGTATTTATTTGACGGTTTATAGAGAAAGGTGCAAAACAATATACAGCCAAACCGCACGGGGACAGCACAGAAAGGACATCATAATTCGATGAAAAAGAAGATCTGGATCATGGCAGCACTGGTATCTGCAGCATTCCTTCTGATTTCCTGCAGAAAAGAAGAGGAACCTACGCTGATTGACGATCAGGAAATATTCGGGAGCAGTGAAACAGCGGCAGCGACGGAGGTTTCGGAAAGCGGGTCTCCTTCGGAAAGCACAGAAACCCCATATGAACCCAAACCGCCGCGCGTGATTCCGGTTCCGAAAGGACTCGTGAGCGATCCGGCGGTCCTGGAATTCGCCTATTATGACTGGTATCTCAACGATGAACATGCATTTGCTGCGGAGGACGACAGGATTTACTATGCCCGGAAACGGACAATGATTCCGACAGAATCAGCGCCGGAAATGTCGTCCGGTGTATTCCTGTACTGTGTCGATAAAACGAGCGGAGATGTCCGGCTTTGCTGCAGCAACCCTGCATGTGAACATAATACGGAAAATTGCAGTGCTTTCTTATGTGCGAACAGGATCCGCAGTCTGTTCGCGGAGGATGGTGTGGTCTGGTATTTCTGGGACAAAACGATGGATTCGACGGAGACTCATATCGGCTGCCTCGACATTGATACGGAAAAACGACTGGCACCATGGAAAATTGAGCACAGCCTGATTAGTGATCCAAACATCGGAAAGAGCAAACCGATGAATACAGACTGCTTCTTTCTGAACGGATATGTGATCATCGTACAGAGCTCTGCAGTCTGGAACCGGGCAGAGTTCGGTGAATTTACCGGCGTACAGGGCTATACGGATCACGCGATCATCTCAGCGTGGAAACTTCCGGATTCGGTCAATACTTCCGGTCAGGAGAACAGCCTGATCCTGGCAGAAGAGATACTGGATGAAACATATGAGGATATGTACCGGCAGAGAGTATTGGTCCGGCCATACGGAGACTACCTGTATATTCTGCAGTCCGGGGAGAAATTTGACAATCCGGATGGTTCGGCGGAACCAAAGACACTGACATATTCCTATACGCTGTCCCGCTGGCGTCCGGGAGAAGAACCGGAGATTCTTCTGGAATCCGACGCTTTCAGCGCATGGCAGTTCTGGGCAGCAGACAGCGGAGAGATTTATCTGCTTGAGTTCGAAGATCCCGAAGACATCCTGCTGGTCCGGGCCGATCCTGAGAAAAAGACAGAAGAAATACTGGCTGTGGGAGACCAGTGGTGGCGCAAGGCGAAGTTTACGGAGGACCGGATCATCGCTTTTGAGGAGGAAGAAGACGGGATAACTCCCAAAAACAGGATGCAGGTCTGCCGTGTTTATGATTTTTCCGGTATACTGATTGAAGAATACGAGAAGACCGTTGTGGACCCGCGGAATGTCAAGCCTGACAGTGCCCCCGGCATCTATACGGTTCGATATACTGCAGACCGGGACGGTGTGTATCTCGGCTGGAAAGAGGGCGTAATGTATTATCCTTTCGATGAAGAGGAACCGGTCAGGGCATACGGGTATGAGCAGTAGGGACACCCATCTCGCAGGCGAGTTCAGCAAAAAACCCGCTTGACAGCTTTCCTGTCCGGTGTTATGGTAGTCTCAACAAAATGGATCGTGAGACAACTGCATATGGACGGGAAGGATGAAAAGGGCTGCTCATTTGTTCATCTCTTGATGATCAGCACTTTCATTTACGTTGCAACGGCGCTTTACTCGCCGTTTCTAAGCATGTATTATACCCAGCACGGACTCAGCTCGACGCAGATCGGGATACTGGGTCTGTTTTCGTGTCTTTCTGCGCTGTTTATTCAGCCGCTCTGGGCCAAACGGGCAGACGAAACCGGGAAAGCGAAGACCTTTGCCGTGATCATTCTTGCGGGTATGGTTCTGGCTTTGCAGACCTATTATCTTGGGAACAGCTTCTGGAATTTCGCACTCTCAGCATTTCTTCTTGCGTTTTTTGCCACTTCGATCGTCCCGATGCTTGATTCGATTGTCATCCGGAATGCCGACAAAAAGCGCTTCAACTACGCTTACATCCGGCTCGGCGGAACGATCGGCTATGCGATTGTCGTTTTGGCAGTCGGGCCTTTTCTGAAGCAGCGGCCTGCCCTGTCGTTCGCGCTTGCCGGAAGCATGTATCTCGTGCTTCTTCTGATTGTGCTATTTCTGCCGAAGTCCGAAAACCGTCTGCCGAAACCCGAGGGAATCACACGTAAAATCGATTTTCTTGCGATCTTCCGGCTGAAGGAGATTTTCAAAGACCGGGCAATCATTTATGTGTTTATATTCGCGTTTCTGGTCATGCTGGGCCTGTATTTCAACATGTTCCTGCCGGTTTATGCGAATGAACTCGGACTCGGGCAGGATTCGATCGGCATTATTCAGTGCGTGTCGGCGCTTTCGGAGGTGCCGGTTCTCCTGCTGATCCGGAAGCTGACGAAAAAGTTCGGCGCACTCCGGGTTGTTGCACTCGCCGGAATCCTTTCCGGTGTCAAGCTTTTTATCACGTCTTTTGGATCCATGCCGGTATTTATTATCTCGGCGGCAATGAACGGCATCACCTATATGGCGATGTATTTCGCCTGCACCCAGTTCATTTACAGGACGATACGGGTCGGCAGGGACTCCGAAGGGCAGAGCGCCTTCTGTCTGGTGCAGACAGGACTTGGCGCGATTCTCGGGAGTACGGTCGGCGGCGTGATCATCGACTGGCTTGGGGTGAGGCAGAGCTACCTCCTGTTCAGCGGAATTGTATTTTTCGCCTCGCTTGCGCTGGCAATCCCGGTCTTTATCCGTGTAAAAAAAGGAAAACTGACCGCGGACTGACCGGCTGCAGCCGAAAATCAGGAGCAGGTTTTTCGAAACATCTGGACCCGACTCTTCCGCAGTGCGGAAGGGAAAACATAAATGCTTACAGGAAAGGGGAACATAATGGCAGATTTATCAAAGTACAGCAATCCCTGGTACCGGGACGATGACGAATCGATCCTGGAAATCTATGACCTTGAGACCGGGAAGCGCACAGTCCTGAAGGAGTATGACAAGGTGATCGAGGCACCGAACTGGTCGCCGGACGGAAAGGCGCTCTATTACAACAGCGAAGGCCGGATCTGGCGCTATGATCTTGAGACCGGAGAGGATATCATGGCCGATTCGGGTTATGCGGACCGCTGCAACAATGACCATGTGATCAGCGCGGACGGAACGCTCCTCTGTGTCAGCCACGGAACGAAGGAAGACCACCAGTCTCGTGTGTATACGCTTCCGATTACGGGCGGCGTGCCGCGGCTTATTACACCGCTTGCGCCGAGCTACCTGCATGGAATTTCCCCGGACGGACAGACGCTGGCTTACTGCGCCTGCCGCGACGGAGAGTTCGATATTTACACGGTTCCGGTCGGAGGCGGCGTTGAAACGCGGCTGACCTTCGCGCATGACCTGAATGACGGCCCGGAAT
Organism: Lachnospiraceae bacterium; assembly: GCA_017543275.1. Lineage (GTDB taxonomy): Bacteria > Bacillota > Clostridia > Lachnospirales > Lachnospiraceae > UBA1267. The sequence continues at coordinate 5,227 of JAFYGJ010000012.1, read as the reverse complement.
ACGATTCTGCCGGCGAATACATCTGGTTCAATTCCTGCCGCAGCGGCCTGATGCAGGCATGGCGGATGAAGGCGGACGGCTCGGAGCAGACTCAGATGACCTTCGATGAGGACTGGAACACCTGGTTCCCGCATATTTCGCCGGACCGGGAGAAGGTTGTGATGATCGCCTACAAGAAAGGCGACCTGAAGCCGAACGAGCATGTGCCGCACAAGCATGTGGAACTGCGCCTGATGAATGCGGACGGCTCTGATGTCCGTACCATCGTGAAGCTTTTCGGCGGACAGGGGACGATCAACGTCAATTCCTGGTCGCCGGACAGCAGCAGGTTCGCCTTTGTGAGCTACCGTATCAAGGGTATCGGGGAACTGTAACTTCGGCCCTCGCCTGCGGGATGGGTACCCTTCTTCGGAGACGGTTCCAGGTCTCCTTGGAAGGATACCCATACCCCTCGGCTTGGGATGGCTCAGGGCCTTCCCATAAAACATCACAGAAAGGACAGATTATGAATACCCACGTAGATCAGAAGGGCTTTGCCCAGATCAATATTGTTGTTGCCGATATCGAAGCCGCAGCCAAAGGCTGGGCGGAACTTTTGGGGATTGAAGTGCCGAAGATTCAGAAGCGCCACCTTCAGGGAAACGAACACTACACCTACCGCGGAAAGCCGGTTTCCTGTGACCTTCTGGTTGCGGATATCGCGATGCCCGGCTTTGTGATTGAGCTGCATCAGCCGGCCGGCGGAGAGAGCTCTTTCCAGGAGTTTCTCGACAAGCACGGAAACGGTGTGCATCATATCGGCTTCGAAGTAGGCGATAAGCGCGACGCGATTATCGAGGAGCTTGCGGCTGATGGCTACGATTCGAACCGTACGCTCGGAATCTATCCCGGCTCCAGCTGGACCATTGTCGATTCGGAAGACGTTTTAGGCGTGAACCTGAATATCAAACCGGTTCGATAAAACAGATTGTCTCCGCCCTTACATGGTGCTATAATCCCTGTAGATTCAGGGACGGGGGTACCGGGGTATGAAGCTTGCCACTTTATCGGAACATGAAATTATCGTGACGCTGATCGCGCTGTCACTTCTTTTGCTTTCGGCGTTTCTTTTCGGGACGCTTCTTGAAAAAATCAAAGGACCGCGTGTGGTCGGCGAAATATTGGGCGGCATGCTCTTCGGGGCAAGCTGCCTTTTTATATTCTTCCCGAATTTCATCAGCGGTATTTTCCAGAGTTATCCGGAAGAAGGAAAAGTCCTGAATATCTTTTATCAGCTTGGCCTGATCTTTCTGATGTTCCTGTCGGGCTATAACACGGATGTCCGGATCGACAGATCCAATATCCGTACGATCGGACTTGTATTTGCCGGGGCGACAATCCTGCCGATGCTTGGGAGCATTCCCTTCTTCTCAATGTTCGAGCAGTATTACATCGGCTCGATCGGCAATGTGACTGCCTACCGAATTGTCTTTGCGATCGGGATCGCGATCACCTCCATCCCCGTTATTTCCAAGATTTTCTTTGACATGGGCATCATGAATACGCACTTCGCGAATACGGTGCTGACAGTCTCGACATTCCAGGACCTGTGTCTCTGGGTGCTTCTGAATGTCGCGACACGGATCGCCCAGTCCGGCGAAGTACGGCTTGGGGAGATGATTCTGGTCGTCGCCGTGACACTCGGCGTATTTGCTGTTATCGTTCTGATTTCCCGCCATGTACGGGCGATCAGAAAGGAGCTTCCGGCGAACGTATTCTACACGCTGAGTTTCGTCGTGCTGCTTCTTGTATGCGGGCTTCTGTACCTTGCGGGCGTCAATATCATGTATTCCGCGTTCATCGTCGGCTATCTTGTAAAGGCAGTATTCGGCACCTCCGAGACCACGAAAACGCGCATGCATTACCTGGAGAATTTCTCCTTCTCTTTTTTCATCCCGATTTATTTCGCGCTGGTCGGCATCCAGCTGAATGTGATTCACGACTTCTCCTGGCCGCGCTTCCTGCTGTTCTTCGTGATCGCGTTCGGGCTGGAATTTGCGGGGACCTTCCTCCTTTTGCTTTTCTCAAAGCTTCGGATGAATACGCGGCTGAATTTCGCTGTCACGATGAATGCGCGCGGCGGTCCGGGGATCGTACTCGCGACGGTAGCGTATTCCTACGATATCATCAGTGTTGAGTTCTTTACGGTGCTGATCCTGACGACCATGCTGTCCTCGATGATCGCCGGTTACTGGCTTCGGCTGCAGCAGAAAAAGAGCAGCACGGTTTTTGATGAACTGGAGTAAAAGTCAGTGGATTTAAACCTTGAAAAGTATTGAAAAAACAAGCCTCCTGTGCCATAATTGAAACAAGAAAATGACACAGGAGGTGTTTTATGTCGACAGTGAAGGATATGGATGCGCTTCTTCAGGATTTTGCGGACAATCACGTGCCCGGCTGCGGCTGCATCGTGATGAAGGACGGGGAAGTGCTCTATGAAGGCTACAAGGGCATGATGGACATCGAAGGCGGACGGAAGCTCGACGAGAATACCCGTTTCCGGCTGTTCAGTATGACCAAGGTGATCATCTGCACCGGCGCCCTGATTCTGTTTGAGCGCGGCAAATTTGCATTGAATGATCCCTATTATGATTATTATCCCGAGTATAAGGATACGCAGGTGGCGGAATATCTCGGAAACGGCGGCTGGAACATCCGGCCCGCGAAGCGTCCGATCCGTGTGAAGGATACCTTCAACATGGCCTGCGGATACCCTTATCCTTCGCGGCTTTCGGACCATCCGACAGACAAGGCGATGAATGAAATCCGTGACCGGCTCGCGAAAGAACACAATGGCAAGTATACGCTGCAGGATGATGTGAAGGCAATGGGCGCTGTACCGGCCCGCTTCGATCCGGGCGAGCACTGGCTCTACGGTTTCGGTCATGAAATGGTTGCAGCGCTGATCGAGAAATGCTCCGGTATGACCGTCGGCGAGTTCCTCAAGAAGGAAATCTTCGATCCGCTGGGCATGACCCATACCGCTTACCGCTACCGCAGCGAAGAAGAGCGGAGCGACATGACGGTTCTGTACCACATCAACGACGACGGCAGTTACGAGCCGATGAAGGGCATGATGGACGACCGCCACGAGCCGGATGCCGTGTACGAAGCCGGCGGCGCAGGTCTGTTCTCGAACCTCAGGGATTACGCGATCTTCACGCAGATGCTGGCAAACGGCGGCATATATAACGGAAAGCGGATCATCGGCAAGAATACGATCGACCTTCTGCGTGCGAACATGCTGAATAAAACTCAGCTTTCGGAGTTCCGGAACACCTACCTTGACGGTTACGGCTACGGGCTCGGCGTCCGCGTGATGATGGATATCGGCGGCGTCTCGAACTCCACACCCGGCGAATTCGGCTGGACCGGCGCAGCGGGCACCTGGACCTCGATCGATCCGACGAACCACTTCTCGGTCGTCTATATGCACAACACCTTCCCCAACAACGAAGAATACCACCACATGCGGGTACGTGCGGTGGCATACGGAATGCTGGAGTAAGAGTATTGACCCATTCGGGGACAGGTACCGGGTGGGTCAGTCACGATAACTCGCCTGCGAGATGGGTATCCTTCTTCGGCGTAGGTTCCAATACACCGAAGATGCAAACTCATTACCCTTGACTCGGGAAAAACAGCCTGTCCCATAGCGGCAGTATCTGAAATTGACCCGTTGGTACCTGTCCCCAAATGGGTCAGTCGGCTCAGATCAGTCCCAGCTGCTTCAGCGCAAAGATCCAGAGGAAAATGGTCAGGATGCAGAGCGCGGAACTCAGGACCACGAGCTGGCCCGCAAGCTCACCGTCGCCATCCATCTGCTGCGCCATCGGGTAGGAAGACACGGCAATCGGAGCGCCGAACATGATCATCACCGGGACGAGGGTTTCGTCGCGGAAGCCTAAAAGGACGGCAATTGCAACTAAGAGAAGCGGCGAGATGATCAGCTTCCCTAATAGAACGATGAGAAGCGGACGCAGGTTTTTCCGAACCTCGCTGATAACAAAGGAGCCGCCGAGCGCCACAAGGGACAGCGGAGTCGCAACTTTCCCGATATCGGAGCAGGCCTTTACGATGGACTCCGGAAGGGAGAATGGCAGTATATTCAGGATGATGCCGATCAGCGATGCGATAATCAGCGGATTGGTGACGATGCCCTTGAGGATTTTCAGGACATTGGGCTTTCCGCCGCGGTAGATTTCCAGAGCGAGCACCGCAAGCACATTGTAGACCGGGACGATCAGCGCCACTAAAAGCGCGGTCGGACCGGCCTTTTCTTCGCCGCAGAGGGAGATTGCGAGCGGCAGTCCGAACAGCGCGAAATTGCTTCGGAAAATGCCCTGGATCATGACGCCGCGCTTCTTCGGATCCTTCTCAAGAAGCGGGATCACAAGAAGCAACAGAAGGAAAAGTCCGACAACACCGAGAACCGAGAAGAGCACCAGCTTTCCGTTCCACGCCTGTGAGAGATTCGTGGAATAGACATTGTTGAAGAGGTAGACCGGCAGAAAGACCTTGAAGGTCAGCTTGTTCAGCGCCTGGACCGTCTCATCCGAAAGCAGTTTGATGCGCCGAAGGAAGTAGCCAAGTGCAATGCATAAAAACAGCGGAAGTATAATATTGAAAGACAGAATCAGGTTTTTCATGCATGAGACCTCTGTGAATATGATTTTGCAAAAACTTTGAGTGTCTGCATCCATTCAGTGTACCCGATTCCGGGAGTTCTGTCAAGGGCTGGGGCGGGCGCCGCCACCCGTAAGACTGTTTTGGCGTATTATTGGAACGGCATGGCATTGGTCATGCCGTTTCCTGCTTCATCAGTTCATCAAGCGGGATAAATCCGATCAGATCGTATTCGATGTGGACGCTCTGGCGGCGCTTACCGCTGCTCTTATCCGGCGCTCCCACGTAGATCGCTTTGATGAGCTCGTGCGCTGCATAGGGCGTCAGCTCGTCCAATGCCGAATACTTCTGAATACGCTCAATGAACAGGTCTAAAGTCTGGTTCTGCTGTTCCTGTACTTCGATCTCCTTCCGGAGAGTTTCTGCCGCTTCCTTCAAGTCCTGCTGCTCTTCCTCGTAGCCTTTGCTCATCACGGCAAAACGTTCGTCGCTCAGCTTACCGGATACATTGTCCTCGTAGGTTCGCACGAACAGCCGGTCAAGCTCCTGGATACGCTTTTCC